>JBDTVJ010000039.1:0-26955 GCA_040007275.1 Terracoccus sp.
ACGGTCCGATCCCTGCGGTCCCCACGAGCCTGCGCGCCCAACAACCCCGCCACGGTCCGATCCCTGCGGTCCCCACGAGCCTGCGCGCCCAACAACCCCGCCACGGCCGGATCCCTGCGGTCCCCACGAGCCTGCGCGCCCAACAACCCCGCCACGGCCGGATCCCTGCGGATGTCGACCTGGCCTGAAGGGCGCCTGGAGCCAGGCCGGTCGGCCATCGCCTGCCGTCACGTGCCGGTCACCGGTTCAGCGACGCACCTCGCGGTGGGTGGCGTCGAGACGGCGGGTCCAGCCGCGCGCGTCGAGGTGCTCGAGCAGGGGGATCACGGTGCGCCGGGTCGAGCCGAGCGCCTGACGGGCCTCGCTCGTCGTGAAGGGCTGGGGCAGGGCCGCCAGCACCCGCATCGCCCGGGCGGGCGCCGAGGGCAGCAGCACGACCTCCCCGGGCAGCCGGAGCACGCGCCCGACCTTCTCGGCCGCAGCCAGCTGTCGGGATCCAAGACCGGCGTCGTCGAGATCGTGCTGCTCGGGAGCCGTGTAGGGCACGGCCCGCAACCGCTGCTCGATCGCTTGAAGGCCGGCCTCGGTGCTGGGGTCGAGGGCCGCCCGGACCCCCGGGAGTCCGACTCGGCCGTCGACCACCTCGAGGCCGGACTCGACGGCCAGTCTCGCCAGCAGGGTGCGGTCGGGCACGCCCACAGCGGCGCGGGCCGCCTCCAAAGACAGGGTCGGCTGCAGCGGGTCGCTGCGGGCCTGGTTCTCGACGCAGGCTCGAAGCAGCTGGCCCCAGTCTCTCCACCGTGCGGCGTCGACGAGCCAAAGACCTCGACGACGAACGCCCGACGGGTCGTCGGGCCCATCAGCGGCGGCTCCCTCCTCCTCGGTCGGGATCCTCTCGTGGCGGTGGCCGAGCGCCAGCGCATCGGCGACGGTCATCGCTCCCCGTCGCCCGACCTCGTGGGCGAGGTCGGGGCCGGCCGACAGGGCGACGAGGTCGAGGGCTCGCCGGGCGGCCGCCCCTCGCCGGGAGAGACCGGGTGGGTCGGTGTCGAGCACGCGCGCACCGGCCAACACCCGCCGGGCTCCAGCGTCACGCAGGATGAGCCGGTCCCCGGGGCGCAGCAGCAGGGCGCGGCCGAAGGTCAGGCGTGCCGTGTGGTTGGAGGCGCCCGAGGAGCTCGACGGTGCGAGCGGGCGCACCCGCCCCTCGATCGCCAACGTGCCGACGTGAACCATGACCCGGCTCGGCAGCAGGGCGAACGAGGTGGCACCGCCCCGTGGCCCCCGCGACCCACCTTGGCCTGCGGCCTGCCCGTAGTGCCCCTCCCCGCCTCCGACCGCGGTGAGCGCCACGTCCACCACCGACGTCGTGTGCCACGCGCCGGCTCCGACGAGCAGGTCGCCTCGGCCGATCTCGTCAGCGCTCACTCCACGCAGGTTGAGGGCCACCCGGGCCACCGAAGAAGCCTCCTCTCGCGGCCGACCCAATGACTCCAGGCCCCGAACGGTGATCAGGCGCTCCGTCTCGTCCTGGGCGATGAGACGCAGGCGGTCACCCACACCGATGCGGCCCTGGCCGAGGGTCCCCGTCACGACGGTCCCGCTGCCACGCACGGTGAAGCTGCGATCGACCCAGAGCCTTGCGGGAGCGTCGGTCTCCGGCTCGGGCAGGCCGGCGACCAGGCGGTCGAGGGCGGAGCGCAGCTCGGGCAGCCCCTGACCGGTGGGTGCCGACACCGCCACCGCCTCCCATCCGCCGAGGCCGGCAGCCTGCAACCGCCTTCCTGCTGCATCGAGGGCGTCGGCGGGGTTCGCGAGATCGGAACGGGTCACCACGAGCAGCCCGTGCTGCAGGCCGAGGGCCTCGACGGCCGTCAGGTGCTCCTCCGACTGCTGTCGCCACCCCTCGTCGGCGGCGACGACGAAGAGCACGGCCGGAACGGGCCCGAGCCCCGCGATCATGTTGCCGATGAAGCGCTCGTGGCCGGGCACGTCGACGAAGGCCACCTCGGCGCCGGAGGGCAGCGTGGTCCACGCGTAGCCGAGGTCGATCGTCATGCCCCTGCGGCGCTCCTCCTGCCACCGGTCCGGTTCGATCCCGGTCAGGGCGCGCACGAGCGCCGACTTGCCGTGGTCGACATGGCCGGCGGTGGCGATGACGGCCACCGCTCAGCCCCCGCTGTCGGGAGCGTCGAGCACCGCGCGGATGGCGCTCTCGACGACGAGGTCGTCGTCGGCCGGCACGCACCGCAGGTCAACGAGACAGCGTCCGCCCTCGACCCGCGCGATGACGACGGGACGGTGCCGGCGAAGGGCCTCGGCGCACCCTGGCGGCAACTCCACCGCATACCCGGGCAGCGGCATCCCGGGGGCAGCGCCACCGCCCACGGCACCGACCACCTCGAGCACCTCCCGCCCGAGGGCGGCAGCGAGACGTTCGGTGCGCGTGCGTAGCACGGCGGGGTCGGCGTGCAGGTAGGCCTGCACCGGCGCCACCGGCCCCCGTAAAGTCGCCTCGAGCGCGGCCAGGGTCAGCTTGTCGACGCGCAGGGCGCGAGCGAGGGGATGCCGGCGCAGGCGCTCGACCACCTCCCGGTCACCGAGCACGAGCCCCGACTGCGGCCCGCCGAGGAGCTTGTCGCCGCTCGCCGTCACGATGGTGGCCCCGGCGGCGAGCGCCATGGTGGCGTCGGGCTCCTCGGGCGTCGCCGGGTCGAACTTGAGCAACCCGCTGCCGATGTCCATGACGACCGGCACGCCGAGCGTCGACAGCTCGGTGAGACCCACGGAGGAGGTGAAGCCTGACACCCGGTAGTTGCTCGGGTGCACCTTGAGGATGCAGCCCGTGTCGGGGCCGATGGCGGCGGCGTAGTCGGCCAGGTGCGTCCGGTTGGTGGTGCCCACCTCGCGCAGCCGCGCACCGGTCGACTCGATCAGGTCGGGCAGCCGGAAGCCGTCGCCGATCTCGACGAGCTCCCCGCGGCTGACCACCACCTCGCGCCCCGCGGCGAGGGCGGTCGTCGCGAGCACGAGGGCAGCGGCGCCGTTGTTGACCACGAGGGCGTCACCCGCCGTCGGTACCTGCTCGAGCAGCGCGGCCAGGGTGCCGCGACCGCGGCGGGCCCGCGCGCCCGTCGCAAGGTCGAACTCGACGTCGACGTAGCCGGCCGCGCGCACGAGCGCCGCGACCGCCGCCTGCGACAGGGGTGCGCGGCCGAGGTTGGTGTGCACGACGATGCCGGTGGCGTTGAGCACCGGCTCGAGGGTCGTCGAACTCGTCGGCAACCCTGCCCGGGCGGCGTCGGCGACCGCCTCGGCCGGTATCAGGCCGTCGCGAGCCTGCTGCTGTGCTGCCGCGATGGCCGCTCGCACCACCGTGCCGCCGTAGCGCGCCGCCGCGTCGACGAACACCGGGAGGGCCAGCAGCATGTCGGTGCGCGGGATGAGCCGGCGAGGGTCGACCTGCGACACGTGCTGCCTCCCTCCGCCGAACCCGGCGTTCAGCGTCATCCGTCATGGCGGAGGTGGACGGGAATCGAACCCGCCAGGCCGAGATACTCGGCCTCACCGGTGTTGAAGACCGGGGGGACCACCAGGTGCCCAGACACCTCCACTGCCACACCGTACCCACCGGGCGTCGGCCGCCCCCGCCAGCCATCCGACGCGACGGCCTAATGTCGGGTCATGGATGTCGCTCTGCAGCCCACCGTCCGACTGACCCAGTTCGCCAAGGGCGGCGGCTGCGCCTGCAAGATCCCCCCGGGTGACCTCGAGCGCATGGTCCAGGGGTTGACCGGTGTGGCCCATCCCGACCTGCTCGTCGGTCTCGACGACGGTGACGACGCCGCCGCGGTGCGCATCGCCGGCGGAGTGGCGGTGCTCGCGACCGCCGACTTCTTCACCCCCGTCGTCGACGACGCCTACGACTGGGGGCGCATCGCCGCCGCCAATGCGCTCTCCGACATCTACGCGATGGGCGGGAGCCCGGTGCTGGCCGTCAACCTCCTCGGCTGGCCCCGCGACGTGCTGCCCCTCGAGCTGGCGGCCGAGGTGCTGCGCGGTGGCCTCGACGTCGCAGGCGCAGCCGGCTGCCCCGTCGCTGGTGGCCACAGCATCGACGACCCGGAGCCGAAGTACGGCATGGCCGTCACGGGGATCGGCGACCCGGATCACCTGCTGCGCAACGACGCCGCGCGGGCCGGTCTGCCGATCAGCCTCACCAAGCCGCTCGGCGTGGGGGTGCTCAACAACCGCCACAAGGCCACCGGCGAGGTGTTCGACCACGCGATCGCCTCGATGGTCGCGCTCAACGACCAGGCCAGTGTGGCCGCGTTGGCCGCCGGGGTACTGGCCGCGACCGACGTCACGGGCTTCGGACTGCTCGGGCACCTGTTCAAGATGGCTCGCGCCTCCGGCGTCACCGCCGTCATCGACGCTTCCGCTGTGCCCTACCTGGAGGGTGTACGAACGTCGCTGCGTGACGGGTTCGTGCCCGGCGGCAGCCGCCGTAACCTCGACTGGGTGCGACAGCACCTCGACGCGTCCGTCGACGAGGACGAGCTGTTGCTGCTCGCCGACGCCCAGACGAGCGGGGGGCTCCTCATCGCCGGAGAGATTCCCGGGGCGGCCGTCATCGGGGAGCTGGTCCCCCGAGGGGCGCACGTCCTGCGGGTGCGGTGACGGCAGGCCCCCGCCCCGACGACAGCGGGGTCAAGGAGCCGTCAGTGCCCGGTGAGTCAGCTGCTCACGGGCTCCGGGCTGCGGCGCTGCCTGAGGGCCGGCTTCTTCGTGATGAGCGGCAGCACCATGCCGACGAGCGCGATGATCCCGATCACGGTGAAGCCGAGCGTGTAGGCCTTCTCCTCACCGATGAGCGCAGCGATGAGCAGCGGGCCGATGATGCCGCCGAGGCTCCAGCCGATGAGCATCAGCCCGTAGATCCCTCCGGCGTTGCGCACGCCGAAGAAGCGGCCTGCCGTGGAGGGCATGGTGCCGAAGGCCCCGCCGTAGCAGGTGTAGATGAGCGCGGCGAGGATCGCGAAGATCACGGTCGAGGAGATGTGCGGGATCAGCAGGAGGCAGACGCCCTGGATACCGAGGATGCCCATGAAGGCCGGCATCTTCCCGATCCGGTCAGACACCCAGCCCCACAGGATGCGACCGCCACCGTTGAAGATGGCCAGCACGCCGACGAGGCTCGCCGCCCCGGTTGCCGAGAAGCCCGCCACGTCGGTCGCGCTGCTGGCGGCCACGGCGATGAGGGAGATTCCCGCAGTGACACTGAGGGTGAGGATGCCCGTCAGGAGGTACCACTGCGGCGTGCGCAGTGCCTCCTCGGTCGTGTAGTCGGCATCGGCCTGGGGCTTCGCCCCGGGAGACCCTGCGGCGGAAGCCCTGGCAGGCCCGGCGGGAGCCGCGGCTGGGTTGCGGAAGAAGCTGGCGCCGAGGACGATCGCGACGAGGTAGCCCAGGCCCAAGGGGAGAAAGGCCTTCGTCGGCAGGGACGGGTCTCCGGCGATGAGGCTCTGCCCGAGGGGCGAGGTGATCACGGCACCGAAGCCGAAGCCCGCCACAGCGATGCCCGTGATGAGGCCGGGTTTGTCAGGAAACCACTTCTGCAGCATGGCGATCGGCACGATGTAGACCATGCCGAGACCGAACCCGCCGAGGATGCCGTAGCCGACGAGCAGGATCCAGAAGTGGTCCTTGTCAGCGAACGAGGCGATCATGACCCCGACGCTGTAGATGACGCCGCCGGTCAACGCGACGACTCGAGGACCGCGCCGGTCCTGGATCCGTCCGCCGATGAAGCTGCCGAGGAAGATCATGCCGATGGCCACCTCGAACGGAACCGCCGCCAGCGACTTCGACCAGCCGAACGCGTCTGAGCTCTGCATCGCCTTGGCGAACACGCTCCATGCGTAGACCGCGCCGATGGCCAGCTGCACCAGCACCGCGGCCACAAGGATGACCCATCGGTTGCCGCTCGCGGTGGCCCCGGATTGCTGCACGTCCTTGCTGCTCACGGGCTCTCCTTCGTCGAAAGGAATACGGGACTCAGCGGGCTGTCGTGATCGAGTCGTGCGTGGCGCCGGCGGCCCGGCGGCGCTCCAGCCGCTCGCGTTGGGGTTCGACCGTGTACTTCGGGTCGATCGCCGAGACCATCCCCGCGTCGAACACCCCGAAACGCGTGAGGGCCGAGGCCGCCATCAACGACAGACCGCTCACGGCGGCCGCCATCCGGTTGGCGCCGAGGGTGGTCGCGCCGACGGCGCCGCCCACCGTGAGGGCCCGGCTCAGGCGCAGCAGCCTGCCCGCCTTGCCGGTGCGCAGCGGCTCCGAGAGGGTCGGCCCCATGCGGTGCTGCATGACCTCGAACGCAGCGAGCTCCACCACCGCCGACAGCGCGGCCAGCTTGCGGGCCGGGCCGTTCTGACCGGTGGGAACGGCGATCAGAGCCAGCCCGGCCGAGGCGAGGTTGGCCGAGCTGACGAAGACCAACGGCAGCTCGTGGTACGACTCATGCCACGTGGGCGTCGCCGTGTCGGAGAGCAGCACCGCGGTGTAGGCCGCGAGGGGGGCACCGAACAGGGCCGAGCCGACCGAGGCCGGGCCGTCGGCCAGCTTCAGGGCCCGCGAAAGGACTGCCACCGCCGAAGCGTTCGACGGTTGCGCGCCGGACCCACCACCGAGCAGGATGCCGCTCAGCTCGGACGCGAGCGCCAGGCCCGAGAATGCACCGAACGCGGTGAGAATCCAGGTACCGACCGACATGGGCGAGGTGAGCTTGACCGTGCGCATCATGTTCAGCGCTCGACTGGGCTTGCCGAGGTCCTTGGCCAGGGCTGCGCCGCCGAGCGCCGCGCCGGCGACCGCACCGAAGCGTCCGACCCGGCGCAGAGCGGGGTAGTTCAGGGCCGCACCCCCGGCCGCGAGCAGGGCCGAGCCGCCGGCCACTCCACCGAGAAAGAGGTAGGCCGCGACCTCCTTCTCCCACGGCGCCGGCTTGACGATGTGCCGGCCGTAGTAGCTGTCGAAGCTGACCTCGGGCACCATCACCGTCTCGTCGGTGCGCCGACGACCACCGTGACTGGCCTGACTGCCATTGGTGCCATTGCTCGAGGCCCCCGAGCCGCCGCCGCGACCACGTCCGCCGCCGCGTCGGCCCTGTCGCTCCGGCGGACGGTCAGCGTCGAACGGGTTGGTCGTCATCACCGCCTCCTGACGAAGGAGACGGCGGCCATGGCCATCATGGTCACGGCGGCGTACCCCGCCTTGCGGAACATGTCGGGCAGGTCGGCCGTCGTCACGCGCGGGTCCGGAGGCAGCCCGTAGACCTCCGGCTCGTCGAGGAGCAGGAACACCGAGCCGGTGCCACCGACCCCGTCGTTGGGGTCGGTGCCGTAGAGCCGCGCCTCGGTGAACCCCTGATCGTGCAGCTGAGCCACGCGTTCCTGCGCGGCTGCCCGCATGTCGGCGAGGTCACCGAACTTGATCGAGGTCGTCGGGCACGCCTGGGCGCAGGCCGGCGTCTGACCGTCGCCGAGACGGTCGTAGCAGAGCGTGCACTTCTGGGCGATGCCGACGTTCTTGACCTCACCGTTGTCGGCGAAACCGCTGTGGGCGGCGTGGGCCGAACCCACCGACTGGGTGGACGACGTCTTCGTGCTGGCGCCGTTGCCCGAGGCCTTGGTGTCGACTGCAGACGCGGACGACGAGCCGCGGATGCTGATGCCGTGCGACTGCTTGGCCTTCTCGTGCCCCTCGTCACCCTTGCGCCGCTCGATCACGCCGAAGGGGCACGCGGCGACGCAGTAGCCACAGCCGTTGCAGATGTCGTCCTGCACCACAACGGTGCCGAACTCGCTGCGAAAGAGGGAGCCCGTCGGACACACGTCCAGACACGCCGCGTGTGTGCAGTGCTTGCACACGTCCGACGACATGAGCCACCGCATGTCGGGCAGGGCGGGCTCATCGGCCACCGCGAGGCCGGTGGCCCCCTGGGCACCTGACCCCAGCGCAGAACTGGTCGACACGCCAGCGGCATCCGCGTGCTCACGGGTGCGCAGCGATGGCATCCCCAGCTCGACGAGGCGACGACCTGACTCGCGGGCCTGCTCGATGCGGTCGCTCGACTGCTCGACGAACGCCACGTGACGCCAGGTGCTCGCACCGAGGGCGCCGGTGTTGTCGTAGGACTGGCTCAGCATGTCGAGGCCGTCCTCCGGGATGGCGTTCCACTCTTTGCACGCCACCTCGCATGCCTTGCATCCGATGCAGATCGAGGTGTCGGTGAAGAAGCCCTTGCGGGGCTCGGCGTCCTTCCAGGCCGCGTCCACGGAGGGGTTCGTCGGTCCGGACAGCTGGTTACGCCAGAAGTCCATCAGGCTCAGCCTCCCATCGGGTCGGGGGTGGACGCCGGGTGACCGGTACGCAGCTGGTTCCCCGTCTCTGTCGTCGTGCCGGAACGCGACTGGTACTCCGCGACCAGTCGCAGCAGCGCCTCGCCGGTCGGTCGACGGCCGGGTTGGATGTCGCAGGAGCCGGCCTTGCTCTCTTGGATCTGCACGTTGGGATCGAGCGCCACCCCGAGCAGGTCGTTGGCGGCGTCACCACTGACGACGGCGCTGCTGCCGACCCCCCAGTGATAGGGCAGCCCGATCTGATGCACGGTGTGACCGCTGATCACCAGGGGCGTCATGCGTTCGGTGACCATCACCCGTGCCTCGATCGCCGTGCGCGCCGACACGATGGTGGCCCAGCCGCCGTTGGTCAGCCCGCGCTCCTTCGCGAGCTCCGGAGAGATCTCGCAGAAGAACTCCGGTTGCAGCTCCGAGAGGTAAGGCAGCCATCGGCTCATCCCGCCGGCGGTGTGGTGTTCGGTGAGCCGGTAGGTCGTGAACACGAAGGGGTACACGTCTGACCCGGGCTCCCCGCCCGAGGGGCTCCAGAGGTTGTCCTTGCGCGGGAAGACCTTGCGCGCCGGGTTGGACTGCTGCGCGTACAGCGGGTTGCGGACCGGTGACTCCTGCGGTTCGTAGTGGGTGGGCAGGGGGCCGTCGAGCATCCCCTTCGGCGTGAAGAGCCAGCCCTTGCCGTCGGCCTGCATGATGAACGGGTCGTCGCCGGCGAGGCCTTCGGGGCCGCCCGTGCCCGGCTCGGGCCGGTAGCTCGGAGCCTTGGTGGCCGGGAAGTCCGGCACGTCGTTCCCGGTCCACTTGCCCTGGTCTGCGTCCCACCAGACGTACTTCTTGCGCTCGCTCCACGGCTTGCCCTCGGGGTCGGCCGACGCCCGGTTGTAGAGGATGCGCCGGTTCGCCGGCCACGCCCAGCCCCACTCGAGAGCAGTGAGGTTCTGCTCCCGCCCCGGCTTGCGGTTGGCGGCCTGGTTGACCCCGCCGGCGTAGACACCGGTGTAGATCCAACAACCACCTGACGTCGAACCGTCGGCCTTCATCTGCGTGAAGGAGGACAGTGGCTGCCCAGCCTGGTCGCCGGTGAGGTGATAGCCGTTGATCTCGGCGAGCACCGCCTCGGCATCGGGCTCCCCGTGCTCGTCGACCGGATAGTCCCAGGTCAGGTCGAGCAGGGGGCGGTCACGGCTATCGGTCGAGTCGGCCAACAGCGCGCGGATGCGCTGCCCCAGCTCATGGAAGAACTGGAGCTCGCTGCGGCAGTCACCCTTGGGCGTCACCGCCTGGTGGTGCCACTGCAGCATCCGCTGGGTCTGGGTGAACGAGCCGCTCTTCTCGGTGTGCGCGGCGGCCGGGAGGAAGAACACCTCCGTGTCGATGTCAGCCGTGCTCAGCTCGCCCGTCGCGATCTCCGGGCCGTCCTTCCAGAACGTCGCCGACTCGATCATCGCGAAGTCACGCACCACGAGCCACTTCAGGTGCGACATGGCCAGTCGCTGCATGCGGCCGTGGGCTGACCCGACCGCGGGGTTCTGCCCCAGCAGGAAGTAGCCCTCGACCTCGTCGTCGAGCATGGCCATCGTTGTCTGGTAGGTGCCGTGGGCGCCGGAGAGCCGCGGCAGGTAGTCGTAGGCCCAGGAGTTGGCGGCGGTCGCCTTCTCGCCCCACCACGATTTCATGAAGCTCACGGCATACGTGTCGGCGTTGGCCCAGAAGCCCTTCTGCTCCTTGCTGCCGATCGCAGAGATGTAGTCGTCCCACGTGTCGTGCAGGCCGGCGACCGGCATCGCGAGGTAGCCGGGCAGGATGTTGTAGAGCGTCGGGATGTCGGTCGAGCCCTGGATGCTGGCGTGCCCGCGCAGCGCCATGATGCCGCCGCCGGGACGACCCATGTTGCCGAGCAGCAGCTGCACGATCGCGGCCGTCCGGATGAACTGAGCTCCCAGCGTGTGCTGGGTCCACCCCACCGCGTACACGAAGGCCGTGGTGCGGTCGCGACCGCTGTTCTCGGTCACCGCCTTGGCCAGGTAGGCGAAGTCGTCGACCGAGATGCCGCACGTGTCGCGCACCATCTCCGGGGTGTAGCGGGCGTAGTGCCGCTTGAGGATCTGGAAGACCGTGTTGTGGTGTTGCAGGGTCTCGTCGCGCTTGACCCTGGCGTGCTCCAGAGGCGGCCCGCCAGAACCGTGCTCGTGGCCGGCAGCGCGATCGGACGCGTCCTTCCCGTCTTCGTGCTGTGCCGCCGGGCCTCCGATGGTCCCCTGGGCTCTCGTCGAGTCGTCGCCCGACCCGTCGTCGCTGGCGTACGCCCACGTGTCCTGCGAGTAGCTGCCCTTCTCGTCGTTGTAACCGGAGAAGAGACCGTCGAGGTCTTCAGTGTCGCGGAAGTCGTCGCTGACGATGGTCGCCGCGTTGGTGTACGAGACGACGTAGTCGGTGAAGTACAGGTCGTTGGCCAGGATGTAGTTGATGACCGCGCCGAGGAGCACCACGTCGCTGCCGGCGCGGATCGGGATGTGCTTGTCAGCCGTCGCCGAGGTGCGCGTGAAGCGCGGGTCGATGTGAATCACCTTGGCGCCCTTGAGGCGCGCCTCGGTCACCCACTGGTAGGCCACCGGGTGGCACTCGGCCATGTTGGAGCCCTGAATGACAATGCAGTCACTGTTGGACAGGTCCTGCACGTACTGCGTCGCGCCGCCACGTCCGAACGAGGACCCCAGACTGGGGACCGTGGAGGAGTGTCAAATACGAGCCTGGTTCTCGATCTGGATCGCTCCAGCAGCCGTGAAGAGCTTCTTGATGAGGTAGTTCTCCTCATTGTCGAGCGTCGCGCCGCCGAGGGAGGCGATCCCCATGGTGCGCCGGAGCGGACGGCCGTGCTCGTCGGCGTCCTGCCAGGTGCGCTGCCGGCTCTTGACGAACCGCTCGGCGATCATCCCCATGGCCGTCTCGAGCTCGATCGGCTCCCAGTCGTGCGCTCCGGGCCGCCGGTAGAGCGCCTGACGCTGACGGCTGGGGTTGTTCACCAGCTGCTCGGTGGCAGAGCCCTTCGGGCACAACCGGCCTCTCGACACGGGTGAGTCAGGGTCGCCCTCGATCTGTACGACGTGGTCGTCCGTGACGAACACCTTCTGCCCACAACCGACGGCGCAGTAGGGGCAGATGCTCTGCACCACCTTGTCGGCGGTGGAGGTGCGGGGCGTGAGCTCTCGGGTGGCTCTGGACGTGACCGATGGCCCACGGCCGAGGTAGTCACCTGATCGCAGCTGCCGCACGACGGGCCACGACAGGAACGTTGTCTTGGGATCCATCGACCTCATCCTTCTCCATCAAAGTACGCCAACACCATCACAACCGCTGTCAAAGCAGCATAGCCACAGAAGGTGTTTACCCGGCGGCCCCATCTGGCAAACATGCTGGTGTTGAAACCCGCCCGCTCCCGCGACGCATCGCACGCGCAACGGTTCGACCGGGACCCATGATCCGCATCCCACCCCCGCATCCGCGTGCGAATGGGTATGGTCCGGGAAGCCCGCACCGGGCGGACCACAGGAGAGGATCGCGACCCATGGATTCCAAGGATGTCAAGGCGGCGTCGCGTTCCGCAGGCGACCACCCCGCCCTCGAGTCGGCCGCGAGGGCCGGTTACGCCGTCAACGGGCTGCTGCACATCGTCATCGGGGTGATTGCCCTGCAGCTGGCCTGGGCCTCGTCAGCGTCCAGCGCCGACCAGTCGGGCGCCTTGGGAACATTGTCCGAGAACCCGCTCGGCAAGGTGGTGCTCTGGGTGGCGGTCGTCGGCTGGCTGGGATTGGGTCTCTGGCAGGTCACGGAGGCCATCACCGGCTCGTCCGAGACCGGCGAGCGCGTCAAGGCGGCGGCGAAGGCGGTCGTCTACCTCGTGCTGTCGTGGTCGGCCTTCACCTTCGCCAAGGGTGGGTCAAGCTCGAGCAAGAAGCAGTCGACCGACTTCACCACCACCCTGATGGGCCAGCCGTTCGGGGTCTGGCTGGTCGGTGCCGTCGGTGTCGCCGTGGTGGCGGTCGGCGGATACCACGTGTTCAAGGGAGCCAAGAAGAAGTTCCTCGAAGACCTCGAGTCGCGCCCGGGTCGGTGGGTGGTGCGGGCCGGGCAGTTCGGCTACGTCGCCAAGGGCGTGGCGCTGGCCATCGTCGGAGGCCTGTTCGTCGTCGCTGCCGTACGACACCAGCCCAATGAGGCCAAGGGCCTGGACGGCGCCCTGCGCACGCTGCTGGGTGCACCGTACGGCCAGGCTCTGCTCACGGTGGTCGCGCTCGGCCTCATCGCCTATGGCGTCTACTCCTTAGGCCGGGCCCGACACGCCGACGTCTGACGTCTGACGTGTGGCCTCTGACGTCGGTCAGGGTCAGACCCGGCGGCGGCGGAGGTAGTTCCAGGCGAGCAGCGCACAGACGATGCCGTTGAGCGCCCCGACGGCGATGTCGCTGAGGTGGTGCATCCCCCGGTAGAGGCGGGCGAAGGCGACGAGAAACGGCACGACGACGCACACGGTGGTGACCAGCCTGCGCAGCCAGGCACGTTCAATTCTCTGGGCCATGATCGCGAGCGTCAGGTAGAGCGCGGTGGAGGCGCCGACGTGCCCGCTCGGGTAGCTCGAGGTGGGCGGGGCCGGGTCAAGCTTGTCGACGTCGGGCCGGTCGCGCCCCACGATCGCCGAGGCCGCCACGAACACGCTGGCCTGCACGGCGACGGCGATCGCCGGGACTACGGCGTACCACCACTGCTTGGTGCGCCACCAGACGGCAACCACCACCACGATGCACACCCCGATGACGATCTCGGTGTTGCCGATGTGCGACCAGACCGCCGTCACCGAGTTCCAGAGCGACGTTCGCGCATCGGCGATGCTCTTGCTCAGCGCGTTCTCGCTCTTGAGGTCGCCCAGCGGGCCGACGATCAGAAAGCCGAGCCCGAGGATGACGGCGAAGAGCACGACGGCCGGGGCGAGCACGCGTACGGCAAGGTCGCGCAGGGTCGCCCCCACCGCCGGGCGCGAGTCGTCGGCATCGTAACGGCGTATGAAGCCCCAGTCGGATGCGGTGTCGCGACGCTGCAGGTTGGTGGTCATGGTGTTCCTTTCGGGGTTTCCGGCCGGGGGACGCAGTCGCGAGGGGGCGCGGGTTCGGGAAGCGGCGGGCCGTCGGGCGCCACGGGGTTCCACCCGCGGTAGCCGAGGTACGAGGCCGTCACGAGCCCGACGCCGAAGAGCACTCCGGCAGCAGTGTCAGACGGGTAGTGCACTCCGAGGAAGACGCGGTCGAGACAGGTGAAAAGAACGAAGACCACGCCGCCACCCACCATGGCCGCGCGGCCCCTCCTGCCCAGAAACGGCCACAGCAGTATCGCCATCGTCGTGGCGATGGCCGCGGCGTTGGCCACATGGCCCGACGGGAAGCTGAAGCCGGGAGCGTGCTCGATCGGGTCGGCGACCTTCGGCCGCGCCCGCTGCACGACCTCCTTGAGCACCAGCTGCAGGTTCCAGGCCACCATCATGGTCACGAACGCCCACGCGGTCCGCTTCGGGCTTCCGTGCCGCCTCCACACGACGAAGCACACTACGGAGGCGACGATGTAGAGCCACTTCGGCTGGGTGGCCTCCTGCCAGCCGATCAGCAACGTGCGCAGCCAGGGGTTGTCACGCGTGATGTCGGTCGCGGCCGACACGAGCCGGTCATCGAGGTCGATGACCTGGCTCACGCGCTCGCGAACGACGAAGGCCAGCACGGTGACGGGCACCGCGAAGCCCAGCCCGAACCCGACGGCCCTGAGCAGGCGACCGACTCGCCCCACGCGCCCAGCCCGCAGCCGGTCCGTCTCCGAATCCTGCGGGGTGGGCTCCCGGGCGGCTCCCCCGTCGCCCTGGTGCTCACCCACTGCGCACCACCAGGGCGTCAGGAAGCACCCGCACCGCGAGTGCCTCGTGTTCGCCGATCGGGTCTCCGTCGACCTCCGCCTCGACCGCCCGCTTGGCCACGATCGTGAAGGCGGTGCTGCGAAGACGATCCAGACGCCGGTGCCCGATGCGACTTCGGGTGGCGACGGCACCGACCACCGAGAGCCAGCCGAAGGGCCCCTGCGGTGCCACGACGACGAGATCGAGGATGCCGTCGTCGGGGCGAGCGTCGGGCATCAGCTCGACGCCACCCTGCAGCGTGCCGCAGTTGCCGACGAGAACCGTTCGACAGTGGCGCACCAGGGCACCCTCGGAGCCCACGCCGTTGACGGTGGCGACGAACCCGCGCCCGCTCAGCCGCTTGGCCCCGGCGATGGCGTAGGCGGGCCAGCCCAGCACACCCTTGATCTTCTCGTTGGTGCCGGCCATGACCTCGCCGTCGAGCCCGAGGCCGCACATGACGAGGAAGACTTCCTCGTCATCGGCTCGCTCGTGGCCCACGGCGACCTCCAGCCGGTGGTTGCCAGTGCGGACCAGCCCGACGTCTATCCGGTGCTCCGAACCGCCCACCATGGCCTCCGCTGCTCGTTCGAGCGAGTCGACGGGGAGGTCGAGATTGCGGGCGAGCAGGTTTCCCGTTCCGGCCGGCAGCAGGCCCAGGGCCACGTCGGTGCCCACGAGCCCGGCAGCGACCGCACGCACCGTGCCGTCGCCTCCGAGAGACGCGACGACATCGGCACCGGCTGCAACCGCTTCACGGCTCTGCCGCTCACCGGTTTCGTCTTCTGTGGTCAGGGCCCAGGTCGGCTCGTTCCACCCGTGGCGTTGACACACCTGGGCGAGCAGGGTCTGGGCCACTTCGAGGTCGTCGACCTTCGTCGGGTTGACCACGACGGTGAGCTTGCGTCGAGCGGGCGCACCACCGAGCTCTGCGGTCGGCTGCGCGGAGGTGTGCGACGGGGTGTCAGGCATCCTGGGATCCTAGGGAACGAACCGATGCGGCCGGATGCCGTCGGCGAGGCTCCACAGTCATACCCCCTATCGCGCTGGGCTCACACTGCGACCCGAGGTGGCTGTACCGCCGATCGGTACGTCCCGGGCTCCACGCAAAAGATAGGGAGGCGGGCGGTCGAGGATAGGGAGTCCTCCGGATGTGGCGGGAGGGCCGCACGACCGATTGTGGAGGGGTCGCCAGAACCGGCACCTTCCCAAGGAGAACCTCATGTTCCAGGCCAGCCGCCCATCCCCCACCTCGACCACCCGCATGGTCCTCGCGCTCGCTGCGGCCGCCGCACTGGCCGCCGTCCCGGTCGCCTCGGCCACCGCGAGCCCGGTGCCCGAGCCCTCAACCCACCAGACCGTCCAGCCGACCCAGAGCGGCTGGCAGGACATCATGACCGAGATCGCCGCGCAGGCGCGCAGCACGAGCTCATTTGCCGTCCGGCAGATGCTGCACAGCGAGCTGACCATCGTCATGCACAGCCACCGCGACTGGTGACCGGATGGCGGGGTCGCAGCGCGGGTCTAGGCCACCCGGCATCACGAGATGCGTCAGCCCCGCGAGCCGCCAGGGCGGGCGTACCGAGCCCGAGAAAGTCGTTTCGTGCCTCGATGTCGACGGTCGTACTCTCGAAGAGCCGAGCGGCGAGCGGCCCGCCCGGTCTCACCCCGAAAGGGGCGTGCCTGACCGAGCGTGAGGCCGAGGTGCTCGACCTGATCGAGTCCGGAGCAACCAACCGCGAGATCGCCAACCGTCTCTTCATCAGCGAGAAGACCGTGAGCATCCACGTCACGCACGTGCTCGGCAAGCTCGGCGTGAAGAACCGCGGCGAGGCCGCAGCTCTCGCGCGACAGGCTCCCGCTTCCGGTTGACGCGACAGCGTCCCGCACTGCACGCTTCCGGCGCGCAGTGCGATAGGTCCGCGCGGCGCGAGGCTGAGCGGCATCCGGCCGGAGTAGCGTTCGAGCCGTGCACCGGGTGCGAGTGAGGCTGGCGATTGCTGTGGTCGTCGGGGTCATGGTCGGCCTCGTCGTGCCGCTGCCCTCGGCCGGCGGCCTTGTGACACACCTGCTCGTTGGCTTCATCGCCGCCGGGCTCGTCTTCGCTGGGCCCCTACTCACGCACGTGATGCGCTCCGATGCCGCCTCGACGCGCCAACACGTCGACGGCGAGGATCCGGGCGCCCGCACGAGCGACGTCATCATCATCGTGGTCGGCCTGCTGGCGCTCTGCGGGGTGGCGGTGTTGCTCGTCGGAGCCGGCGGCGACCGCGCCGCCCAGGTGGTCGACGCCGTCATCGGCGTGGTCACGGTGGCCGTGGGCTGGCTCTGCGTGCACACGATCTACACGTTGCGCTACGCCCGCATCTACTACAGCAGCAACCCGCCGTGCATCGACTTCAACCAGCCGGAGCCGCCGCGCTACTCCGACTTCGCCTACTTCTCGTTCAACCTCGGCATGACTTACCAGGTGTCTGACAACGCCCTCCGCAGCTCTGACATCCGCCGGGTCGTCTTCGGGCACTGCGTGCTCGCCTACGTGTTCGGCACCGTTGTCATCGCCTCCACGATCAATCTCGTGGTCGGCATCTCGACCACCGGAACGTGATCCCGGCACGCGCCGGGCGCAGTTGACGCTGCGGCCTCCCGACCGGCGGCCGCGGCCGGTAGGTTCAGTTCGTGAGCCCGGTGAACCGACACCTCGCTCAGAGATCAGGAGCTGATGTGCATGGAAGCAGCGGTGGTTCCCCCGACCGGGCCGGTCGACGTCGCGGTGATCGTCTTCGAGGGCGAGCTCGACCAGGGCGGCATCCGCGCCGCAGTGGCTCGGGCGGTCGACGCCGGGTCGGTGCGGGTTCTCGACGTGCTGCTCGTGCGCAAGAACGACGACGGGTCGGTAGACCTCTACGACTCCGAATCTCCTGAGGCGGCCGAAGAGCTGCTCGGCTTCCCGACTGACCTGCCCGACCTCATCGGCGAGGAGGACGCCCTCGCGATCGCCGCCGAGATGCAGGCCGGTTCGACCGTGCTGATGCTGGCCTGGGAAAACGTCTGGGCGGTCGAGATCGCCTCTGCCATCAGAGACCTCGACGGGCAGCTTCTCGTCATGCAGCGGTTGCCACACGAAGACGTCACCGCGGCCCTGCAGGCCCGCGACGAGATCACGAAGGAGCAGTCATGAGACGACGACGAGGACGGCCCGGCCTGATGGGTGTGGCCGCTCGCACGGCTGTGGTGGCCGGAACCGCAAATGCCGTCAGCGGGTCGATGAACCAGCGAGCGCAGGCTCAGTCACAACAAGCCGCCGATGCTCAGGCCTTCCGGCAGCAACAGGCGCCGGTACAGGCCGCGCCTCCGCCGCCTCCGCCCCCGATGGCGCCCACTACAGGCGACGGGGTCATCGAGGCCCTGGAACGCCTTGCCTCGCTGAGGTCCCAGGGCATCCTGACCGACGAGGAGTTCGCTCAGCAGAAGGCCCGCATCCTCGGGGGTTGACCAGGTCGAGCGGGCCCGGCCGGCCAGCCGGCCAGCGACGAGGCGTAGCACGGCGGGCCAAGATGAACCTCCGGCCAACAGTGGGTCAAGTGCCTTGTGAGCGCTCGGATCGGGCCCGAACACTGGCTCCGTGACCTCTGAACTCGTCGTGCTCGTCCTCGTCGTCATCACGGCGCTGGGCTTCGACTTCACCAATGGCTTTCACGACACGGGCAACGCCATGGCCACCTCGATCGCCACCGGCGCCCTGCGCCCCAAGGTGGCGGTGGCCATCTCGGCGTCGCTCAACCTGCTCGGGGCCTTCCTCTCGGTGGAGGTGGCGCTCACCGTCACCAACGCCGTCATCAAGATCCAGGACAAGTCGGGGGCGCCGAAGGCCGAGTTCCTCACCGGCGGCGGCAACGCCCTGCTCATCATCGTGATGGCAGGGCTGGTCGGCGGCATCGTCTGGAACCTCGTGACCTGGCTCGTCGGCCTGCCCTCCAGCTCCTCGCACGCCCTCTTCGGCGGCCTCATCGGCGCCGCGATCGCCGGGCTCGGGTTCGGCGGTGTCAACTGGGTGGGCGACGGCAGCAAGCTCGACGGCGTGGTCGGCAAGGTGATCCTGCCGGCACTCCTGTCCCCCGTCATCGCCGCCTTCGTCGCCACGGTGGGCACGTGGCTCATCTATCGCATCACCGCCGGGGTCGCGAAGCGCCGAACCGAGTCAGGTTTCCGCTGGGGCCAGATCGGCTCCGCGTCGCTCGTCTCACTGGCCCACGGCACCAACGACGCCCAGAAGACGATGGGCGTGATCACGCTCGCCCTCATTGCGAGTGGTCACTGGTCGCAGACCGGTCAGATCCCCCTGTGGGTCAAGTTCTCGTGCGCTCTGGCGATCGCTGCCGGCACCTACCTGGGAGGCTGGCGAATCATCCGCACCCTGGGCAAGGGACTGGTCGAGATCTCGAGCCCGCAGGGCATGGCCGCCGAGAGCAGTTCGGCCGCCGTCATCCTGGCGTCCAGCCACCTCGGTTTCGCCCTGTCGACCACCCACGTCGCCACCGGTTCGATCCTGGGGTCGGGCGTGGGCCGGCCGGGCGCCGAGGTGCGATGGAAGGTGGCCGGCCGCATGGCCGCCGCCTGGCTCATCACGCTGCCCGCCGCCGCCCTCGTCGGAGCGGTGATGTGGTTCGTCGCCCACTCGATCGGCGGGGCCGCCGGCGCCGTCGTCGTGTTCGCGATTCTCGTCGTCGCGTCCGTCGGCATGTGGCTTCGTTCTCGCCTGCAGCCCGTCGGCGCCCACAACGTCAACGACGAGTGGAGCGAGGCCACGACGACCGCCACACAGCCCAGCGTCCACGCCTGAGGCCCGGCGAGATCAACCGAGACCCCAAGAGACAAGGACACTTCCGCGATGCACAACCTCTCCCTCGCCCTGGAAGGCGCCTGGCGCGTCCTGATCGTCGGGCTCCTGCTCGGCGCCGGCCTCCCCGCCGTCTTCGCCCTCGGCATCCGGTCGCTGGGAATGGCCGGCGGCGGGAACGCTTCGACCGTCGGCGAGGATCCCGTCGATGCCCCCGCGAGCGCCATCGGCACGACGCTCGCCACCTTGTGCTTCCTGCTCGTGCTCGTGGGAGTCGCGCTCGGCATCACCTTCATCGTCGCCTCGGGCTTCGGCAAGGCGCTGAGCTTCGAGCACCTCTACCCGACGCTCGTCGACAAGTGAGGACGACCCGAGTATGAGCATCGAACAACGTCAGACCATTCCCACCCGCATCCTCGACTGGCTGCGGGCCGGCTACCCACAGGGCATCCCCGTGCGGGACTACGCCGCCCTGCTCGGGGTGTTGCACCGTCAGCTCACCGACGACGACGTCAGCGCGATCGCGGCCGACCTCGCCCTGCAGGCCGATGCCAGCGACTCGGTCATCACCGAGCACGAGATCCGCCGCATGATCCGTGAACACGCGTTCCAGTCGGCTGCCCCCGACGACATCAGCCGGGTGTCGGCCCAGTTGGCCCACGGCGGTTGGCCGCTGTCGAACGACCTCGGCACCTGAACGCCGACAGTTACACCCCGGCTCTTCTGGCGCCATGATGGCGCCATGCCGAGCGTTCAGATCAAGGACGTTCCCGAAAGCCCCCCCGCTGTGCTGCGCCAACGAGCGGCGGCCGCGCACCGGTCCCTGCAGGAGTATCTGCACTCCCGCCTCATCGCCGAAGCCAGCCGCCCAAGCTGGAAGAGGTCCTCGACCGAGCCGGCAGTCGCAGAGGCGGGTCGGTCGAGGCTCGCGGACGCCGCCGAGTCCCTGCGGGGGATCGTGCTCGTCGTTGATGCCAGCGTCTCGTCCGTCGCTCTGACCGATGACGCGCCGGGCGGGGCTGCCGCCCGGGCCCGACTGCGCGGCGAGACGTCGGCTGCGCCGGAACTGGTCGACCTCGAGGTCGCCTCAGTGCTGCGTCGTGTGAGTTGGGCCGATCTGCTCGACATTTGCCGAGTGGAGCGGGCGATCACCGACCTGAGGGCAATCCCGATTCGCGGCGCTTCACACCGTCCGCTGCTGGCCCGCTGATGGGGGCTGCGTGACAGCGTAACCACCCACGTCGCACTGGCCGGGAACCTGGGCTTCCATCCGGCTCACCGGCGCCGACGGCTGACTCGAACTGCCGACCCCACCTGCACCTTCGAGCTGTTCAAGACTGCGGTGGGCGCCGTGTGGATCGTGCCGACGCAGCCCATCGGGCACGCCTGAGTCCCATTCCGCCGGAACAGGAACCAGCCGTCCGGCGTCAAGATTCTGGGACTGGCTCCCGCCTCGGGCGCGAGTTCTCAGACGCGATCTGGGCGACGATCCTGTGACAAGCCGCTCGCCCGCCCGTGCTCAGTGTCGGCGGGCCGTTTCGGCAGCGGGAGCAAGTCAACTTTCATGGACAGCCAATGAGACGCTGCGTCCTACCGCCCAGATAGGGCGTGTACGAGACCCACTGCCTACTGCCCAATGTGACGAGCGGCGAGCCGTGTTGGAAGGCGATGAACGAAGCGTGGAGGAGGGTCATTGTCGCGTCAACCGGGAGCGGGAACCCTGTCGCGCTAGCGCGGCGGCTTCGCCGCGGTTCTTCACGCCGAGCTTGCCGAGCACGTGCGTGACGTGGATGCTCACGGTCTTCTCGCTGATGAACAGGCGGCCGGCGATCTCGCGGTTGGTTGCTCCGGTCTCGATCTGGTCGAGCACCTCGGCCTCCCGCTCGGTGAGGCGCTCCCGTGGCCCCGCGCCGGCGGCGCCCTCCCGTAGTCGAATGCGGTGGTGCCGGGCGAGGGCGGTCGCCTGGCGCTCGAAGTGGCCGGCGCCCATCTGGGCGGCGTCGGCCCAGCAGTCGATGAGCAGCGGTCGGCCTTCGTCTCGGGAACCGCTCTCGAGCAGGGCCCGGGCCAGCTCGAGGCGGGGCCGCAGGGCGGTGAACGCTCCGAAGCGAGCCGACACCTGCACGGCCCTACGCCAGGACGCCTCGAGGTCGGCCCCGGAGCGGCCCTGCAGGCGGGCGCGGTAGCCGCGAGCGAACAGTAGGCGCAGACCGTCCAGAGAGTTGGCCCACTGGTCGTCGAGGGTGGCCTCCGCCCGGCCGACCTGCTTCTCAGCTCGCGCCAGCAGCTCGCCCGGCGGGGGGAGGCCGGCATCCTCTGCGGCGCTCAGCCCCAGCATCACGAAACAGGCGGCGGCGGCGGTATCCGCGACAGAATCCCTCGCTTCAGCGCGGTCGAGCGGAACCGGCAGGTAGGACAGCAGCCCGGCGAACGCCCCGGTGCCAACGAGCTGTTCCACGTGGGACTCCACGAGCTCATCGTTGGAGAAGAACGTCCGGCGCGTGCTGAGCTCGTACACCTCGGCCTCGAGGGGCGCCGCGTCCTCGAACCGGCCCTGAACCTGCAGCAGCCGGCATCGCAGCTTCGTCGACCGGTACGCCACCAAGTCGGGCTCGACCGCGTCGGAGAACAACCGCCCCGCCTCGGCGAACCTCCCGCGCCATTGCAGCGCCTCCTGCTCCTGCTCGGCGTAGAACGCAGCCCGTCCCATCAGCCCGAGCTCCGACATCGCCTGCCTGCCTGCGCGGGCGACCGCCACCCCTTCGTCGAGCTCACCCACGATCATGAGCAGGAGCGCTCGGACGGCGTCGTAGTTGGCCCCCTCCCCTGGGTGCCCATCGGCGGCAGCGCATTCGACGCCCTCGCGGATGATTCTGATCGCCTCGGGATAGTGGCCGAGGTCGGCGAGCGGATACCAGCGCGCAAACAGGGTGCGCGCCCGCTCGATGCCGATGCCCACCGCGTCGGCAACGGCCAGCGCCTCGTCGAGCAGCACCAGCGCCGCCTTGGGGTCACCGCGCTGGTGGCGCACGCCGGCTGCGGCTCGTAACGCCATCACGCGCTCCACGGAGACGAAACCGGTGGACAGCTCGATCGCCCGAGCCATTGCGTGGTCGATCGCGGGTCCATTAGGTGGTGCGGAATCCAGATTCTCGTAGACGGACTCCTCGATCGCATAGGTTGACCAGATCCGCACGGCGAGCGCGGGCTGCGTCTCCTCGTCGACCAGGCGCAGGGCCATCTCGATGTACTTGGTGCCGTTCTCCGAGCCGAGCATGGGGTAGGCCAGGGTGTAGCACAGCTCGGCCTTGGTGCGGCCGGTGAGCGCGGCGGCATCCGGCACGAGGTCCCACAGCTCGATCGCCCGGGTCAGGTGCACCTCGCCCTCGTCGGCTCCGAGCTCGAAGGCGGCCATCCCGGCCCGGGTGGAGGCCACCAGCGCGCGGGGCAGGTCGCCCGAGGCGTTCCAGTGGAAGGCGCTCTGCGAGAGCTCGAGGCTGTTGACGGTGGAACCACGGCCCACCCGCTCGTCGATCAGCCGCCCGTAGGTGGCGTGCAGGCGGGCCCGTTCGCTCGGGAGCAGGTCTTCGTAGACCGCGTCGCGGATCAGGGCGTGGTGGAACACCACCTGGTCACCACGTGGGTCGATGACGTTGGCGTCGATCAGTCCCCTCAGTCCATCGTCGAACCGCTCCTCGGTCAGCCCGGCGAGCCCGACCACCTCGGTCAGCAGCGGGAGGTCAATCATGCTGCCGCCTACCGAGGCCGCCCGCGCGAGCCGGCGTGCATCTTCGGGCAGGGCTCGCACCCGGGTCAGGAGCAGATCCCGCAAGGAGGCCGGCACCCCCGGACCGCGGTCGGCCAGGATCGCCTCGATGAACAGCGGGTTCCCCTGCGCCCGCCGGCCCAGCTCGGCCACCACCAGGGGGCCGGCCGGCGCCGCGGTGTGCCGCTGGACCAGGGCCGCGGTCGCGACCGCGTCGAGCGGGCCGACATCCAGGCGCGAGACGCCCACGCGCCCGTCGAGCTCGGCCAGCCGCCGGCGGAAGGGGTGGTCGCGGGTCAGGTCGTCGTCGCGGAAGGTCAGCGCGAGCAGCAGCGGCTCACGGAAGGAGCGGGCCAGGGCGAGCGCGAAGTCCTGGGTCGAGGGGTCGGCCCAGTGCAGGTCTTCGATCACGAGCAGCACCGGCCGACGCCGGGCGGCGCGAGTGAGCTCGGCTCGCAGGCGGTCGAACGGCGACTCCTTCACCATGCCGACGGTGCCGCTGATGCCGCTGGGCGGCGGATCGGTCGCAGCCGCCGGGCCGCGCGCGTGAGTCGGCGGCCCTGGCGGCAGGTCGGCGAGGGCCTGAATCACCGGACCGAGCGGCACAGCGGCATCGATGTCGAGGCAGTGCCCCTCGAGCGGCTGCAACCCGGCCACCCGGGCCCGCCGCACCAGAGCGTCGACCAGGGTGGTCTTGCCGATCCCGGCGCTACCGCAGACCACCAGGGTGCGTCGACCTCCGGCCGCGACCTCGGCCACGACCTCGTCGAAGCACGCGAACTCTCGCTCGCGACCGTGAATGGCGTCGTCACCGCTGGCCATGGGGCCCCTTTCGGGGTGAGGCCGAGAGGGCAGCTCCTTTTCGGCCCTCTCAGACTACGACCGTCGTCTTTGATGCACGAGCGGTTTCTCGGGCGCGAGTACGCCTGAGTCCCTTACATCACCAATGGCCGGAGTCCCGGCAAAGGGTTTGGGCCTCGACCTCTGTCACAACCGAGCACCGTGTCAAGCACGCCGAGTTGCGCCTGACGTCCGCTCGCGACCATCGACGGCTGTGGCCTGAGGCTCGACAATGATGTGAAGAGAAATGTGACGTACCTCGGCTGTCGCGACGTCGGCTCCTCACCATTGCTCGATCACCAGGCGGCCAATGGTCAACTGCAACTCACCTTCGGGTTCCAGTCCGCGAACATCCCTGAGGGGTTGTGCTTCCACAACCAAGCATGCAAAAGGTAGAAGGCTGGCCCAGGGGGTGGGACCAGGATGTGCATTTTCATCCCCAGGACCGTCGGCGGTTCTGAAACACCGGGTGGATTGGACTGTGCGCTCCGAACGACCCACTCGACGGCCACGAGCCTCAGGCCGCCACTTCTGGTCGGCGCGTAGACCAAGGCCTCGGGCTCCCGGGTGTTGACGGCATTGTCCGCCATCAGTTTCGCGTTGAAGTAGTGGTAGCCCATCGCGCCCGCGGTGGGGTCAGAGACGCACCCCGTGAGGATCCTCACCCCGGACCCGTTCACCCATCCGAGCTCATAGCCGGCCGCAATTGCCGCGTCGACCCGATGGAACTTGGCCGTGGCTTTGCGCACCTGCGCAAGCTTTCTGTGCAGCATCCGGCGGACGGCCAGTGAGTTCGTGCTGGGTGCTTCAGCAGCGATCTCGTGAACGGTGGCCTGCCACCTGGTCTGGGTGGGCTGGGTGGTTGACGGCTCGGGCACCGGACGCGCGGTCGCCGAGGCGATGGGGCCGGCGGCCAGTGCCGCGGCCGTGGCGAGCGTGAGGACGATGCCGGTGGTCGAGGCGGCGGCGCAGGGGCGGTGGGCCGGGAACATGAGTCTCTCCTTAACTGATGCCAGGTCTGGCGACACCTTTACGATCGTTCGTGGGCCCCTCTCGACACATCCGGCAGACTCCCTATCCTCGGCCGCCCACCCCCCTATCTTTCGCGGGCACTCGGGAGGGCACGGTCAGCAGTACAGCAGCCCTCGTGTCGGTGTGATCACGGGCCGACAGGGGTATGACCGTGCACCCACTCCGACCACATCCGGCCGACCTCTGTGCGCTCCCCAAGATCCCAGGATGCCCGACTCCTCACCGCCCGCCTCAGCCCAGCAGCCTGCCGACCCCGGCGGTGGGCGTCCGAAGGAGAATGACCGTCGTGGTCAATCCGACAAAGGTCGATGACCTCGACGCGGCCCAGACCCTGCTGTCGCAGGTGTGCCGGCGCGACGGGTGGCGTGAATCGACCTAAGCGCTGACCACCAAGGACGAGACCGGTGAGTAGACGCGTTGCGAGAAACACAGGATCTGCCCCTTCCGGCGCAAGGTTGACGGTCACGTCTCCTCAAGATTTGGCACACCTCGTCGAGATTGGACCGGTGATGGTCGCCGAGGTCGACGCGGTAGCGGTCGGGTGTTTGGCCATGTGGCCGGTTCTGGAACCCAGTCCGACGTCATAGACCTGCTCCGGGTCGTCTAGCAATGACTTGACCACGGAGCCGGAACGAGGTCGGCTGAGACGTGGGAAACGGCCCACCTGGCTCTGGGGATTGTTTTGCGCCCGGCGCTCACCTCCGCGCCCTCCACCGAAAAAGGCGCAGCAACACCTCCACCGACGGCTCGGCTATGTCGACAGCGGCCGCCTGCTCCTACCCCGCAGCCAACTGGATTCATACTCCGTACGCCCCTCGCGCAGTGACGGCTCATGCCGCGATTCGCTCGAAAAGCCAACCTCCGAGAGGCTGCGTCACTTCGCCGCGTGCGGGGCTACTCGTCGGGTTCGCTCAGAGATGACTCGTAGTCCTGCCCGCCGTAGAAGACACCCAAGATCGTGACCTGCTTGATGGCCTCATCGACGCTGAAGGCAATCACGACACG
Organism: Terracoccus sp.; assembly: GCA_040007275.1. Taxonomy (GTDB): domain Bacteria; phylum Actinomycetota; class Actinomycetes; order Actinomycetales; family Dermatophilaceae; genus DSM-29435. Next base: position 25,833 of record JBDTVJ010000039.1, read on the forward strand.
CTTGCGGTACGACACGGTCCGCAGTCCGGGTCGCAGGTCTTCGCGCGACTGGCCTCGGTGCGGAAAGACTGCCAGCCCTTCGCAATGCTCCACGATCGCGTCGACATACCCTGCCGAGATGGCCGGGGTCGCTGACCGGCTGATGTACCCGTAGAGGTCCTCGAGTTGGTCGGCGGCCTCGCGGGCGAACCGGACGCGATAGGTCACTGTTCGCGCACGGCGCCCAGGCGAGCACGGACCGCGTCAACGGTGAGGACGCTGTCCGGGTCGGCGTGCAGCCGGTCGTAGGCCGGCACCACCTGATCGCGCAACCAGGACTCGACAGCACGGTCGCGGGCAGCCAGGGCGCGCAGGCCGTCACGGATGACTTCGCTCTCGGAGGCGTACTCCCCGGAAGTGACCTTGGCACGCACCATGTTGGCCATCTCGTGAGGCAGGGTCACGCTCATCTGCCGCGTTGTCCTCATCGCACACCTCCATCTAGTAGGACTCCATCCTATCGAACTCGAGCATGACATCCCAACGATGAGCGAAAACCAGACGTAGACCCTTCGCCGCGAGTCGCTCAGCGCCCGCCAGCCGTTGACTGGTGCACGCGACCCACTCCGGTCCTACGCTGACTACATGCTCGACCTGGACGCCATCGACGTTGAGGAGATCGCCACCGCGCTGGCAGATCAGACCGACTACGAGCATCGATGGTTGATCGACCCGAGAACGGGCGAGGTTGCTTTCTGGACCAGCGACACGGGCATCGACGGTGAGAACCCGGTCGAGCTCGACGAGCTGGACCTGATCCTGATCGACCCCCTCCCGTCCCACGTCTGGTACCAGGACATGGTCGACTTCGCCGACGGCATCAGCGACCACGGCGCCGGCGAGCGCCTGAGCCGCTCGCTGGAGGGAAAGGGTGCGTTTCGGCGCTTCAACAACGAGCTCTACCAACGACACCCCGAGCTGATCTCCCCCTGGCACGCCCTGCGTGATGCCAGGGCACGGGTCCGGGCCGTCCAGTGGTTGGCGGACGAAGGGCTGATCGAAGAAGACGCCACCCAACGGTTCAAGCGAGACCACCCCGAGCCCGCCCTGCCGTGAAGCCCCGCACTGCGGCGACCAGCCAGAT
>JBDTVJ010000040.1:0-26760 GCA_040007275.1 Terracoccus sp.
GTTAGTGACATAATGTTGATTATCGGCGATCAACTGCGACACGGGTCACTGCCGAGCCGATTCGGCCTGATCCAACCCCCCTTTGGTAAAACTCGTCCTCGGGAATCTTCGCCGCCGAGCCGCACCAACTCGGCTTCAGCGAGAAGGGAGCCCGTTGTGGAGAGGCTTCATGGTGACACCTGCCAGATTGGCTGGATCGCCGGCCGGCGCGTTCCAACCCTGCTTGGTCAACGTTGAAGCCGGCCAGTTCAGTGGGTGCCCGTGTTGGCGCAGGAACTCCGCGTACACGGCGAACCACTGTTCCGGGGTGTACGGCGACCAACCGTGGGGTTGCGCGCGACCGTAGACGAACGTCGAATGGGCCATCGGAGCGGTCTGTTCATCCAGCATGGTCTGGAAGAGCTGGACCGCGTCGTTGAGGTAGTACGTGTCGGTGTCCCCCACATAGACATAGATCTTTCCGTCCAGTTGTCGGCCGAGCGTCGACCAGTGACTCCGGACGAAGTTCGTGAGGTCTTTCGGTTTCCAGCGCGCGGTGACCGCCTGGTTGATGGCGCCGGTTTGCTTGTCCCACGGGTCTGCTGGGTAGCCGTCGGTGCCTTGTGGCCCGTAGACCGCATCCCAGGTGTCCCAGGCGCCGGCCGAGCGGTGGTGGGTGCCGACGGCGAGCTCGTAATGGTTCTCGTCAGCGTCTTGGTAGGCGATGTCGCCCTCGGGCGAGCGGGCGTCGGGTTGCAGGACGTTCTGCAACCCGGCCTTCTTGTAGTAGGCATTGGCATCGTCGTAGGTATTGACGAGTTGCTCGCGGTGCAGGTCGACGGGGTCGGGGTACCCAGCGAAGGTCTCGCCGAAAACGTCGGGGTAGTAAACAAGACTCGCCAGTGCTTCCCAGCCTCCGGTGGACCCGCCAGAGGTGATCCGCGCCCACGGTGCAGCGACCGTGCGGAACGCGTGGTCGATGGCGGGCACCAGCTCATGCGCTGTGGCCGTGCCGTAGGGCCCGAGATTGGGCGAGTTCGTCACATAGGACGAATCGTAGAAGGGGTTCTCTTCGCGGATTTCGACGGAGATGAACTGTGGGCCCTGCCCAGAGAGCCAGGAGGACGAGAAACTGTTCGAGCCGCCCTCGGTGAAACCGTGTGGCGCATCTGTGGTGAAGTGATCGAAATGGTATTCCACGGGGTATCGGGCCGACTTGGCGGACGTGTACCCGGCCGGCAGCAGAATGTTCGCGGCTACGTACATCGGCCGCCCCCAGAACGTGGTCAGGCTCGGGCTCAGAATCTTGATGTGCTTGACATGGGCGGTGTCCGGCGGGTTGCCCTGCTGGCAGGTGCCGCCCTTCGGCGTGCGTGAGGGTAGTGGAACCTGCTGGTCCAAGGACAAATTCGTTACTTGGCCGGGCCGGGCGCTGATGGTCACCCACTGCGGCGTGGAGTACAGGTTGCCTGGCGAGTTGAAGATGTCGTGGCCGTCACCGCACGGCATGTGAAGAGAGACCGTCGAGCCGTCCGAACGATGGAAGGTCTCGTAGCGATTCAGGAACCCTTGAACGTAGTAGCGGCCAGGCGCCAGCTGGTTGAGAGAACGTACGGGAAAGCCATAGACGCCGGGTACGTCGTCGGACACGACCACACGTGCTCCCGGGGTCAGGCCGTGGACATCCGTGCCCCAGAAGGGCGCGCCGCCCACGATGTCGGTCTGGGTACGTGGTTGCGAGGAGCTGTCGGTACTGACGATGACGTACGCGCGCCCGTCGGTGGCCTGGTTGAGCGCTGCACGCGGGAACGACAAGGAGAACTGCACGTGTGGGCTGCTTCGCGCTGGGGGTGGAGCCGACGCAGACACTGAGACCGCGCCGGTCACGACAACTGTCAGCAGACCGGTGGCGCTCAAAGCAACGCCCCGCTTCACATTCATGCTCAGCATGAGCCCTCCACACGTACTGGCCCGCAGGTCAAAGCCTGCACGACTGACCAAGGGGACCAAACGTCCTCCGGCAGGAAGGGCCTGTCAAGAGCCTGGTAGGCCGTTGGCTCTGAAGCGGTAACCAGTATCTCGCCTCCCGGGTTCATTGGACCACCTGGGTGGCCAGTTGTGGGACCATCCGGCGCGCCGTCATGGGGGTCTTGGGTCGGCTCGTTTGATACACGGGGCTGAGTTTGCTGGGGCCGGGCTGCGAACGCGCGCGCAGCGATCTGGGGTCGGCCGCAAGACCGCACGGCGGCACGTCGAGGCTGCCCGGGCACCGGGACTTTCCCGGCGGCGGCGGCGGCGGCGATCAGAGCACTTCAACGGTTGAGTCAAGGGCCCGATGACTAGCGCGTCCCTGGCCGTGACCTTGCGACTCGAGGCGCTCGGTCAGCACGGCGACGGGCTGCTCCTGAGAGGCCACTGCTTCGGCTCACGCTCCACCGACCGGGATTCTCGTCGGGCACGTCGTCGCCGCGCGACGCTCTCAGCGCTGCAGTGCCTTGCGTTTGACGTATCCGTAGGCCGCCGTCGCCAGGAAGAGCACCGCTCCCAGAAAGACGAGCCAGAACAGCCCCTTGATGACGAACCCGAGCACCACCAACACCAGCCAAACGACGAGCAACAACCCAATGAATCCCAGCATCTCTCTTCTTCCTTCGCTAGACAGACGGTGCTAGCAGGATACCCATTGGTTCGTGACAAAATAGGTGACAGACCCAGGTGGTGCGGTGGGTCGGTCATGCTTCAGGCGCGCGAGGCGAGTCAGCCCTGCTGGAGCCCGGCTGATCTTGACGTCAGGAAGGTTCGCCATGCCCTGACATGCCACCCGATCGGCCGGGGCATCGTCCCGCCACGGCTACGTCGCCATTCTCATTTCTTCCCTCAGCGCGATAGCCCGCGATGTGAGTCCCGTTGCTGTTCAGGCTGGTTGATCAGTCTCGTCCCGCACCTCGGTCAGTCGCTCGAGGTTCCCCACCGCGAATGGTGATTCCGCTGAGTCACGCTGTGCTCCTGCCGGCCAGGAAGGCAACCGGCGGCGCGGTCAACAACGGGCAGGTGGGGCGAACACAAGCACGGCCGCGAACCGGCCGGCATCCCCCGAACACGCTCAGCCGGCCGTGGCGATGGTCAACGGCACTACCGTGAACGGGACCGCGTGGCGATCAGCCAGCCGTATCAACGGCGCCCGCCGGCCCCGGGCCCTGTCGACGAGTGCAACGACCGTTGGTACTGGCCTTCAGCGGCCGGCAGGGACGTCATGATCTCGAAGGCCCACCCCCGTTGAGCGAACCAACGATCACGTTCTGATGGTGGTTTGGGGTGGCGGGCAGGCTTTCGCGGGTCAGCGAGCACTCGTCGAGGTGGCCTGCTCCGACACCGAGTGCCGTCGACGGGCAGCACTCCGGCACGGCCCGACCGTTGAATTCAGCCACAGCAACAGGCTCTTCCCCGCCGCCAACCGACAAACCGCAGTGCACCACCTCGCCACCGGATCTTCGTCATCCCCGCCCCACCCGTGTCCGTCTGGGGCTTCGCCGAGCGCCAAGACGACGAGCCCGCGCTGACGCGTCGCGCTGCTTCAGCGCGGTCAAGCCGCTGCTCGAGATCAGTGCCACCATCGTGGTAGCTGGCGGGCACCGGTCCTCGGGCCGTTCAAGGCCCCGGCCTTGACGTGGCCGTCGAGGTCGTTTCCCCGCCTCCGCGCCTGACCGTTCGGGTCCGTGTTGACTCCCAGCCGGACACGTAACGCCGAAGGCCACGGCGGCAGAGGCGAACCAGCCTGTTCATGGCCTCACATAGTCCGCGAGGTACTGACCCGTGAGCGTCGGGCGTTCGGTGACCAGCTCGGTCGGCGTTCCCTCAAAAACCACCCGACCACCGTCATGACCGGCACCGGGGCCAAGGTCGATGATCCAGTCTGCATGGGCCATGACCGCCTGGTGGTGCTCGATGACGATGATCGACTTACCGGAGTCGACGAGCCGGTCGAGCAGGCCGAGCAGCCTCTCAACGTCGGCCAGGTGCAGACCGGTGGTGGGCTCGTCGAGCACGTACACATCACCCTTGTCGGCCATCTGCGTGGCCAGCTTGAGTCGCTGCCGTTCTCCGCCACTCAGGGTGGGCAACGGTTGCCCGAGCCTCAGATACCCGAGCCCCACGTCGGCGATCCGTTCCAGGATCTTCAGGGCCGCGGGCGAGCGAGGCTCACCCGCTGCGAAGAACTCCCCCGCCTCGACCACCGACATCGCGAGCACCTCACTGATGTCCTTGCCGCCCAGGCGGTACTCGAGAACGTCGGCCATGAAGCGCTTGCCCCCACACCCCTCGCACGTCGTGGAGACACCAGCCATCATGGCCAGGTCGGTGTAGACGACGCCCGCGCCGTTGCAGGTCGGGCAGGCCCCCTCGGAGTTGGCGCTGAAGAGGGCCGCTTTCACCCCGTTGGCCTTCGCGAACGCCGTGCGGATCGGGTCGAGCAGCCCGGTGTAGGTCGCGGGGTTGCTGCGTCGAGAACCCTTGATCGCGCCCTGGTCGACCACCACCACCCCGTCGAGACCAGCCACCGAACCGCCGATGAGCGAGCTCTTGCCCGAGCCGGCCACACCGGTCAGAGCGACGAGCACTCCCAGCGGGATGTCGACGTCGACGTTCCGCAGGTTGTTGGTGTCGGCCGCCCGCACCTCCATGACGCCGGATGCCGTCCGCACCCGTTTCTTCAGGGAGGCGCGGTCATCGAGGTGCTTCCCGGTGATCGTGTCACTCCGGCGCAGATCGTCGACGGTGCCCTCGAACACCACCTCTCCCCCGTCGTTCCCGGCCCCGGGGCCCAGGTCGACAGCGTGGTCGGCGATAACGATCGTCTCCGGTTTGTGCTCGACGACGAGCACGGTGTTGCCCTTGTCGCGCAGCCGCAGCAACAGGTCGTTCATGCGTTGGATGTCATGGGGGTGCAGCCCGATCGTCGGCTCGTCGAAGACATAGGTGACGTCGGTGAGGGCGGAGCCGAGATGGCGAACCATCTTGGTGCGCTGTGCTTCCCCACCCGAGAGGCTGCCTGACGGCCGGTTCAGGCTGAGGTAGCCGAGCCCGATCTCGACGAACGAGTCGAGGGTCTCGCCCAACGCCGACAGCAGCGGCGCGACGGATGGTTCCTCGAGGGCTCGGACCCACTCGGCGAGGTCGCTGATCTGCATGGCACACGCGTCGGCGATGCTGATGCCGTTGATCTTCGACGATCGCGCCTCGGCGGTGAGACGGGTGCCGCCGCACTCGGGGCAGATGCCGAAGGCGACAGCGCGTTCGACGAAGACGCGGATGTGCGGCTGCAGCGACCCGACGTCCTTCGAGAGCATCGACTTCTGGATCTTCGGGATCAGGCCCTCGTACGTGAGGTTGATGCCTTCGATCTTGATCCGGGTCGGTGCCTTGTACAGCAGGTCGTCAAGCTGCTTCTTGGTGTACTTGCGGATGGGCTTGTCGGGGTCGAAGTAGCCGCAGCCGCGGAAGATCCGACCGAACCAGCCGTCCATGCTGTAGCCGGGAATCGTGAGGGCGCCCTGGTTGAGCGACAGGCTGTCGTCATAGAGAGCAGTCACGTCGATGTCGGTCACCGAGCCGCGGCCCTCACATCGCAGGCACATACCGCCGGTGATGGTGAAGGTGCGTTGTTCTTTCACCTTCCGGCCACCCCGCTCCTGCGTGACGGCGCCCGCCCCGCTGATGGACGCGACGTTGAAGGAGTACGCCTGGGCCGACCCGATGTGGGGCTGACCGAGGCGGCTGAAGACGATACGCAGCATGGCGTTGGCGTCGGTGGCCGTTCCGACCGTTGAGCGGACGTCGCCGCCCATCCGCTCCTGGCCGACGATGATCGCCGTCGTCAGCCCGTCGAGCACGTCGACCTCGGGCCGGGCCAAGGTGGGCATGAAGCCCTGCACGAAGGTGCTGTAGGTCTCGTTGATCATCCGCTGGGACTCTGCGGCGATGGTCGAGAACACGAGCGAGCTCTTGCCCGAGCCGGAGACGCCGGTGAAGACGGTCAGCCGTCGCTTCGGCAGCTCGACGCAGACGTTCTTGAGGTTGTTCACCCGCGCACCCTGCACGCGGATCAGGTCGTGGCTGTCGGCAACGTGCGCCCCGCCCGCCCGTTCGCCGGTGCGCGTCCCTGCCGTGTCGGTCGCCTCGGTGCCCACGCTGACGATCGTGCCACGACCCTGCCCTCCCCGGCCAACGTCATTCGTGAAGACCGGCCGAGCTCAGCGATGGTGGCGGGCCAGTACGAAACGCTCGAAGGGTGGTCCGCACCGTCACGAAGCCGCACAGGTGTTCACGGTGACGGATGGGCGTTGGCCATCACATTCAACAAGGCAGCCCCGTGTCCACGGAGATCGGACCTCTCGACACCTCTCGATGCAGGTCGGCGCTGGGCGCCGGATCGAGAGCATCGGCGACCAGGCCGGTCAGCTGGTGGTCATGACCGGAGGGGATGGGCGTGTACAGCTCGAGTGGGACGATGCCGTGGTGGCGGCTGCCCGTGAGCGGGGCCTCAGCCGCGACACCAACGGTTTACCTCGCACCGAGCGCCATCGTCGACCGCGGCTGACTCCGACGGCTGCCCCAGGTCTCTCGCGCCGGTCACCCGGTCGAGGGCTCAGCCGCATCCGGCAGCATGGGTTGTTCGCTGGGGTAGAGCCCGGCGACGAACCCGTAGACGCGTTCTCCCGACCGCGGCAGCTCGCTGAACTCCCGGATGAGCGCCTCGACCCGCCGCCAGAACGCAGCGGCCGCCTCGGGCGGGATGCGCACGTGTCTCAGAGTCGAGTACAGCGTGTCGTCGGCATGCGCTGGAACCGACTCGGCGGCGGCCACCGACAGTGCGTTGACACACACCGGGGTCTCGGTCTCCCCCGGGCGGCGCACGACCCCGATCTGCAGCGTTCGCCCTGTGCGTCCGTAGTAGCGCTCGTCGATCGCTCGGACCCGTCGGGTTCGCACCACCCTCAGCAGGCCGGCATCCAGCAGCACGTTGACGTGGTGAGCGACGGTGCTCCTCGGCCGACCGACGGCACTCGCCAGCTCGGCCACCGTCGCGGCCCGCTCGAGCACGAGGTCGAGCACCGAGCTGCGCAGCGGGTCTGCGATCGCGCGAAGCTGGTGTGGCGTCGACACCACCACGGTGTCGGGCAGCGCGTAGTCCGGGTGCGCATCCTGGGTGGGGGTATTGATCGACATCGTTGGATCAGTCTAGAGTTCTGGATTGTTCACGACAAGGTAAGGACGAGACCATGACCGAAGTGTTGCTCTTCCACCACGCGGCCGGCCAGACACCGGGCTTCACCGCCTTCGCCGAGACGTTGCGTGCAGCCGGACATACCGTTCACACCCCCGACGTCTACGAGGGCCACGTCTTCACCGATCTGCAGGCCGGCCTCACGCACGCCAAGCAGGTCGGCTTCGACGTGCTGCAGGAACGCGCCATCGAGGCGGCCCGAACGATCCCGGATGCCGTGGTGTACGCAGGCTTCTCGATCGGGGCGATGCCGGCCCAGCAGCTGGCCCAGACCCGACCGGGCGCGCTGGGAGCGTTGCTGTTCGACTCCTGCGCGCCGGTGTCGGAGTGGGGCGACACGTGGCCCGCCGGGGTGCGGGTGCAGATCCACGGTATGGACGGTGACGAGTTCTTCGCCGAGGAGGGCGGCGACATCGATGCCGCTCGTGACCTTGTGGCCACCACATCCGAGGCTGAACTCTTCCTCTACCCCGGCGACGGGCACCTCTTCGCCGACAACAGTCTCCCCAGCCACGACCCGGCCGCCGCCGCCCTGCTCACCGAAAGGGTGCTCGACTTCCTCTCGGCCCGCTGAGCGGCTCCCCGGTTGGCCCGGAGCCCCGCCGGAAAATCCCGGGCGTGTGCCCCAGCCACGGTGGGACGATGACAACTGAGGGAGGTGCACCCATGGACCTGTCTACCTTCTACGCCGTCGTCTCCGCCACCGGCTTCACGCTCGTCGGGCTCTGGTGGTCGGCCGTCGACCGCCGTCGGGACCTGCTTGCCGACCCGCACACCCGCCGGCTCGTTGGGGGCGTCTACCTGACCTTCCTGCTCCCGGGGCTGATGGGCCTCTTCGCCCAGGTCGGCGGCGTCGGCTCCTCACTGTGGCGCGTCACCTTCGGCCTCACGGCCATCGTCGGGGCGTGGTCGACGCTGCGCCTGATCCGTCTTGACAGTGCCGCGACGACGCAGGGCCCTTTCGCCCGGCACCGGTGGACTGTCGTCGTCCTGTACGCCGTCATCCTGCTGATGGGTCTGGCTCCGGCCGCTGCGGGGTTAGTTGGCCTCAGCGGGCTGCAGGGGGCTGCCCTGGCCGTGATCGCGCTGATCGTGGTCGCGCACGGCCTGGCGTGGGAGTTCCTCACCGACCAGCCAGCGGTGAAGGCCTGAGCACTGTGGAACGACCCTCGGCGACCGTCCACCGGCTCAGGCTCGTTCGGCGTGTTGGGGCGTCGGCAACACACCCCTGCGACAAGGTATGCCAGAGTTCGCGTCATGACCGACGTCGCCGTGAATGGAGCTCGGCCCGAGACCAAGGAGCAGCGGGCCTGGTACTGGTACGACTGGGCCAACTCGGCCTACGTCACGACCACGGCGACGGTGCTGATGAGCCCCTACCTCACCACGGTGGCCAAGGCGGCAGCCTGCCCCGGCCTGCCCGACGACGCCGAGTGCACCAACACCCTGTCGGTGCTGGGCATCCCGATCGCCCCGGGCTCCCTGTGGTTCTACACGATCACCTTCACGACGATCCTCTCGGCCCTGGTGCTGATCTTTGTCGGCGCGATCGCGGACCGCAGCCCCCACCCCACGCGGTTGTTCGGCGCCTTCGCGTGGGCCGGCGCCCTGGCGGCCTCCCTGATGTTCTTCGTGGCGGGGACCGGTTGGCAGCTCGGGGTGCTGCTGGTCGTCATCGCGGGCATCGCCCTGGGCAGCTCGCTCGTGGTCTACGACTCGATCCTGTGCCGCATCGCCAACGAGAACGAGCGCGACCGGGTCAGCTCCAAGGGCTGGGCGTTCGGCTACCTCGGCGGTGGCCTGCTGCTCGCCCTCAACTTCGCCCTCGACCTGTTCCACGAGAAGCTGGGGCTCGACCGGGCCTTCGCCACCCGCGTCAGCATCCTGTCGGCGGGGCTGTGGTGGGCCGGTTTCACGATCATCCCGTATCGCGGGCTGCGCCACCTCACCGGCACCGTCGAGACCCCCGTCGCCCGCACGGCCGGGGTCGTGGGCGGCAGCATCCAGCAGCTGCGCACCACGCTGGGTGACCTGCGCAACTACCCCCAGACCCTGCTCTTCCTCGTCGCCTACCTCTTCTTCAACGACGGCATCCAGACCGTCATCGGCAGCTCGAGCGTCTACGGGCAGGAGGAGCTCGGTTTCGCCCAGGGCACCGTGCTGGGAGTGTTCCTGTTCGTCCAGTTCGTGGCCTTCTTCGGCGCGCGGCTCTTCGGCCGGCTCGCTGCCCGCATCGGAGCCTGGCGCACGGTGCTGAACGGGGTCTGGCTGTGGACCGTCGTCGTGGTCGTCGCGTTCTTCGTGCCGGAGGGCTCCCTGGTGCTCTTTCTCGTGCTCGCCCTGCTCATCGGCATCGTCCTTGGCGGCACCCAGGCTTTGTCGCGCTCGCTCTACAGCCAGCTCATCCCCCGCGGCCGGGAGGCGGAGTACTTCAGCCTGTACCAGGCGATGGAGCGCGGCACGAGCTGGCTCGGCACCCTCATCTTCGGGCTCGTCTACCAGTTCAGCGGCAGCTACCGGTGGGCCATCATCGCCCTCATCTTCTTCTTCGTCGTCGGCGGCGTGCTGCTGTCGAAGGTGCGGATGCGCAAAGGCATCGAGCAGGCGGGCAATCCGGTGCCCCTCGTCGTCTGACTCCGACGCGCCCGGCGGAACCGTTGCGGGAACAAGGCAACGCTTTCGGTCGTTCAAGCGTCTGAGAGGGTGTGGCACCCATAGTGCCGACCACAAGCAGATCTTTGGAGGGGGCCACCATGGCCGATCGAGCATTGCGCGGGTCCAACCTTGGGTCACGCAGCATGGAGTCTGACGAGAACGTCGTCCCGAGTGAGCGCCAGCTCACGGCTTACCTGTGCTCTGACGGGCACCGCACTGAGCTGCCGTTCTCCATCGAGGCCGAGATTCCGGCCACGTGGGAGTGCCGTTGTGGTCTCGTGGCGAAGCTGCAGGGCGGCGGGCCCGAGCCTGAGAGCAAGCCGGTCAAGCATCAGCGCACACACTGGGACATGCTCTTGGAGCGTCGTTCCATCCCCGAGCTCGAAGAGCTGCTGCAAGAACGTCTGACGCTGCTGCGTGAGTCGCGAGGCGAGAAGCCCCGTCGCCGCAAGACCGCCTGACCCGAAACCAGACGTTCGTCCGAAGAGCCCGCCCCGTTCGTGGGGGCGGGCTCTTGGGCGTGTGGATGCCGCCCAGCCCGCACGACCCCCCAGTCCAAGTCGAGTGGCCACTTTCGTACCCGCCTGACCCGTACGGAACTGGCCACTCGACCAGCAATCCCAGTCGAGTGGCCACTTTCGTACCCGCCTGACCCGTACGGAACTGGCCACTCGACTGGGGTGGGGCTGGGAGTGGAGGTGGGGCTGGGAGTGGAGGTGGGGCTGGGAGTGGGCGGTCAGTGCGAGCCCGACGGAGGTTCGTCGTCGATGATCTCGCCCTCAACGACCTCATCGCTCGACTCCGACCGGCGGGTCCCCTGCGGGCCACCGCCACCCGGGAAGGCGGGCCCGGCGGGCCCGCCGGTGACGCGCGGGTCGGTGGCGAACGCGTCGGTCTGGGCGATCACCCGGCTGGCGATGGCCGCGGTCAGCAGGTTGCGGGCGAAGGGTCTGGTGAACGGCAGCACGAGCAACAGGCCGATGACGTCAGTGATGAAGCCGGGGCCGGTGAGCAGCAGACCGCCCGCGAGCACGAGGGTGCCGTCAGCGATCTCGCGAGCCGGCATCCGCCCGCTCTGAGCTGCGTTCTGCAGGGCCCGGAAGGCCTTGGACCCCTCACGGCGGATCAACCACACCCCGAGCAGCGATGTCGCAACGATGAGCAGGAACGTCGGCCAGGCGCCGATCGCCTGTCCGACGGCGATGATGACGACGATCTCCAGGATCGCCACGAGCAGCACCACCGCGGCGGCGATCTTGGTGGGGCGCAGCCTGCGACGCCCGGCTGGGGTGGTGGGGCTGGTCATGAGTCGACGCCCTCTTTCCGGCGAGGTTGCAGGCCCGCCACGGGGTGGTGGGCCAGGAAGGTGCGCACCTGCCCGGCCCGGTAGGTCACTCCCCACCTGGTGACACTGGTGAGGGCCTCACGGATGATGTCCTTGCCCATCTTCGACACCCCGATCTCACGCTCCACGAAGGTGATCGGCACCTCGACGACGGTAAGTCCGGAGCGCACGGCCCGCACAGTGAGGTCGATCTGGAAGCAGTAGCCCTGCGACTCGACGCCCTGCAGACCCATCGTGCGTAGCGCATCGGCCCGGTAGGCCCGGTAGCCGGCCGTGGCGTCGTTGACACGCATCCCGAGCATCAGCTTGGTGTAGACGTTGGCGCCGACGGAGAGCACCTTGCGGTGGGCCGGCCAGTTCTCGACGGCGCCCCCGTGCACCCATCGCGCCCCGATGGCGAGGTCGGCTTCGCCGAGCGCCGCGAGTAGCCCCGGCAGCTGCTCGGGCTGGTGCGACCCGTCGGCATCCATCTCGACCAGAACGTCGTACCCACGCTCCATGGCCCACGCGAAGCCGGCGAGGTAGGCCCGGCCGAGGCCCTGCTTCCTGGCGCGGTGCAGCACGTGCACCTGGCCGTCAGCCTGGGCCAGTTCGTCGGCGACCGCGCCGGTGCCGTCGGGCGACCCGTCGTCGAGCACGAGCACGTCTGCGGTCGGCACGGCAGAGCGCAGACGCCCGACGATGAGCGGGAGGTTCTCGCGCTCGTTGTAGGTCGGGATGAGCACGATGGCCCTGCCCACCGGCTCACGTGTCGTCTTGGTCATTGCTGCCCTTCGTCGTCTCTTCGGCCATGGTCGATCCGGGCCCTGTCTGTTCCGCGAATCATCCGGGCACCCCTGCTGGTCAACAGCGACATCCCGAGCATCACGATCAGCGCTGCGGCGGCAACCCATTCGGGTGCCTCACCCACCCGGGTGGCCATGGTCATGTTGTCCCGCAATGGTAGGGCCCCGCGAACCACCGCCTGTGTGAACAACGACGTGACCTGGTGCGCGGTTCCGTCGGGGCTGATCAGGGCGCTCTGGCCCACGGTCGAGACGTGCACGACGCTGCGTCCGAACTCCATGGCGCGCAGGCGGCTGATGGCCAGCTGCTGCGGCGACTCCGCCGTGTAGCCGAACGTCGCGTTGTTCGTCTGCACGACGAGCACGTTGGCTCCCGCCTCGACGGCATCACGCATGATGTCGTCGTAGGCCACCTCGAAGCAGATGGCGAGGCCGGCTCGGAGCTGTTGGCCCTGGGTGCCGGTCACCGTGAACAGGCCAGGAGAGGTGCCGGCCACGAAGTCGCGCGAGACGAGGTCGACCTCCTTGCTGAAGAGGCGCCAGAACGACCGATTGGGGATGTACTCGGCGAAGGGCACCGGATGCCGCTTGACGTACTCGTCGGTGAGCCCCTTGCCGGGTTCGAACAGCAGACTCACGTTCGACAGCTGACCTGGCGGCTGCTCGAGCAGACCGCCGACGATCAAGGGTCGCTTCACGGCGTCGACCGTCTCGAGGATCAGCGACTTGGCGTCCTCGTTGCGCAGCGGGTCGATGTCGGAGGCGTTCTCGGGCCAGACCACGAGGTCGGGCACCGGCGCCCGGCCATCGGCGACAGCCTCGTTCGCCTTGAGGGTGGCCGCGACGTGGTTGTCGAGCACCGCCCGGCGTTCGGCGTTGAACTCCAGGCCGGGGCGCGCGACGTTGCCCTGCACGCCGAGGAACTGGGCCATCGTCCCGTCGGTCGGGATCGGCACCGCCAGGCCGCTGACGCCGAGGGCGAGCGCCGCCGCCGCCGGCGCGGCGACCATCCTGAGGCCACCCAACGGCATCCGCGACTGCGCGCCGACACCGCTGAGAGCCCGGTGGGACCGGTCGGTTGAGACGAGGTGGACGCCGCGGGTGACCGCCATGGTGAGCAGGCCCCCGCACAGGGCGATGACGAAGGCCACGAAAGGCGGCCCCCCGAGGGCCACGATCCGCCCGAACGGCGAGTCGGCCTGACCGAAGGCGAGCTTGACCCACGGGAACCCGCCGTAGGGGAGCCTGGCCCGCAGACCTTCGGCGACGACCCACGCGAGGGCGAAGGCCAACGGGCGGATGCCGGCTCCGACCCCGCGCGCGTGGTCGCGCGGGGTGGCGCGGCTCAGCCAGCCGTAGGCGGCCCCCAGCACCCCGAAGAACATCGCCTGCAGCGCGGAGAGAGCCAGCCACGGCAGGGCGCCGACGTAGATGCCTGACCACGACAGGGTGGGCACGAAGAAGGCCAGCCCGGCCAGCAGGCCGAGCCCGAAGCCGCACCGCGTTCCTGCCCCGGTGAGCGTCCAGGCCAGCAGGGCCAGGGAGATCGGGGCGGCCAGCCAGATGTCGTAGGTCGGGAAGGCGAGACACAACACTCCCCCGCTGGCCAGGGCCGCCACGAGGCGGGCCACGGAACGAAGGGGCGAGCGCACCGCCACACCGTATGCTGCCCGACTGGATCTTCCCGAACCCCGCCCCCGTTGAAAGGCCGCTTCTTACCGCCTCTCCACGGTCGAAAGGCTGTGTTTCGTCGAGGTCGGCGCTCGCCAGGGTTGACCGGCTCACATCTCGTCCACCGTGAGGGTCAGACCGGCATTGAGCCGCGCGTAGAGCTGGTGGGTCTTGCCGGCTTTGCGAGCGTCAGGCTTCAGTCGCCAGCGATCCTTGATCGTCGATCTACTGTCTTTGTAGTTCGAGATGGTCTCCACGACCGCCTTACCAGTTGGTGTCCCGGCCATAACCGTGACCCTGAGCGACAAGGTGACTTCCCCCTGCGGTGGGCCACCGTTGAGCTTCCCCGTGATCGTCCAGGGTCCCGGCTTGTTTGCCACCTGCGTTAGGTTCTTGGGTCCTTCGCAGGTGTGCAGCACGCCGGTGACGATCGAGACGACCGCGTCTGGAAAGGCTTCGGTGAACAAGGCCTCAACCGCGACTTTGACGTCGACGATGGACGGTTGAACGCCTGTGCCACTGCTTTCCAACGAGTCCACCAGCTCCCCCGATCACCGTCTTTCGACCTGAGCTGGTCACCAGCGTTACGGCCCCGTCCTCGCCGATCACCGCGGAAGCATTGATGTCGAAGGGCCCACTCGCCCAGACCACGACTTGGCGGCCCTGAGCGATCAATGGTTGATACAGCACGAGGTTGCCGTCGCTCTGCATGACGAGCACGCTGTCCCGCATGAGCGGCGCAGCCAGTCTTTGACCCGAGAGTCTGAAGGTGTCGTAGCCGTCGACGGCTACGACCACGTCTCCGGTCTCGTCGATTCGAAGCGCCGCATGACCATCCTTGCTGCGCAGAAGATCGTTGATGAACACGGATTCGCCGGGGGCCAACATGTCAGCCTCACGATGGTCAGTAGCCGGGCCCCAGGTCCACCGGGCCGATCCGTTCTGGTCGACGAGGGCGAGGTTGCCGTTATTCAGACCTCACAACGATCGCTCGGTCCCATCGCCGGTGCCAGACTCCCAGGTCGTGGTGAGCCCACCCGTCAGTCGGCCCTCAGCATCACGATCGGGGTGCACGACCGCCAGGTTGCCGGTCGGCAGCATCCATAGCTCAGACCCCGGCAGTGCAGACGGGCCCGACGTCCACAGCACCTTGACTCCGGTGTTGTCGGGGTCGTGGGGCGCAACCGCAGTTCGGCCAAGGGGCTCGACGAGCGTCGCCAGTCCGCTAGGCAGAATCCACAACGAGTTCGGACCGGCTTCGAGCGTCTCGCCGGGCCGTAGCACGCCCCTGGGCGCCAGTGCAGTCGCCATGAATTCGCACCATAGACCTGATCGATTCGCTTGGACAGGGCGTAGATCTGAAACTGGTAGTCGAAACCGCAAACGAAGGTGCCGGCCTCGGTGACCGTCAGGGGACGACGACGGTGCCGCGGGCGGTGGTGGCCACGACCGGAGGGTCGAGCAGCTCGGCCGAGCTGGCGCTGCGCTCCGGAACACCGCGGCCCACCACGAGCACCTCGAACTGCAGCTCGCGCGAGCGCCCGCCGACGCGCACGATCTCGGCGCTGATCTCGATGACGTCCCCGGCCTGGATGCGCCCCGTGAACTGCACGTCGCTGTACGAGGCGAACAACCCCTCGTCGCCGTCGGTGATGATGCACAGCTCGGTCGCCACGTCACCGAACGCGGCCAGCGAGTAGGCACCGTCGACGAGGTGGCCGGCGTAGTGGGCATGGTCGTAGGACACGTAGCGGCGGTGCACCACCCGCAGCCCGACCTCGGCCCGGGTCGGTGGTCTGGTCGGCTCGGTCATGAGTGCGTTGCCTTCCTCGTCGTCATCTCGTGCACGAGGTAGCTCGCCACCTCGCCCGGGGTCGTTCCACGCCCGAAGATGCGGTCGACGCCGAGCACGGCTTCGGAACCGTGCTCGAACCGAGGGCCACCGGCGATGAGCACCGGCACGGTTCCGGCCGGGTAGGCCTCACGAAAGGCTGCCGACATCTGCGTGGTGTTGTGGATGTGGGCGTCCTTCTGGGTGACGACCTGGCTGACCAGCACGGCGTCGGCCTTCTCGGCCCGCGCCTGCTCGACGAGCTCGGGCACGAGCACCTGCGCGCCGAGGTTGACCACCTTGATCTCGCGGTAGTACTCGAGGCCCTTCTCGCCCGCAAAGCCCTTGATGTTGAGGATCGCGTCGATGCCCACGGTGTGCGCGTCGGTGCCGATGCAGGCCCCGACGACCACGAGCTTGCGCCGCAGCGTCTTCTTGATGGCGAGGTTCACCTCCTTGCCCGACAGCAGCGGGTACTCGCGCGGGGTGACGAGCACGTCGTCGAGGTTGACCAGGTGGGTGCAGCTGCCGTACATGACGAAGAAGGTGAAGCCCTCCCCGATCGACTTGGCGTGCACGAGCATGGCCGGTTCGAGCCCCATCTTGCGGGCCAGCTGCAGGGCCGCCCCTTCGGCCGTCTTGTCGTGCGGGATAGGCAGCGTGAAGGAGACCTGCATCATGCCGTCACCGGTCGTGTCGCCATAAGGGCGAATGATGTTGCCGCTCATAGCCGCTCCGCCTTTCCGGCCGGGGTCGGCACCCAAGCGTCAAGGGCCGTCGTGGCCGGGTTGTCGTAGTCGGCCGCCCGCTCGACCACCCCGTCGAGGCCCTTGCCCTTGTGGGCCGGCCGCTTCATCAGCCCGAACGTGCCGTCGCCGATCGCTGCGAGCAGCGGGGCACCCGCCGTATGCCCGGTTCCGGATGCCGTGTCGCTCACGATGCGGTCGAGCAGGTCGACCGCCTCCGAGAGCACCTGCCGCGCCCGGGTCTGGATGAAGCCGTCACGGGGCGGATGGAAGTCTTCGGTCAACCCGCTGGCGGCGTTCATGACGTAGCGCACGTTCTGGAGCGCGAGGTCGCGGTCGGAGAGGAACGGGGTGACGACGGCCTCGGTCATCATCCCGACGAGCAGGATGCCCTGGCCCGTCATCGCGCCGACGAGGTTGAAGAAGCCGTCGAGCAGGTAGCCGCGGAAGACGTCGCCCGTCATGTGCTTCGTCGGTGGCATCCACTTCAGCGGGGCGTTCGGGAACAGCCGCCGGGCGAGCATGGCCTGCGCGAGCTCCATTCGGAAGCTGTCGGGCAGGTCAGGGTTGATCTCGAAGGCGTGGCCCAGGCCGAGCTGCCAGTCCTGAAGGCCGGCCTCCTTGGCGAACCGCTCGTTGAGCAGCTGACTCACGGTGACCGTGTGCGCCGCCTCGACGGCATCCGCCGTGGTGAGGTAGTTGTCCTCACCTGTATTGATGATGATGCCGGCACGCGCGTGAACCTGGCGCGAGAACCGTTGGTCGACAAAGGTTCTCACCGGGTTGATGTCACGGAAGAGGATGCCGTACATCGAGTCGTTGAGCATCATGTCGAGCCGCTCCATGCCCGCCAGAACCGCGATCTCCGGCATGCACAGGCCGGAGGCGTAGTTGGTCAGGCGCACGTAGCGGCCGAGCTCTTTGCTCACGTCGTCGAGAGCAGCGCGCATCAGCCGGAAGTTCTCCTGAGTCGCGTAGGTGCCCGCGAAACCCTCGCGGGTCGCTCCCTCCGGCACGTAGTCGAGCAGCGACTGACCGGTCGAGCGGATGACCGCGATCACGTCGGCGCCCTCGCGGGCCGCAGCCTGCGCCTGCGGGATGTCCTCGTAGATGTCACCGGTGGCCACGATGAGATAGATCCACGGCTTGGTCTTCGGGTCGCCGAGCCGCTTGACGAACCGCTCCCTCGTACGGCGGGAGGCATCGACCGTGCGTAGGCCGGCGCCGACTCCCTTGGCTGCCGCTGCGCGAGCTGCCACGGCCTCCCGCCCGGTGGGAAGCCGAAAGGCGACGTTGCCACTGGCCGCCTTCTGGGCGAGGGTCACGAGGTCGGGCGCCTCGCCCCGTCGGAGGGCGTCGTAGACCGGGGTGGTCACGCCGTGCTCGAGACCGACCTCGTGCCGCACGGCATCCACGAGGTGGTTGACCCAGGGCACGCGCTCGTGGTCGGCGCCCGCGAGCCCGGCCAGGCGCAGGGTGGCCCGCTCGACCGACACGGTGGTGTGGCGCTTGGCGATCTTCACCACCGGGGCGGCGGCCTGGCGGGCGAGCGACCGGGCTCGGCGCACGACCGCCGGGTCGAGCTCGAGGGTGGCTGGCTTCGTGGTGCTCACGTGTCTGATCCTGCCGCAGCAGGCCCTGACTCGCTGCTCTCTACCGCCAACACACCGGGTAGTCGCAAAGCCCCCCCGGATACACCCGTCTCGGTTGCCGGGTTCTCGGTGTCTTGCGGGGGCGCGTCGGCCGCCGACGTCTGCTGCCCCAACCGCGCCTCGAACAGGGCCCGGACCCCCGGCACCTCGCGCAGGAGCGACAACGCAAGATCGGCGTGCCCCGGCGCATAGCCGTTGCCAATGATCATGCGCACGTCGGCAGCCAGACCCTCGGCCCCGAGCGCGGCAGCCGCAAAGCTGGTCGCCATGCTGAAGAAGATGATCGTGCCGCCCTGCGCCGTGGCGAGGATCGCGGGCTGCTCACACCCCGGGGCGTCGACGCACACCACCGTCACGTCGGCCGGGCCGCCCGCTGCCTCGACGGCGGCGCTCAGACCGAGCGGTGAACGGGCATCCGCAAGCACGACGGCATCGGCCAGGCCGGTCGGCTCGAGCAGCGCGACCTCCCTCTCGACCGGCACGACGGCGATGGTTCGACCCGCACCGGCGCGGCGCGCCGCCGCGAGCGACAGAGAACCTGACTTGCCGGCACCTCCGAGCACCAGCACCGTCGGCGCCGGAACCTGAGCGGCGGTCTCGGCGACGACCCGTTCGACGAGGGCGGGTGCTCCGCACACGTCCATCACCATGAGCGACAGCCGGGGGTCAAGATCGTCGGGCAGACGCGCAGCGATGCTGCGTCCGAAGAGAACAGCATGCCCTTGCGCAGGAACCCGCTCCCCGAGCCCGTCCCAGCGCGTCAGCTGGTCGGTGATGACGAGCGGCGTCAACGACAACGACACCAGCGTGGCCACCCGGTCGCCGACGGCCAGACCGAGCGGACTCTCGGGCCCGACCTCCTCGACGGTACCGATCAGCATCCCCCCCGAACCGGTCACGGGATTCTGCATCTTGCCGCGGGTGGCCACGATGTCGAGCACCTCGTCGCGAACGGCCGCACCGTCGAAATGATGCTTCTCCGAGAGCTGGCGAAAGCTGGCCGCGTCGAGGTTGAGGGTCTCGACCGCTATTCGTACCTCATCGGGCCACAGCTCAGCCCGGGTGTCGAGACAGCGGGCGGCTTGGGGTAACGGCACGGCATCCACGTCAGCGCTCGGCCGGTCGAGCACCCGGTGCAACCCGACCGGCGAGGACTCTCGGGGGGTCGCGGAGGCTGTGGGGACGGGGTCGACCGGGTGTGACACGTTCGCAGATCCTTCGGTTGGGGCAGCTCGGAACCGGAAATGCTCCGCCAGCCTAGGGTGGCCAGCGCATGAACGGCGCCACATTGGGGGTCCGAGATGATTGAGCTACCCCATGCCTACCGTTAGCCTGACGGGATGAGCAAGGTGCAACAGCCCTATGCCTACCGGCGCCGCGAGCTCGTCGAACCCGACTGGACCCGGTTGCCGGGCTGGCGTGCGGCCACCGCTGCCGACTGGGACAGCGCCCAGTGGCAACGTGTCAACTGCGTCAAGAACGTCAGGCAGCTGCGGGCGCTCATGGGCGACCTGCTCGAGGACCGCTTCTACGCCGACCTCGAACGCGACCAGGCCGAGCGCGCCACCATGTCGATGCTGGTCACCCCCCAGATGCTCAACACGATGGTCGACGGTGTGCGGGCGCCGATGCCGGATGCCGGTCACGACTTCACCGAGGCCTTCTACGCCGACCCGGTGCGCCGCTACATGCTCCCGGTGTTCAGCGACCGCCGGGCCGACTGGCCCTCACATCCGCACTCCTCGCGTGACTCGCTGCACGAGCACGACATGTGGGTGGCGGAGGGGATGACGCATCGCTACCCCACCAAGGTGCTCGCCGAGCTGCTGCCGACGTGCCCCCAGTACTGCGGCCACTGCACCCGCATGGATCTCGTCGGCAACTCCACGCCCCAGGTGACCAAGCTCAAGTTCGACCACAAGCCCGGTGATCGTCAGGCTTCGATGCTCGACTACCTCCGGCGCACGCCCACGGTGCGCGACGTCGTGGTCTCGGGCGGCGACGTGGCGAACATGCCCTGGAAGAACCTCGAGGCGTTTCTCGACCAGCTGCTCGAGATCGACACCGTCCGCGACATCCGACTCGCCACGAAGGCGCTGATGGGTCTGCCGCAACACTGGTATGCCGCCGACGTCGTCGACGGTGTCGGCCGGGTGGCCACCAGGGCGCGCCAGCTCGGCGTGTCGCTCGCCATCCACACCCACGTCAACGCGGCGGCATCCATCACGCCGGCCGTGCAGCGCGCCTCGCGCGCGATGCTCGAGGCGGGGGTGCGCGACGTGCGCAACCAGGGCGTGTTGATGCGCGGGGTCAACGACTCGGTCGAGGCACTGCTCGATCTCTGCTTCGCACTCACCGACGGCGCCTCGATCACCCCGTACTACTTCTATATGTGCGACATGATCCCGTTCGCAGAGCATTGGCGGCTCTCCCTCGCCGAGGCGCAGCACCTTCAGCACTCCATGATGGGCTACCTACCCGGGTTCGCCACCCCGCGCATCGTCTGCGACGTGCCGTTCGTGGGCAAACGGTGGGTACACCAGCAGGACCAGTACGACACCGAGCGTGGTATCTCCTACTGGCGCAAGAACTACCGCACGTCGATCGAGGGCGACGACACTGATGCGCTCTCGCGCGACTACGTCTACTACGACCCGATCTACACCCTGCCCGAGTCGGGTCAACGGTGGTGGCGTGAGACGACCGACCACGATGCCTTGCTCGTCGACTCCTCGACGCGAGCCGGGCAAAGCCGCGCCGTGGCCGCGTCTCAGCTCGGCTGAGGCCTGCGCGCGTCGAAGCGGTGGCTCATAGACTCGGGCGGGTGAACGCCCCCGCCCCGGTGTCGTCCCGTGGACCGTCCCACGGGCAGTCCAACGGTGCGGGTCCGGCTACTCAAGCGACGCTGGCCCTCGACCGGGCCGGCCTGCCGTACCGGCGGCATGTCTACCCTCACGATCCCGACGCCAAGAGCTTCGGGCTCGAGGCCGCCGAGGTGCTTGGCGTCGACCCGGATCGGGTGTTCAAGACCCTGCTGGTCGACACGGGCGCCTCTGGTGCGCGTCGCCTGGCCGTGGCGGTGGTGCCTGTTGCGGGGCAGCTTGACCTCAAGGCCGCCGCTGCTGCGCTCGGAGTCAAGACGGTGTCGCTGGCGGACCCCGCTGCAGCCGAACGCAGCACGGGCTACTTCATTGGCGGTATCTCGCCGATCGGCCAGAAGCGTGCGCTGGCGACGGTGCTCGACGAGAGTGCCTTCGACTTCAAGACGGTCTACGTGTCAGGCGGCCGACGTGGCTTTGACGTCGAGCTGGCCCCGGACGACCTGCTCGAACTGACCAGTGGCTCGCGGGCCGTCATCCGTCGTTCCTGACGGGGCACGAGCCGCTTCGTTCACGCGAACCCCGCCGTGGTCCGATCCGCGGCGGGCGGCCGGTATCCGGGACAGCAACTCCGCCGTGGTCCGATCCGCGCGGCAGTCTCAGGTGGGATCCTGCGGCGGGCTCGGCTCAGACGACGAGGCCCGGCGTCCCTCCCACGGCGTGGAGAGCACGACCGTCGTGTGGGTGGAGACGCTGGCCGCAGCCCGAATGCGCGCGAGCAGGTCCTCGAGGTTGCCCGGCATCGCAACTCGCACCTTGAGGATGTAGCTCTCGACGCCGGCCACCGAGTAGCAGTCCTCGATCTCGGTGATGTGAGACAGACGCTGCGGCACGTCATCGGGCGCGCTCGCTTCGAAAGGTGCGACCGAGATCAGGGCGGCCAGCGGGAGCCCGAGCGCCTCAGGAGACACGGTGGCCGCGTAGCCGGTGATGACGCCGCGCTCCTCGAGCCGCCGCACTCGCTGGTGCACCGCCGAGGTGGAGAGCCCGGTCGCCTTGCCCAGATCGGTGTAGCTCATCCGCCCGTCCGACAGGAGCAGGCCCACCAGACGACGATCGAGATCTTCCATGGGCGAAGGCTAGACCAGCGCTTGCCTCCGACGGGAACCTTTCTCAGCGCGAACACTCGGAGGCGGGACCCACTCACATGTGGCGCCCGAACAGCAGGTCTGCCGGCGGCGGCCCAGCGGCGGCGGCGACACCGTCAGCCCCCCAACAACCGCGGTGAGATCCCCTTCGAGCCAGACCGGAGGGCAGCACCGTCGCTGAACGGCGCCGTGTCCTGTCGGCAGGTCGCGTCCCGGCCGGCCGTGGTGCCCGTGAGGAGCGCTTGATCAGGGCGATCGTCGTGGTCGCGCCGCGCGGCGTGTCGTAGTCGGTGGGCACCGCGACCGTGCCGCAGCGGAACTGCTCGAGGGTCGACCCGCACGAGCCCCAGACGAGCTTCGGCGTCTTCGTGCCGGGCCGGATGCCGGTCGAATCTGAAGGGGGCTTGCCGTCGGCGCCGCCGCGGCTACGGTGACGCCACGGGCAGCAGTGAGAACAGCGGTGAGGCCCTGCGGCGGCGGCCGATGTCTTCGAGGTCGTGGTGGCTGGGCTCGCCTGCGCCATCGGGGTGACGAGGAGGCCACCGGTCAGGACGACCGCGGTGCCGACCGCCACCACCGCTCGTCGCCGACGAGGCACTCGCTGTCTGCCCTGTGCGACCCCTCGTGGTTCAACGACACCCTTCGCGCCCGGTCCCCTGATCTGCCCGTCACGGCGGCACGTTAACAAGGTCGGTGCCGCAGTGGGGCGATGGCGTGCATGCCAGATCATCCGGGGTCACGCCCCGGTCCGGTGACCGGTCGGAGCCACCCCTTGCCGATACGCTCGCCGGATGCCGCTGACGCACCCCGACCAACGTGCCCTCCTGCTCGACTCGGCATCGCTCTACTTCCGGGCCTACTTCGGGGTCCCGGAGGTGATCGGTCCGAGCGGCGTACCCACCAACGCGGTGCGTGGCCTGCTCGACATGATCGCCTCGCTCATCGAGCGCGGACGCCCGACGCATCTGGTGGCCTGCTGGGACAACGACTGGCGCCCCGCGTTCCGGGTCGAGGCCATCCCCACGTACAAGAGCCACCGCCTCACCGACAGCGGCGATGGCGCCGACGGCGAGTCGGTGCCCGACGCGCTCGCGGTACAGGTGCCCATCATCATCGACGCCCTGGCCGCCCTCGGGATCGCTCGGTTCGGCTCCGACGGCTACGAGGCCGACGACGTGATCGGCACCCTGGCCACCACCCACCGCGGGGTGATGCCGGTCGATATCGTCACCGGCGACCGCGACCTCTTCCAGCTCGTCGACGACGCAGCCCAGATCAGGGTGCTCTACACGGCACGCGGCGGCGTGCGTTCCCCCGACCTGGTCGACCAGGCCTTCATCGCCGCCAAGTACGGCGTGCCCGACGGCGATGCCTATGCCGACATGGCCGTGCTGCGCGGAGACTCGAGCGACGGGCTCCCCGGGGTGGCCGGTATCGGCGAGAAGACGGCCGCCAAGCTCATCACCACCTATGGCACCCTGGCTGCGGTGCGCGAGGCCATCGCCAATGGCGACCCTGCCCTCAAGGGGGCGCAGCGAGCCCGGCTCGAAGCCGCCTCGGACTACCTCGACGTGGCGCCGCGAGTAGTGGCGGTTGCGCGTAACGCGGCCGTGCCCGACATCGACCTCGCGGTCCCGACCGCAGTCGCCGACCCGTCCTTGATGTCTCGTCTGGCGGTCGAACACGGGCTCACCTCTTCGTTCGACCGGGTGCTGAACGCGCTGCGGATCGAGTGACTGAAGCGCCGGGCCCAACTCGCGTGCGGACGAGTGGGCGCGTCGCGCCCCGCATGGCGCATACTGGGGGTGATGACTCCCGCACCGGCCGCACCGCGGCGACACCTGCCCAGTAGCCCCTTCAACGCGCCGCCTGCTCGCGCGATCGAGCAGTACAGCGTCGGCGATCGGGTCACCCACGACAAGTACGGCCTCGGCACGGTGCTCGACACCGCCGAACACACCGTCACCGTCGACTTCGGTTCCGAACGGATCCGCCTGGCGAGCCCTTACGCCAAGTTGTCACGACTCTGACGCACAGCTTCGGCGACGCACAGGCTCGAGGCATGTAGGTCGAATCGCTGGTCTGTTGCGCGCCACTGCTGACTGACACGACGAACGCCAAGAAGGCCGACACCCACCGGGTGTCGGCCTTCTCGTGTGCAGGTGTGAACCTGCGAGAGATCAGATGGCGCGAACGCGCATCGCCTGCGGACCCTTGGGGCCCTGCTCGATGTCGAACTCGACGGCCTGGTTCTCCTCGAGGCTGCGGTAGCCGCCGCCTGAGATCTCAGAGTAGTGGACGAAGACGTCCGGGCCCTCGGTCGGGGCGATGAAGCCGAAGCCCTTCTCCGAGTTGAACCACTTGACGGTTCCCTGTGCCATGTTGTGCTCCTTCTGTGGGGTGGTTGGCCGCGTGGATTCACGGCCCTGGTCGGCGATGACGCGACCACTTCCACCGAAAAGAAGAAACAGCTGCGCTCGCAATCTCGTCCAAGCGAGCGTGAGAACACGAACACCAAAAACGTCGACCAGCGCTCGAATGGTATCCCACCCGGGGCCTGGATGCCTCATCGGCGCCAGCGCGTGTCGTGCTCAGGTCCCACCCGCCGAGGTGATGAGCCCTGCGCGGTTGGGGTCACCGCGAACAGCATGCGACTGCGCCCAGGCAGCGCGGTGCGCTTCGGCGGCGTCACGATGACCACGTCGCACGGCGCACGGGCCTGTCGCCCACCGGGAGCCGCTGTTTCCGGCCGAGCGCGCTGACTCAGTCGAGACGGTCGGCGGCCACAACCCCCCGCAGCACCGAGTCCGAGGCCTTGCGCGCCATCTGGCGCTGGTGCTCGTCTCCCGCGTCGGTCAATTGGCCGAGCAGGTCGATGACCTGCTTGCAGCGACGAACGAAGTCGCCGGCGGCCAGATCGGTTCCGCGCAGCACTTCTTCCAGACGCTGACCACTTGCCCACCGGTGCATCGCCCACGCGAGCCCGCCGTCCGGCATCCCGGTGCGGGGAAGGGCGAGCGCGCCTTCGGCGTCCTCCAGTCGTGACCACAGTTCGATCATCGCGTCGTATGCCTCGCGGACGTCCTCGGTCGGCCAGCGGGGCGTCAGCCCACCCTCATCGCGCCGGGGCTCGTGCACGAGGGTCGAGACGATGGCAGCGAGCGATGGGGGGTCGAGACGTCGCCACAGGCCCACCCGCAGGCACTCGGCCGCCAACAGGTCCTTCTCCGTGTACAGCTGACGCAACCGGTCACCCTCAGGGGTGACGGTCTCGCCACGGTCTGAGAGGTAGCCCATCTCGACGAGCAGGTCGCAGATGCGGTCGAAGGTCTTGGCCACCGAGTTGGTGCGCCCGTCGATCTTGCGTTGCAGCCCGTCGGTCTCTCGCCGCAGCCGCCACCAGCGCTCGGCCCATCGGGCGTGGCTCTCACGCTCGGGGCACTGGTGACAGGGGTGGGCCTTGAGCCGGCGTCGCAGCTGGTCGATCCGTTCGTCCGACGGGTCGTGCGCAGCGTGCCTGGGCTGGGGCGGGTCGAACGGCATCGATGCCCGCAGGCCCGCGGCGAGATCGCGGCGGGCCTTGGGGTTCTTGGCGTTGAACTGCTTCGGGACGCGCAGGGTTCCGAGCGCCTCGATGGGCGAGGGCACGTCGTGCAGCGTGAGCCGTCGCAGCTGGTGGTCCTCGGTGACGACCGCCGGGGAGGCGGCCTCACCCCGACCGCCGCGGTTGGGCATCACGACGACGGCCAACCCGCTGTGTCGGCCGGAGGGGATTCGCACGATGTCGCCGATCCGCAGAGTCTCGAGCGACATCGCGGCCGCCGCCCGCACCGAGGCAGAGCGCGCCTTGGAGTCCTCCTTCTCGAGGGTGCGGATCTCGTCGCGGATCCCGGCATAGGTGGCGAAGTCACCGAGGTGACACTGCATCGACTCGGCGTAACCGGCGAGAGCCTCCTCGTTGCGACGCACCGTGCGCACGAAGCCGACCACCGCCCGGTCGGCTTGGAACTGGGCGAAGGAGGTCTCGAGTATCGATCGGGCCGTCTCGCGGCCGAACTGACCGACGAGGTTGACGGCCATGTTGTAGGTGGGCCGGAAGCTCGAGCGCAGCGGGTACGTTCGGGTCGAAGCCAACCCGGCCACGGCAGCCGGGTCGAGACCGCGGTTCCACAGCACGACCGCATGGCCCTCGATGTCGATGCCCCGTCGCCCCGCCCGGCCGGTCAGCTGGGTGTACTCCGCCGGGGAGATGTCGACGTGGCTCTCACCGTTGAACTTGACCAGCTTCTCGAGCACCACGGTTCGGGCGGGCATGTTGATGCCGAGCGCCAGGGTCTCGGTGGCGAAGACCGCGCGAATGTGTCCGTCGGTGAACAGCTCCTCGACGATCTCGCGGAAGGTCGGCAGCATGCCGGCGTGGTGGGCCGCGAACCCGCGGGAGATGCCGTCGACGAAGTCCCAGTATCCGAGCACCGTGAGGTCTTCGTCGGCCAGGCCCTGGATGCGCTCCTCGACGATCCTACGGTTGCGCTCGCCCTCGGCCACGTCGATGAGCCGCACGCCGGTACCGAGCAGCTGGCCGACGGCGCCGTCGCACCCGGCCCGGCTGAAGATGAAGGTGATGGCCGGCAGCAACCCGTCGCGCTCGAGGCGCTCGATGACCTCTGCCCGGGTCGCCCCGCCTCCGGGCCGGCCGCCCTGGGCGAAGCCACGGCCACCAGAGATACCGGAGCCACCGGACGGTCGTGAGACCTGCCGACCCGAGGCGGCGACCCCGCGCCCCCGGGCCCCCCGGTCGTCGCGCCCGCTGCCCCGGTCGTCGCGCCCGCCGCCCCGGCCGCCAG
>JBDTVJ010000041.1:0-26690 GCA_040007275.1 Terracoccus sp.
CGAAGACGAGGGAGGGCCGGCCCACGAGGGCTCGGGCACAGGCCACCCGTTGCTGCTGTCCCCCGGAGAGCTCGTGGGGGCGGTGGGTGAGCCGGTCCCGCAGGTGCAGAGTGTCGACGATCTGGTCGAGCCACACCTGGTCGACGTGGGTACCGGCGATGTCGAGCGGCAGGGTGATGTTCTCTTCCGCCGTCAGGGTCGGGATGAGGTTGTAGGCCTGGAAGACGAAGCCGAGGTGGTCGCGCCGCAGGGTGGTGAGGTGGCGGTCGTCGAGATCGCCGATGTCGTTGCCCTCGATGAGGATCCGTCCCTCCGTGGGAACGTCGAGTCCCGCCATGCAGTGCATCAGCGTCGACTTGCCCGAGCCCGACGGGCCCATGATCGCCGTGAGTCGTCCCCGGGCGAAGGCGACAGTGACCTGGTCGAGGGCGCGCACGGCGGCATCGCCCTCACCGAAGACGCGAGAGACCTCGATCGCCTCCGCAACCGTGTCCTCGCCGGTCCCCGTCGTGGTGAGCGGGGGCGAGACCAGCCCGGCCGAGGTGGTGGGTGTGCTCATGTTGGGTCTCCGTAGGGGGTCGAAGGATGTGCCGGGGTCGGGCCGGTGGTCTCGCGGGCACCGACGCCAGCAGGGCCGAGCAGGGCGCCCGGGGCTGGAGCGGAACGTCGAACGTTGTAGTCGATGTCGTCGACGATGAGCTCGAGGTAGGTGAAGGGGCGGTCGGGGGCGGGTCCGCCCCAGCGCGCCTTGCCGTGCGTGGCCAGCCGTCGCTGACCCACGTCGCGGTAGGAGGCCAGAGGCGTGGACCAGCGGCGGGCGGTGAAGGTCTTGCCGTCGGCCGAGCCGGCCATCCGGTCGTCCGAGACGAAGTCGGCCAGCTCGCACTGGTCGTCGAAGACCAGGTCGGCGCCCACGGTCTGCGCTCCACGGGTGAAGGTGGCGTGCACCCGGTCAGGTCCCAGCACGGTCCAGCTCACGTCGGCGTCCACGAGGGCAGCGGGAGCCAAGACACAGAGGTCGTTGAAGAACGTGACAGTCTCGGCCTTGTCCATCTGCGGCCCGCCGGCATCGACCATCGGGACCAACGAGGCGGCCCGCACTCGCATCGTGGCGGCGGATCCGACGAAGACGTGCAGGACGTCGACGGGGACCCCGTGCAGACTGGCGTCCATGGAGAACAGGCGGCAGGACTGCGGGCCGTACGTGTTGACCTGTTCACCCGTGAACGGCATCCATACCGAGGTCGCGGTGGCGCGGATGCGGCCGTGGATGTGGGCGCGGAAGCTCGTGACGCGAGGCTGACCGACCGCACCGGTACGCCGTAGGTAGGAGGCTACCGAGGGCGGCAGGGCTGCGAGATCATGCTCCGAGACGAGGGGTCCAGCACCGGTGGGTGGGGCAGGAGGCAACGTGGAGAGGGCGGTCGCCACCCGGCGGTGGTACTCGTTGCCGAGGCTGCGAGAGCCCTGCGCAGCCCAACCGTAGACGGCGGCGCCGAGCAGGAGGACGTTGACCACGGTGCCGGCGCTGGCGTCGGACCACGACGTGACGAGGACCGCCTGTGAGACCACCGCCGCCGCGGCACAGACAACCCACCATCGAGGCACGGAGGTAGCGATGAGAACGCCAGCGACCACCACGAGCAGCGCCGTTCCCAACCAGGCCGCGCCGGCTACCGCGCCGATGGGCTCTGACAGGGCAGCGACCGTGGACCACCCGAGACCCTTTGCGGCGCCGAGCAGGTGCAGGAGCCCATGCGCTATCACGACCGCGCCCACGACGTGACGTACGACGCTCCGACCGCGCTGCGGGGCACTCAGGTTGCCTGCAAATGACTTCAGCACTATTGACTTGCACATCCTCACATCTCTGTTCGCCAGCATTCTCTGGCCCGGTGCCGCCGAACCCGGCCAAAGGTCCCGGGTCCCTGGCCAAAGGTCCTGAATCCCTGCTGGGGGCCGAGCTCCCTTGGCCGCACGGGGACGTGGCTCCGACATCGGGGACGTAGGTCCCTAGTTGGGCCACCCCCACCGGGCAATAGTTGGGAGGTGAGACGGCAGGGTGGGATGACTCAACGTGACCAGCGGAGTCGGTGGCTGCTCGCTGCGGCGATGGCCGCCGGGTGGGGCCTGCTCGCGGGGTGGTGGACCCCCCGCAGCCCGGTGACCACCGCTGAGGCACTGTGGTCGATCGTGATCAGCCTGGTTGTCGGCCTCGTAGCCGGGGCGGTCGTACGCAGCCGTTGGTCACTACTGGCGGCACCCGTGGTGTTCGCGGTGGCGTTCGAGCTCACCCGGCTGGGCACCGACGGCCCGACCGTCGACGGCATCCACACCACCCTCTACGGCTTGTTCGCGTTCGCCGTGGGCCGCGGGTTCCAGGCGTTGATCTCGGTGCTGCCGATGGTGCTGGGTGCGGCGTTCGGGGCAGGGTTCGCGCGTCGGTCAGGCGGGGTCTCGCCGGGTCGCGGCTGGGCCCGGCACCTGCGGCGGGGCGTAGCCATCCTCGCCGCCGTCGGCCTGGGTGCGTTCGCCGTCGTGCTGGCCCGGCCGGCCACTACGGAGCCGATCGCCGGCCCGGACGGGCGTCCGCTGGCCGGCAGCGTCGCCGAGCTGGACACCGTCCAGGTCGGGGGCAGGCGGCTGGGAATGATGATTCGTGGGCAAAGCACGAAGAACCCTGTCCTGCTGTTTCTGGCCGGCGGCCCGGGCGGGTCTGAGCGCGGGGCGATGCGCAAGCACCTGCCCGAGCTGGAGAAGCACTTCACCGTGGCCACCTGGGACCAGCGGGGGACGGGCACCTCCTACCCCGCCCTGGACCCGACCTCGACCTACACCCTCAGCAGCTCAGTCGCCGACACCATCACCGTGACCAACTACCTGCGCGAGCGGTTCGGCCAGAACAAGATCTACCTGCTCGGGCAGTCCTGGGGCACCGTCGTGGGCGTGCTGGCCGTGCAGAAGCAACCCCAGCTGTACACGGCCTATGTCGGCACGGGGCAGATGGTCGACCCGCTGGAGACCGACCGCATCTTCTACACAGACACCCTCGCCTGGGCCCGAAAGAAGGGGAACAGCTCCTTGGCCGACCGGCTCACCGCGATCGGGCCGCCGCCCTACGGGCAGATGCTCGACTACGAGACCGCGTTGACGCACGAGCACGAGGTCTACCCCTACGACCACACTGGCAACAGCGAGGGGGCAGGCGGCTTCTCGGAGAACTTCATCGTGCCCGAGTACGCGCTCATCGACCAGGTGCACCTGCTCGGCTCGTTCATGGACACCTTCGCCGTGCTCTACCCGCAGGCCCAGGGTCTTGACTTCCGCACTGACGCCGCCACCCTGGAGGCGCCGGCCTACTTCGTCGAAGGTGCCCACGAGGCGCCTGGGCGGGCCAAACCGTTCCAGCAGTGGTACGCCGGGCTGTCGGCTCCGCGTAAGGCACTCACCGTGCTGGCCGGCTCGGGTCACCGGCCGCTGTTCGAGCAGCCCAAAGAGTTCGTCGCGTTCATGACCGACACCGTTCTGGCCCAGACAGCCACGGCGCCACGGTGAGCGGCGACCCCTCAGCGGCGCGGCCGGCCAGTCCTGCGGCGGACAGACCTGCCCACCCGGACAGCGTGCAGCGGGCCAGCGCGAACGACATGATGGAACTCGCCACCGACACGCCCTCAGCGCCACAACACGTCGCGGCGATCCTGCGGCTCGAGCGAGCGGTCGACCCCACGACGGTGCGCGAGGTGCTCTCCGACCGACTCCCTGGCGTTCCTCGGCTTCGGCAACGCCTGATCCGGGCGCCGCTCGGCGGGGGACGGCCGCTGTGGGTCGATGACACCACGTTCGACATCGCGCATCACCTGACCGTCCGCACCGCTCCCGCGCCCGGTGACGAGGCCGCTCTGCTCGACGTGTCCTCGGCCGCCGCGACCACCCGGTTACCGCGGAACCGGCCACTGTGGTCGGTCACCGTGGTGACCGGGCTCGAGAACGGTTCGACCGCGCTGGTGCTCGTGCTGCATCACGTCCTGGCCGATGGCATCGGGGGGCTGGCGGCGCTGGCAAGCCTGGTGGACGGGGCACCGCCCGCTCCACCTCGGGCCTTTCCGGCGCCTGCCCCCATACCGACCGCCCTGTGGATCGATGCCACCCGTCGCCGGATCCGTGCCCTGGCGTCCCTCCCCCGGGTGCCGCGGCTGCTTCGCGAGGCGGCGACCGAACTGCAGCTCGGCACCCGCGGCCGCCCATCGGCGTGTTCACTCAACCAGCCGATCGGTCCACGCCGTCGGCTCGCCGTCACCTCAGTGCCCCTCACCGAGATCGTGGGACTCGCGCACCACCACCAGGCAACCGTCAACGACGTGCTCCTGACGGCCGTGGCGGGTGCACTCACCGCTGCCTTGCACGACCGCGGTGAAAGCGTCGACTCGTTCGTGATCTCGATACCCATCTCCGTGCGGCGAGACGCGAGCTCTACCGAGCTGGGGAACCAGGTGGGGGTGATGCCCGTGCAAGTGCCAGCGGCTGGCCGACCCTTCGAGCGGCTGGCCGCGATCGCGGCGAGCACTCACGCCGCCTGCCATTCCCCGGGTCGCGGCGCCTCAGCCCCACTGCTGGCGTTCGGGTTCCGGCTCCTCGCCCGCGTCGGGGTCTTTGCGTTCTTCGTCAACCACCAGCGCCTGGTGACGACGTTCGTCACCAACCTGCGCGGACCCAGCACACCGATGACACTCGACGGGGCGCGGGTGACCGAGATCATCCCGATCAGCTCGATCTCCGGAAACATCACCGTGGCCTTTGCGGCGCTGTCCTACGCAGGAACGCTGACCGTGACCATCATCGCCGACCCGGACCACTGCCCGGATCTGCTGAGGATCGCCACCGCGTTGGATGACGAGCTCGACCACCTGGCAAGCACCCTCGGAGCCGCAGGCCCAAACGACCCTGAGCGGTGGGGACTGGTCGACGGGCAGGCCGGAGCACCGAAATCAAGCCAGAGCTGAGGCGGATGACGGTGGCGCCAAATTAGCAATACTCGCCCTCGACGCCACCGACGGATGCCGCGATGTTCGCTTCGGAGAGTCGCTCAGCATCGGACAGCGAGGACCTGCCGAGGACGAGTCGGCGATGGTGGTCGTTTGGCCCTCCCTGGGTCGCGCGTTGGTCTAGCCGGCCGCGGGCGGTGTCGGGAACCCTCCTACCAGGGACTCGTACGCACTGGCGAAGGTCAGAACGCTGTTCTCGTCCCAGTGCTTGCCGACAATCATCATGCCGATCGGCCGGCCATCGCTGACCTCGGCGGGCACGCTGATCGCCGGATGGCCCGTGACGTCGAAGGCCGCCGTGTTGCCGACCATCTCCAGGGCGCGCGCGACGTACTCCTCGATCGGGGCATCAGCCGACGGGATAACGGTGGCCCGCATGGGTTGTGTGGGCAACACGAGCACGTCAACGTCCTGCAAAGCAGCATCGTAGGCGGCCCGAAAGCGCGTCGAAAGGTTCTGTGCCTTCGCATAGTGCGTGCCGTGGTACCGGTCGAGCATGTACTGGCCACACAGCGCCACGAACTTCACGGTGTGCGACACGGCGTCGAAGTTCTGCTCCAGACCTCGGGCATAGAAGTCCATCAGTTCGGGGCTGTAGCGACCCTTGTAGCCGTAGCCATACCCGTTACCGCGCAGCATCTGCCACGTCCCACCGTCTGTCGCGATCACGTTCCACACATGCACCGCGTCGGGGTGCTCGGGTACCGACACTTCGACGACTACGGCGCCAAGCTCGGCGAAGCGCGCCGCCGCTCTCCGCACGGCCGCATCGACTTCGGGCTCGCTGAGACCGGCGATCGCGAAGCCCTCGCGAAGGATTCCGACTCGCTTGCCGCTTACCCCCGCGTCCAGGCCCACGGTGTAGTCGACGCCGCTCGGGGCCCCCGCCTGGCGGGGGTCCTGGCCGTCCGGCCCCGCGATGGCAGTGAGCAGCACGGCAGTGTCCTGCACCGTGCGGGCCATGGGACCGAGGTGGTCGATCGTCGCCTCGATCGGGAAGCCGCCGGTGTAGGGCACCAGGCCATGGGTTGCCTTGAGGCCGACGATGCCACACCACGAGGCCGGCATCCGGACCGATCCACCCTGGTCGCCGCCGATGGCCATGTCCACCATGCCAGCGGCGACCAGCGCGGCATTGCCTGAGCTCGAGCCGCCGGTGGATCGGGTCACGTCCCACGGGTTGCGCACCGGCCCGTTGGCTCCGGTGTGGCTACCTCCTGAGAAGCACAGATCCTCACAGACCGACTTGCCGGCGACTGTGCCACCGGCCGCCAGAACCCGGGTGACGACGGTTGCGTCCTCGACGGGGACAAAGCCTTCAAGAGACCGCGAGCCGTTCATCATCGGCAGCCCGGCGACCATGATGTTGTCTTTGATCGCAAGCCGTTTGCCGGCCAGTAGGCCGTTGCCCGCGCCGGTGATCGCGGCTGTGACGTACCAACCGTTCAGCGGGTTGTCCGCAGGTTGCGGCGTGGCATACGGACGCGCTGGAGCGTGCGGCCGGTCCTGTTCGGCGAGAGCGTCGACGACGTCGTACGACGCGAGAGCGCCGGTGACCAGGGACTGCATGACCGCCATCGAGGCGTCGTCGAAGTGCAGGTGGAATGACTCCGCGATCGACGCAAGCTCGTCGCGCGTCGGGGGTTGGACTGCCATGGGCTTCCTCTTCTCTTGAGACCGCCGCAAGCCGTGGCGAAATTCCATCGAACTGTACGCCGAAGCCGCCGAGCTGCTACGCAAGGCCAACCTCCGCCAGGCGAGAGCCAGAACGCTGCTGGCCCTTTACACAACTGGTAGGCACCAGTTTGCGACAGACCCTCGACTTGAGGCCCTTTCGGGCCTACTCTTCCAATATTGGTCCGTACCAGTTGAGGAGTTCGCGTGAAGATGAAGACGAAGACGGTCGGCTGGGCTGCACTCGCCGTGGGCGTCGTGCTGAGTGGGTGCACGCCGAGCACCGGCTCCAGCGCCGGAGCCACGGGCGGCGGCGCAGGCGGCGGCACCGGCACCGTCAAGATGGTGCTGTGGCCCGGGCCCGAGGGTGACGCCATGAACAAGGTCGTTGCGGCCTACAACGCCGGTCAGGGCGCCAAAGACAAGATCAAGGTCGAGATGACGCTGCTGTCACGGCAGGACACCTTCTCGAAGGAGTCAACCCTGATGGCCGCGAAGTCGAGCCAGCAGGACATCTACTTCGTCGCCAGCTACAACATCGGGCAGTACGCGAACGCCCTCGACCCGCTCGCGAGCGTCGACGTCGCCAACTACTTCCCAGTGGCCGTCGACGGGCTGAAGTACCAGGACAAGCAGTTCGCCCTACCGCTCGACGTGAGCAACCACTTCATGTACTACCGCAAGGACCTGCTCGACTCGCTGCTGGCGGCGAAGAACACCTGGCCGGCGTACGAGGCCGTCGCGATGAAGGCGATCGGCGAAAAGCGCGACCCGAAGCCGGCCGACGCCTGGGACTGGAACGACTACATCGCCATGTCGGCGTGGTTCAGCAAGAGCGGGAACCCCTCGTCACCGACCCAGTACGGCACGATCCTGCAGGCCAAGAACCTGCTCTACAACACGATGATCTGGGACGACGTGCTCTGGGGCTCGGGTGGTTCGTGGACCGGGCCAGACGGCAAGGCCAACCTCAACTCCCCGGCGGCCGAGAAGGCTGTGAAGGTGTACAGCACCATCTACCAGAACAACTGGACCTCGAAGGACAGCTCTCAGGCAGAGTTCCCCGAGACCCAGGCCGCCCTGAAATCGGGAAAGACCGCCTTCGCTGTGCAGTGGTCGGCCGGCTTCGCCGAGCTCAACGACCCGGCCAAGTCGCCGCTTGTGGCCGGCAAGATCGCCATCGCCCCGGTGCCCGGTCAGAAGACCCACGTGCACGCGTTGGCCGTGGCACTCAACAAGTACTCGCAGAACAAGGGCGCCGCGACGAAGTTCCTCGACTTCCTGGCCAAGCCCGAGGCGATGACCGCATACGCCAAGGCGGGCGGCATCCCTGCGATGCCTGCCGTCCTCAAAGCCAACAGCTCGATCAACCCGGCCTTCGACAAGATCGCGGAATCGATCGACAAGTACGGCTACTCGGTGCCCGTGTTCCCCAACACCTTCGAGGCCTACAGCAAGCTGGCGGAAAACCTCAGTGGTGCCTGGGTGGGTCAGCAGGACGCGAAGGTTGCGCTGCAGCAGGCCAACACGGACCTGCAGAAACTGCTCGACTGAGCGCCTCCCGGTCGAGGGTGCCTGCTCGGGCACCCTCGACCGCGCCGACCACTCGCTCTCCGGGAAGAAACCCCATGGCCACCTCGTCCTCGTTTCGCAGAGCCGCCCCCAAGTGGATCCTCGGGTCCCCGCTGATCATCTTCACCCTGCTCTTCGTGGCGTACCCGCTCTTCCAGGGCATCCAGACCGGCTTCTACGGCCTCTCCCTGCAGGACCCGGCGATCCCGTTCACCGGCTTTGAGAACTTCATCACGGTGCTGACCGACCCCGGCTTTCTCAGCGCGGCGCGGTTCACCATCCTGTTCGCTCTCGCCGTCACCACGATCGAGACGGTCCTCGGCTTCGGGCTCGCTCTGCTGGTCAACCAGGAGTTTCCCGGCAAGAAGGTCTTCTTCACCATGCTGCTCGTGCCGATCATGATCGCCCCGGCTCTGCTCGGCGTCATGTTCCGGCTCCTGCTCAACGGTGACATCGGCCTCGTGCCCGAGCTGCTGGGCAACCTGGGGCTCGACGTCTCGCTCTTCGCCCCCAACACCATCGTCCCCCTGTTGGTCCTTCTGGACGTGGTGCAGTGGACCCCGTTCGCCTTCCTCATCATGTATGCCGGGTTGCAGTCCTTCCCGACCGATGTGCTCGAAGCGGCGCAGGTCGACGGCGCAGGGCGGGTGCGCACCCTGCGCTCGATCGTCGTACCGATCATGAAGCCGATCATCTTCGCCGCGATCTTCCTGCGCCTCATCGACGCGATCCGAACCTTCGACGTCATCTACGTCCTCACCGCCGGCGGCCCCGGCACGAAGACCACCACGCTGAGCATCTACATCTACAAGACCGCCTTCGAATCCGGAAAGTTCGGCCTGGCGGCCGCCGCCTCCACCATCGTCATGGTCGTGCTCCTGCCCTTCGTCCCCGTCCTCGTCAAACGCATCGTCAACACAGACAGGGCCACGTCATGAGCGCCGTACCGACCGAACGCAAGCGCCGGCTCTGGGGCACGACGATCGCGGTCGGCGCCATCGCCATCGTGGTCAACATCCCTTGGTTCAACGCGCTCTTCGTCAGCTTCAGAAGCGACGGCGACATCTCCCGCGGCGCCACAGCCATCGGCACCCCGACGACCGACCACTACGCCAACGCGTTGGGGGCAGCCGGATACGACTTCCCGCGCTTCTTCCTCAACTCGGCAATGATCGCCATCGGCGCCGTTCTTCTCGTGCTCCTCATCGCCGTGCCGAGCACCTACGCGGCGATCCGCCTCGGCTTCGGCGGCCGCTTCATCATGAACGCGTCAAGCGGTCTACGGCTGCTGCCGGCCATCTTCTTCGCCGTTCCCTACTTCCTGCTGATGTCGAACCTCGGCCTCCTCGACACCGTGTTCGGGCTCATCCTGGCCAACACCTTCCTCAACCTGCCACTCGGGATCATCCTGCTCTCCGCCGGCTTTCGCGACGTGCCGATCGAGCTCGAAGAAGCCGCCAAGGTCGACGGCGCGAACACCTACCGCATCCTCGGCTCGGTACTCCTGCCGATCCTCGCGCCGACCCTGGTCGCAGTGGCCGTCCTCGTGTTCATCTTCTCGTGGAACGACTACCTCTTCGCCCTCGTGCTCTCGACGTCGAACGCCACCCCGATCACCCTGGGCGCCGCGAACTTCGTCACGAGCACCGGCATCCGGTGGGGTGACATCTCGGCCACGAGCATTCTCTCGACACTGCCCCCGGTGCTGTTCGCGGTCTTCGCCCAGAGGTACCTTGTCAGCGGCCTCTCGGCCGGCGCCGTGAAGGGGTGACCATGTCCAGCCAAGGCACAGACCACCGGCCGAAGTACGAACGCGTCGTCGACGAGATCGCCCGGCGCGCAAAGCAGCTCGCGGCGCACGACGCCCTCCCATCCGAGCGCGAACTCATGACCGAGCTGGGCGTCAGCCGGATGACCGTCCGCCGAGCGATCCAAGTGCTCGGCAGCCGTGGCCTCGTCTACCAGGTGCAGGGGTCCGGCACCTTCGTCGCCGACCCCGACGTCGTCACCAAGACCCTTCGCCTGACCAGCTTCACCGAGGACATGGTCCAGCGCGGGTTGACCCCCTCCGCGACCGTGCTCCGGACCGACGTCATACCCGCCCCGGCGGACATCGCGCAGGGCCTGCGCGTCGAGCCGGGCACCGAGGTGTTCGTGCTCGAACGGCTGAGGTCGGCCGACGGCATCTCCATGGCCCTCGAATGCGTCTACCTCCCGCCCTGCGGCCTCGACTGGTCTGACATCGACCCGAGCACATCCCTGTACGAGCAGATGGCAGCCGGGGGTCTCGTCGTTCAGCGCGCCGCCCAGACCATCGAGGCCGTCAACCTCGATCGGGACCAGGCCCATACCCTCGACCAACCCGTCGGCGCGGCAGCCCTACGCGTCACCCGGGTCAGCTACACCGATCCAGGCGTCCCCGTCGAGCTCGCCCAGACCATCTACCGCGGAGACCGCTACGGCTATGACCTGGTCGTGAGCAGGGACGCCCCATGATCCTGGCCGTGGACATCGGCGGAACCAAGATCGCCGCCGCCCGCGTCGACCGGAACGGCGCCTTGGCCAGTGTCGTGGTCGAGACGCCGACTCCGGCCCACGAGGGCCCACAGAGCGTCGTACGAGCGGCCGTCGGCCTCCTCGATCGCCTTCGGACCCCGGACGACGTCGCCGTGGCGGTCTCGACTGCCGGTGTCGTCGACTCCTCTCGCGGGGTGATCCTGGCCGCGACCAGCAGTATTCCCAACTGGGCCGGCACCCTTCTTGCTGACCTCGTGACGGCTCGCACCGGCCTACCCACGTGGGTCCTCGGCGACGGAAACGCTTTCGGGCTGGGCCTGTCCGCCGAACACGGCGCCGCGAGCCTGGTCGCGCTCATTGCCGGCACGGGCATAGGCGGCAGCTTCGTAGTCGAAGGAGAGCCTCGGTTCGGAGCCCATCACGTCGGGGGACACTTCGGCCACCTGCCGTCACCACAAGCCGCGGGGATGCCGTGCCCGTGCGGCAGCGTCGGACACCTCGAGGGCGTGGCCAGTGGTCACGGCATCCTCGCCTGGTACCGACAGCACGGGGGTGACTCCGCCGTGAGATCCACCCTCGAGCTGACCCGCCGAACCACCGACGAGACTGCCCTGCTGGCCCTGACGACAGGCGGCGCCGCCCTCGGGGGTGCCGCGGCGGGGCTGGCCAACGCGCTCGACCCCGACCTCGTCGTCATCTCCGGCAGCATCGCCCGGGCCGGCGACCCGTGGGAGTCAGCCGTGAAGGCCGCCTACGCGCAGACCCTCATCCCAGCGCTGGCCGACACCCCCCTGACGATCTCGACCAGAGGCGCCGCCGTCGCGCTGGTCGGGGCCGCGGCCTACGCAACGAGGAAGATGAACACGTGACTTCGAGCTCGAGTGAGAATGCGCTCGCTGCCATCAGGGGTGGGCTCGTCGTCTCGTGCCAGGCCTATCCCGGGGAGCCGATGCGGACGCCCCTCGTGATGGCCGCCGTCGCCCAAGCCGTCGTTCTCGGCGGCGCTCAAGCCATTCGCGCACAGGGTCTCGATGACCTCAGGGCAATCCGTGCCCTCATCGACATCCCCCTCATTGGCCTGGTCAAGCGTGGCTCGAGTGGTGTCTTCATCACCCCGACCGTCGAAGACGCGGAAGACTGCGTGGCAGCGGGTTCGGACATCGTCGCCCTCGACGGCACCCTCCGACCTCGACCCGACGGGCGCCCCCTCCACGACAGCATCGACGCCGTCCACCGCGCCGGCGGCCTGGTGATGGCCGACTGCGGCAGCGTCGACGATGCCCGGTACAGCATCGACGCCGGCGCGGACTGTCTCGGAACGACGCTGGCCGGCTACACCGACGATCGGCCCGTCACGATCGGGCCCGACTTCGCTCTGCTCGCCGATCTGGTTGCCTGCGCCGAGGTGCCCGTCATTGCTGAGGGCAGGGTGCGCAGCCCCGATGACGCCGTCGCGTGCCTTGTCGCCGGCGCCTACGCGGTCGTCGTCGGGACCGCGATCACCCACCCCACCCGCATCACGCAGACCTACGTCGCCCGAATCGGAGCCACCCGATGACTCGCTCACGGGAGAGGTAGACGTGCAAGTCGTCATCACCGAGTACGCCGGCGAGGTCGCTGACCTGTCTGCTGACGCCATCGAAGCTGCCCTTCGTCGCAGGCCCGACGCAGTCTTGGGCGTCGCGACCGGCTCGAGCCCTGTTGGGACCTACGACGAGCTCGGGCGGCGAGTTGCAGCACGCACGATCTCACTCGCGCGGGCGTCGGCCTTCATGCTCGACGAGTACGTGGGGCTGCCCGCGGGACACCGCGAGAGCTACAGGTCCGTCATCCAGCGGATCTTTGCGGCCAAGGTCGACATCGACCCGGACCGAATCCACGGCCCCGAAGGGACATCAGCCGACATCCCGTCGGCCTGTGCGGACTATGAACAGGCGATTGTCGACGCCGGGGGTATCGACCTGCAGCTGCTCGGAATCGGGAGCGACGGACACATAGCCTTCAACGAGCCCTCGTCTTCGCTCGCCTCGCGCACCCGGATCAAGACGCTTACCCATCAGACCCGGCTCGACAACTCGCGATTCTTCGGGGGTGATCTCGACGCCGTTCCCACACATTGTCTGACACAAGGCATCGCCACCATCCTCGACGCGAGACGCATCGTTCTCGTCGCCACGGGGCGGTCGAAAGCCGAGGCGATTAACCACACGGTCGAGGGCGCGCTGAGCGCCATGTGGCCCGGTTCCGCACTGCAGCTGCACCCCGACGTGACCGTCATCGTCGACACGGCGGCCGGCTCGCGGCTCCAGCTCGCCGACTACTACCGGGAAGTCTGGAACAACAAGCCGTCATGGCAGGGCTGGTGAGATGCGCTCGCCCCACCTCACCAGCATGGGTGCTCGAAACAGGCTCCTGACGATCCAGCGGTTCGGCGCCGCCTTGGAGGCGCACCATAGCGCGCGAAGATTCCGGCGTCGGCGGTTGCGGTCCGTACGACCCGGGCGAACAGCTCAGCGAGTCGGCCTTGACCGCCGAGCCGGATCCGGGCAGGGTCTGGGCGCTGATGTACCCAACGCGGCCGGCACGGGGTTGGCGGTTTAACCACCGGAGTAGCAAGCACATTGGGTGAAATCACCTTGGTCAGTCGACCGTGCGGGACGCAAATCTGCGTCACCAGCCAGGTCCAGCATCGTCTGCTCCCCGAGCATGACCTTTCATTCGTCGTCACGGTGGGGAACTTCGCGATGAGCAGGCCCGCCGCCGTCGGCGTACACCGACACCTTGGGACGTGCCCCGCCGAGGGACCCAGCTGCGGGGCCGACCAGCGCCATGACCGCGGCCGGCCCGTCGCCGATGCTGAAGCGCAGGGTGCCCTGGCGGGTCACGTCGCTGACACCGATGAGGTGGTCGACGTCAGTGGCGGTGTGGCGCCGCTGCTTGGCCTGGCACTATGGGCCTCGCCGTCGCTTGTCGATGAGGTTGCGCCCCCACCGGTCGAGCACAACGTGAGAGGAGGATCCCGGCAAGCCGTCGAGCCAGCGAGACAGCGGTGGACGCGCAGCTCGGTCAATGCTCAACCGCTTCGGCAGTGCGGCCGAGACGCGTGCTCGACCGAGGTCCGTCTGGTGGGGGTCGAGGGTGTCGACGAGGCGATCAAGGGCACCAGGGCCGCACGACATCGAGAACCGTCGCCATCGACACGGCCGGGTCGCCGTGCTCGAGGCGGCGCAGCATCCGGGGTCGCGTTTGTCGGCCCGGTGATCAGTTGACCCCCCGAGAAGGCGAAGGCCCGCGAGCTGTGGGACCACGTGCTGGGTCTGGCTCGGTTCCCCGGTTCGCTGAAGCGCACCCGAGCAGCTGATCATCATCGAAGCCGTACCAGAAGCGCTCTAGGATCCGGTCGGTGACATCACCCGCAACGTGCCTGGAGGCCGGTCTGTACGACGTGCCGGCCGGGCGAGGTGGGCCAGGTCGGTGCCTGGCTCACCGGCCACAACGAGCTGCCCGAGCGCCCCTGGGAGACCCGGTCCCAGATCACTGCGGCCGACAGTGGGGTCGATGGGAGACCCTGCTCAGGTGTGCGGCGCCGAGCCGTCGACAACCGCCCGCCCGCCCAAATCACGGGCCAGGGTCACGACCACTGTTGCTGGTGCGGCCAACTGCGGTTGGGCCCCGCTGCAGTCGACACCTGGCAGTCTGCCGACGAGCACCCTGACGGTCACAGCCGTAGCAGACTCCGCGACCTCGACCCGGCCGAGCGTGAAGCACTCGGGCCGACCAGTGATCGCGAAGTGCACTGTGAGCAGCCGCCCAGAGGACTCGGCACGCTGCCACCGGACGGCGCGCAGGTCCACGGCGCGAGCGTCCGGGTTCAACCGGTTGGGTTGCATGGCCGGTGGCAGCCCGGTGGACGCAGGTTTGCTGAACGTGGGAGTAGAGCCGACGGCGCCTCCGTTGTTGCTCGGGGGGCCGTTTCGGCCGGGTGTCTCCCCGGCCGAGCCCCCGGAGTGAACCGAGCCGCAGGCGGCCAGGGTCAGCGCCAGGCCCAACAGCGCGCCCACCCGGGCCGCGCCGAGGAGGTGGGGGCGCGGCCGGTGCCCACCCGAGCCGAACCACGCTCGCCGCGTCACGGCGAGGCGCCCGCCCGGTATCCGTGGAGCGGCGAGCCCGGCCGGTGTGACCGGCCGGGCTGCCACTGCTGGTTGCGCGTCCATCAGGCGGAGATGCCCCTGACGGTGCTGAACAGGTTGGCGACCTGGTTTCCGTAGTACGGCGAGAACATGTAGGCCGGGAGCGAGCCGTACTTGTAGTCGTTGTGCCCGTTGATGTAACCCCATGAGCCATTGAACCAGCCGAGCCACGCGCCGCCGGAGGATCCGCCGGTCATGTAGTTGACCATGCCCTGGTCGGCGCCCCAGGCGAAGGTTGACCCGCGCTCCGCCCACAGCGTCTGACCATTGAACGGGGCGGCCTGTGGGTAGCCGAAGGCGTAGACGTACTGCAGCGGGTAGTTCCACGCGATGCCCTGACCACCAAGGTAGTCAGCGATCCGCCAGCCCGAGTTGCGCCACATCACGGCTGCGCCCACGTCGTTGGAGAAGTCGTTGTTGTTGTTGAACCACGCGGAGGTCGTCCACAGCGCCTTGGCGTACCAGTACCCGTAGGGTGCCCAGCCGTTGACGTAGTTGGGCACGAAGACCCAGTTGGTGTTCCAGGCCTTGCCGTCCGAGACGCAGTGACCTGCGGTCCAGACCTCGGACTTGCCCTCACTGTTGACGACGGTGGCCGAGCAGACGTAGTTGAGGCCGAAGCTGGTGAAGAACACCTTGCCGGATGTGCGGGCCACCGGTGACCCGACCGGGTACCCGGGGTTGTAGGCCATGGGGATGGCCGAGTTGAGTGCAGCGGCCTTCGGAACCTTCAGAGGGGCAGCAGGAGCGGTCCGCGCTGCGGGGCCCTGCGGCTTCGCGGACGCGGCCAGGCTCTGGGGGCGCGCCGACCTGCCTGCGGCGGCCTTCTGTGACGGCAGCAGGCTGTCAGACCTGGCTGCCTTCATCCGCGCCGGTGACCAGTAGGACGCCAGCGCCTTCTGCTCTGCCGCGGGACCTGCCCCCTTGACCATCCGGGCGACCTCCGGCGTCAGCCGGCTCGTGCTGCTGACGTTGCTGGACGCGGGCGCCCGTGTGACTGCCGTACCCGTGGGTGCCGCGCCGGCTGACGCCGCCCCGGTAGCCAGCGTCGCGGTGATGGCGATCGTGGCCACCAGTCCGCCAAGAAACTTGTTGGACATTCTTCCTCCCGAGTGACATGACATCCCCACCAGCTTCAACGGGTGGGCGATATCAGTGCAGAGGGCGCGTTTCATCCCGTGATACGTGTACCCGGCGGCACCTGACTCTCGCTGGGCAAGATTGCAGCGAAAGGACTCGAACCCCTGACCGCATGGTTATGAGCCACACAGCGTTCGAGCGGGCAAATGCGACGGTCCGCGAGATCTGCATGGCAAAGCGGGGCCCGGGTGCGCGACGCGGGCAGGCGCGGCCAGATGAGTGCACTCCCCGGCTCAGCCTTAGTGCGATGCGCGAGCGCGCCGCGCGGTGAATCGGATCCGGTCGGGGTGAACGTGTTCAGCATCGCGGCTGCACAGGTGCCGGAAGGGGTCTGCGGCGTCCCAGCGGTGACAAGCGACTACGGCAACGCCACCCTGGCGATCTCGATGATGGGGATCCCGCAGCGCGGGCCAGAGTCGTGGCAAGGACCTCGATACTCGTCGCCACCTCTCGGGCGCAGGCAACTGAGATGCTGCGGTATTGCGCGCAACGCAGTCTCGTCAGCCTCCCCGGCCCGAGATGGCGAATGGGCAACCCAGGTCACATCAGACACCGGGCATTCATGAGCAGGGCTGTGTCAACCACGCCGGTCGTTGTCTGACCGATCATCGGATCAGAGTCAGGAAC
This sequence comes from Terracoccus sp., assembly GCA_040007275.1. GTDB lineage: Bacteria > Actinomycetota > Actinomycetes > Actinomycetales > Dermatophilaceae > DSM-29435. Next base: position 16,763 of record JBDTVJ010000041.1, read on the forward strand.
CTCTGCGCGGTAGCACACTGAGTAGCTCGTAGGCGATGTGGCTGGCGGCGATGCCGGTGATCTCGGCGTGGTCGTAGGCGGGGGCAACTTCGACGATGTCGGCCCCGACAACGTTGGCGCCCTCGAGACCGCGAAGAACTTCGAGGAGTTCGCGGGTGGACAGCCCGCCTGCCTCAGGGGTTCCGGTGCCTGGTGCAAAGGCAGGATCGAGGACATCTATGTCGACCGAGACGTACACCGGCCGGTCCGATAGGCGCGTGCGGATGTGAGCGATCAGGTCGTCAAGGCTGCGGCGTGCGAAATCTCGGGCGTGGATGGCGGTAAAACCGAGCTCCTCACTCTCGTGCAGGTCCAGCCGGTGATACAGCGGCCCGCGTATTCCAACGTGCACCGAGTGGCGGTGGTCGACCAGCCCTTCCTCGGAAGCGCGCCTGAACGACGTCCCATGGGTGTACGCAGCACCGAAGTAGGTGTCCCACGTATCGAGGTGACTATCGAAGTGCAGCACCGCCAATGGCCCGTGACGAGCGGCGTGGACTCGGAGCAATGGCAGCGTGATCGTGTGGTCCCCGCCGATGGTGATCAGGGTGCGGCCGGTACCCAGAAGCTCGGTGGCGGCGGCCCCAATTGCGGCGAGCGCGTCGTGGATGTCGAACGGGTTGACTCCCAGATCGCCGGCGTCTGCGACCCGGTGCTGTTTGAACGGTTCCACGTCCACGGCTGGATTGAAGGGTCGGAGCAGCCGCGAGGATTGCCGTACGTGGGTGGGTCCGAATCGCGCGCCAGGTCGGTAGCTGACCCCAGAGTCGAAGGGGATCCCCCAAATGATGGTCTGGGCCTCGGTGGCGTCGGCCAGCCGCGGTAGGCGGGCGAAGGTCCCCTCGCCCGCAAAACGGGGCACACGGCTGGCGTCTACCGGACCGTTGGTGCCGGTCCTCGGGACGATGAGAGTTTCGGGGACAGCGCCGGTGGTTACAGGGGTGCGGGACACAGGACTCCTTCGTAGTGGTCAGCCGGGCAAAAGTCTCGATCACATGTGGCTTTGCTCGAGCACAGCATCTTCGGGGGGCCTCGGCACCGTGCTGCTGGCCCGTCGGGTGACCCGCGCTTCCACGAGACGGGTCAGCAGCAGCAACAGCAGGCTGATGACCCCGTAGACGGCTGCGACGACGGCATAGCTCGGCAGCAGGGCTGCGGGAGAGAAACTCGCGACCTCCTGCCCTCGCCGCAACAGTTCCTCGTAGGGGATGACGTATCCCAGGCTCGTGTCCTGCACCAGGAACAGCACTTGGCTGAGGATGGCGGGGCTCATCGCGACCAGAGCCTGCGGCAGCTCAACCAGTCGCAACGAGTGGCGTTCGGTCATACCCAGGGCGAGCGCGGCTTCGCGCTGGCCTCTCGGTAGCGACAAGATGCCGGCCCGGACGACCTCACTAAAGACGGCCAGGTAGTACAGGCACATTCCCATCACGAGGACCCAGAGCGCTGACACCTGCCAGCCCAGCGCGGGGAAGCCCACCGCAAAGAACAGGATGAGCAGCAGAAGCGGCATCGCCCGGAAGAAGTCGACGAAGATTCGCGCGGGCGAGGAAAGCCACCGCCGGGACGACAGCCGCGCCAGTGCGATGAGCACGGACAGCGGCAACGAGATCGTGATGACGATCAGCGCGGCGGTCAGCGTGGACCCAACTCCGCCGAGCAGGAAGTGGGCCGTGCCGGCGTCGGTGAAGATGGCCCATTTCGCGGGCTCAAACTGCCCCCGGTCGGCCAGTCGGCGGTAGGCGAGGTAGACAACGGCCGCCAGTGCCACAGTGCTGACAGCAGCAAACCTGCGGATCCGGCCTCGGGTCGAGGGGCCCGGTGCGTCGAACAGGGCGTGGTCCGCGGAACTCACCGCCGCACCGCCAGGCGGGATTCGAGGCTGTTCAGGGCCCATCCTGAGGGTAGCGCCAGCACCAGGTACGCTACGGCGGCGATAGCGAAGACGATCAAGGGCTGCGCGGTCTGAAAGTTCACACGCGTGGCCACGCCGGTGATCTCTTGGACACCGACCGCTGCGGCGATCGCCGTCGCCTTGATTTGACTGATAGCGAGATTCCCCAACGGAGGGATGATCGTGCGCACCGCTTGGGGCAGAACGACGAGAGCGATGACCTGTCGAAATGGCAGGCCGAGCGCGCGCGCGGCCTCCACCTCCCCGGAGGGGACCGTGCGAATGCCGGCCCGCATTGTCTCGGCGACGAACCCGGCCGTGTACAGGCTCAGCACAACAATGACGGACGTGTTGATCGTGTACAAGAACCCCAGCTTTGGCAGTCCGAACACAAATAGCACGACGAAGGCCAGGAGTGGAATGCAGCGCATCAGGCCGATATATGCCACCGCCCCGATCCGCAGCGGGGTGACCGGACTGATGCGCATTACCGCCAGTAGGGACCCCAGGATCAGCGCCAGCGTGAACGAGATGACCGTCAGTACCAGCGTCAGCCACACCCCGCCCAGGAACGTCGGGTAGTAGTTACGCAGAATGTCCAGGACCATCGGGTCAGGAGGTCGGGATCGTGCCGGGGGTGGGGATCTGCGGCTCGGTCTTGGATACAGACGCAATGTTGGCGTCGTAAATCTTACGCCAAGTCCCGTCGGAGATTGCCGACGTCAGCGTCGCGTTGAGGAACTGCTGAAGCGCGGTGTCGCCCTTTTTAATCCCGATCCCGTAGGGCTCCTTCGTGAACGGCGCGCCAACCAGGCGCAACTGGTCGGGGGCCAACTGCACCTCGCCGATGTGAGTGACGTCGTCATCGACGTAGGTGTCGAATCGGCCGTCTTTCACCCCTTCGACGCACTGCTTGCCGTCGGTGAACTCGGTGACCTTCGCCTGCGGCGCTTTGGCGAGCACATTGTCCTTCGTCACCGTACCGCTGACTGCGCAGACGGTTTTGCCGTTCAGGTCGGTCACTGCCTTGATCCCGGTACTGGCCTTGGGGACAAGCATGTCCTGGCCGGCGATGTAGTACGGACCGGCGAAACTGATGACCTTCTGCCGCGCCGGGGTGATTGAGTAGGTCTCGATCACCATGTCGACCTTGCCGGTCGACGCGAACGGCTCGCGGTTCTCTGCGGTCGTCTCGACGAACTCGATGTTGTCTGCGCTGCCGGTGATCTTGGCGGCCATAAGGCGGCCGATGTCGGCGTCAAAGCCCTGAACCTTGCCATTAGTGGGGTTCTTGACACTGAACAGCGTGGTGGTGAAGGCGGTGCCCACGATGAGTTTGCCGCGCTGCTGGATGGCCGCCATGGTGGTGCCGGGCGCGAAGGTCGTCGGGGCCGCCGACGGTTGTACAGCACCCGCACCCGACCCGGGTGCGGTGCTGGAGGCCGAGCAGCTGGCAAGCATGCCGGCGGCGGCGACGACGGCAACGCCGATGAGCAGTCGGTGACGGGCCATAGCAGTGGTCCTTTCTTAGTGGGACAGGATTTTGGACAGGAAGTCGCGAGATCGGTCGGTCTGGGGGGCGGCGAAGAACTGCTCCGGGGGCGCCTGCTCGATGATGTGGCCTTCGTCCATGAACACCACCCGGTCAGCCGCCCGGCGGGCGAACCCCATCTCGTGGGTGACCACGAGCATGGTCATTCCGTCGCGGGCGAGCTCGATCATCACGTCGAGCACCTCGTTGATCATCTCCGGGTCAAGGGCTGAGGTCGGCTCGTCGAACAACAGGGCTCGGGGTTCCATCGCCAGCGCCCGGGCAATCGCCACACGTTGCTGCTGGCCCCCGGACAGTTCGGCAGGGAACCGATCGGCCTTGTCCGGGATGCCGACCCGCTCGAGCAGGCGGCGCGCCCGCTGTTCGGCGTCTTTGCGACTGAGCCCTCGCACCTTCACCGGGGCCATCGTGATGTTCTGCAGCGCTGTGCGGTGGCCGAACAGGTTGAACGACTGGAACACCATGCCGACCTCCGCCCGAACTGCGGCCAGCGCTCGGCCTTCCTGCGGGAGCTCGCGTCCGGAGATCTCCACGGTGCCCTCGCTGGCTGTTTCCAGCCGGTTGATGCATCGGCACAAGGTGGACTTACCTGACCCGCTCGGGCCGAGCAGGACGACGACCTCGCCGGGGTCGACGTCCAGGTCGATGCGGTGCAGCACCTCCTGGTCGCCGAATCGTTTACTGACACCACGCAGCCGGATCACCGGGGTGTCAGTAGCGGCGGCGGATGGGCGGCTGTTGCCCACGCTCACACCGCGCCGTCCAGCCAGTGTTCGAATTGCTCAGTGGCGCGTATCTCCCCAACCGGGTGCCCACCACCGAGGATCGGGTCGTGTGCCCAGCGACCTATTCCTTCCCCGACGTAACCCCAGGCGTGGAGGGTGGCCGCCAAGACCGCAGGCAATGCCCGCAGGGCACCGTCGTCGAGTTTGGCGGCCATCGCTCGACCATCGGGCAGAGCGGCCGCCCACACCGCCTCGGCACCGTCCTTGGCCAGCAGACCCGGAGTGTCCGCCATGAGTTCGGTGACGTCCCGTCCCGGACCGCCGACCAAGTCAGGACGTGCCCGCATCGCGTCTGCGACCCGCCGTTCCGCACTGCCCGCCGCCGCCGTGACCAACCGCCTGAAAGCCCGCGCCAACCCAGCAAGAGAAACCATGGGGACGACAGCACCGCAGCCGTCCACGCCGACGACTTGGGCCTGATCCCCGCTGAGGTCTGTGACGGTCGCCAGAACAGCCTGCTGCATCGGATGGTCCGGGTTCAGGTAGCCGGTGACCGGCCAGCCGTTCACCACACAGGTGGCGAGCATGCCAGCGTGCTTGCCGGAACAATTGTGGAAGATCCGAGACGGATAGCCACCGTGACGGATGACCGTCGCGGCAGCGTCGACGGATTCAGGCAGACTCACCGGGCATCCCAGTGCGCTCTCATCGAGCCCGGCTGAACGCAGAATCGCCCGAGCCACGTCTACGTGAGCCGGTGTTCCTTCGTGGCTCGCCCCCACCAGTGCGAGCATCTCAGCGGGGACATTCAGTCCGGCGCGGACCATCGCGACTGCCTGAAGCGGCTTCAGCGATGAGCGGGGAAACGTAGGTGCCGGGGCGCCAAGAGCGGTGAGGGCACCGTCGGCGCTGACCAGCACCACGGATCCGCGATGAACCGACTCCCGTGCGCCCGACCGTGTCACCTCAATGAGGACAGGGTTCGCGAAGTCATCGTCGGTTATTGCGGCACTATCGCGCACGGAGGGCTCCTTCGAGGCTCGCGGGGTTGTGCCCGATCTTGGACGCTCGAGACGGCTCGGGCAATCGGCGTTGAACACAGAGTTCGTCGGGTAATTTGTGGTGATGCCCAAAGCCCGGTTCACCACCGCTCTCTCTGTGCAGCAACTGGCCCAGGCGCCGGGGCTTGAGCTGCGAGTGATCGCCGGCCAATCGGGAGTGAGTCGCACGATGTCCTGGGCGCACGTGTCTGAGCTGCCTGACCCCACGCCCTGGCTGCTGGGCGGGGAGCTGATCATGACGACCGGGATCGCTATCCCCCGTTCCGCCGCAGCTCAACGCAACTATCTGCAACGTCTCGACGACGCTGGAGTCGCCGGGCTTGCGCTCTCTGATGGACTCAAAGTCCCGCCGTTGACGCGGGCCTTCACCAAGACCGCGGACACCCGAGGCTTCCCGGTCCTACGGGTGCCACTCTCCGTACCGTTCATTTCGGTCGCCCGCGTCGTCGCCGCCGCGGTGCACGACGACACCAGCGCTCAGATGGCTGCGCAGATGCAGGTGTTCAGCACTCTGCGCGACCTGGCGCTCAACGAGGCAACCCCCGCGCAGGTGTTCCGGCGCCTGGAGCGAGAACTGGGATACCAGCTTTTTTTGTGTACGCCTAGCGGGGCCCCCTTACTGGCCGACGTCCCGGCCCCGCCGCCACACCTGGCCGGCATGATCCCTACCTCCACGCGCCAAGCGCCCACGACCATCGGCGGCTTCGCCTTGCCCGTTCCGTCCGCTGACGGCCGCCCCGGGTATCTGCTTGCCACCCCCAGCTCTCCTGGCGTCGCGCCGAACCTAGCTGCTTTGCAGAACGTGTCGATTGTTGCGGCATTCCTGCTCAGCGCGCGCCGTCAAGTCGAGGAGGTCGCTCGCCGGCAAGGAGCTGAGACATTCGCCGAACTCTTAGCCGGAAGCCTCGACGCCGCCACCGGCCGCCGCCACATCGCATCACTGGGACTAGATCCCGGCGCCCGATATCGAGTGTGGGCCGTAGATAGCGCCCAAGGCACCTCCGGAGACGCCGTCACCTTCGTGCTCCAGACCAACGACATCGAACACCTCATCCTGAGCCAGCAGGCGCACCACCTGCTGCTATGTCCCGATATCGTCGCGGTAGACACCGCGCTTGAAACCGTAAGCGGAGTCCACGCTGGGGGCAGCCGCGCCTTCACCCTCTCACCTCACCTGGCGGTGCCCCGCTCGGAAGCCCTGTGGGCGCTGCAGCGCGCCAAAGAGACAAACCGGCCCACCTACCATTTCGATGGGGAGACCACTGATCAGTGGCTGACCCACGACCAGGTGGCCCTATCGAACCTGGTGGTCCGTTGCATCGGACCGGCCATCGACTACGACCGCGCCCACCGCAGCGACCTGGTTCGAACCGTTCGTGTCTGGCTCGACAACAACCGCAGTACGTCCCAGGCCGCTCAACTGCTGGCCATCCACCCAAACACTCTCAGCTACCGTCTGCAACGATTCCAGCAGTTGACGGGCAAGGAGCTGTTCCGTACCGCCGATACCAGCGAAGTATGGCTCGCCCTACGCGCACACAACCGGGGAAATGGCTATACAGAGAGCCACGTCACCCACCCATCGCGCTGAGGCCTTTTTCATCTGCGGTGCGGGCTGGCAGATGCGCGGCGGCGTTGCAGTGCGGGGTGACGCTACTACCCACGTCCCGACCATCGGCCGCCGAGCGAGAGCTCAGCTGGCGATGGCCAAGAACGCGCCAGTACGGTCAGGTGGCCCGGCCTCGATGGCCCTCGGGAAGGCTGAGGACGCGGGGAGGGCCGATCGAAGACGACCGCAGATCGTCGTTGGTGCTGCCTCCGGCCCGCTCTCCCTGCGTGTTGTCGCTGGGCACGAGTCGGATCACTTCCCGACTCCTTCCATTGAGTCATCACCGCACGGTCAGTCAAGGATTGTCATGCGGCTGCCCACACCAACAGCACGGACTGCGCTCCACCATCGAGTCTTCGGCACGCCCACGGCCGGTGACCCGGCTTCTTCAGTAGAGGCCCGTTCGCCCCCCAGACGAGTGCGTTTGGCGTCCGCATCGGGTGAGAGGTCAAAGACTGCCGACCGAGGTGGCGACGGCCGAGGCAGCGGTCGTGGATGGACAGCATGGCGATGAGGGTCGGCACGCTCTCGAGGTTGCGTCGCGGACAGTCTGCGTTCAGAGGTGAGGCACGAACGCGTGCGATCCTCACAGTCCTTGTCGAGAGCCGACGCCTCGCCTTTCGGCCCATCGGGAAGGCCCTCACCGGTCCTGATCACCCGCTCCACCAGCGAGCACCCGCGGAGCGGAGCCGACCGAACTGCCGGCGTCGTCAACGTCTACCGAACAACCTCAACGGATCACCGTCGTACTCCACCGATCCGGACTTGATCAAGGCCAACGTCGCGATCGCCCCTACTACCAGCAGAGTCAAGAAGACGACGACGGCGACGCAGGCGAGTATTCGCCGCGTCAACCGGCGGGCCACCGACGCATGACGCGGCGACTGTCGACCACTCACGACGGATCACGTATCAGCGCGCTACCCGCCAGGACTGCGACGATCCGCCACCGCAGGACCATCACAAGATGGGCCGCAACGCCAACGGCACATCCGAAAGCGTCCCGAGTACTGACGACCCGGACGTCAGGGCGGGGGGCTGCGACCATGGCGCTTGGCCTCAGAACGCAGAGTGCCACCGTCAATATGGGAATCCTCGTGACCTCCTCCCGGATGCCGGCGACCGTCAGCACCCGGTCTTGGACTCGCACCCGTTCCACCTCCGCGTGTCGGCGCGCGATGACCCTGGCCTGCGGATGCGGCAGGCACTCGTCGTTCACAACACGCGACGAGCGTTGCCAAGAATGGCTCAACCGCGATGCGCCCACCCTTGACGCGCTGGCGGATGCAATTGCCGTCACGGTGGCAGCCAGAGCAGCGGCGTCTGCCAGGATCTCGAGCACCTGCCGCTCGCGCCCAGTCAAACCCGCCACTACTCGCCCTCTCATATCCCCTCCGCAACGGTGAAAGGCCACGCCGAGCCGCTCCAGTACCAGAACACGCTCGAATACCACAGGACGCCGACCAGGACCACGAGCAGGCCACCGGTCACCGGTAGCGCCCACCCGGGCAACCGGTGGCTGCGCACGAGAATGACCTTCGCGGCGAAAGCGCCGTAGAAGAAGCACCCAACCAGTGAGTGCACCGCGGTCCGTGGGCTGGACAGCTGCACGCCGTACGTCAGCAGGCAGTGCAGCGCGATGGGCACGGACAGCACGAACAAGCCGGCCCCGCCAATTCGGTGCAGCACGGGCACGGTTCTCGGTCTCGCCCGTGCCCCGGAGAACACGCCGTACATCCACCCAGCGAGCGTTAGCTGTACCAGGGCTAGAACAAGGACGGCAGTGGCGAGCTGGTTCTTGAGCCGGTAGGCGGCCGCTGCCTCTTGACCGAGCAGGCCCCTCCCGTAGTCGGGCGTGATGAGCAGGCCGAAGACGCATAGCGTGGTGGCGATGCCGAGGGCCACCAGTGCGGCCACCGCGACCCTGCGTGGTCGGTGGCGCGTCCGCTGAGTGGGCGCCTGCGCGCCGGGGTCTGTTGAGGACACGACGATCACCACCCTCAGTCAGTTCCGGTCGATCTTGAGACCACTCGGGCCCAGGACGTACCACGCGGCCCCGAACGAGTCCTGCCCCTGCCCCGTGATGTCACCGGGGTGGCGGTCTCCGGAGAAGTAGTAGAGGGGATGCCCGCGATAGGTGACTTGGGCGTCACCGTCGGCGCGCGTACTGGTTCCGAGCAGCCCCCGGTTCACTCCCGGCCCCGCCGTGGGCGCGGCTGGGCTGAGATAGGGCGGCCACGCGCCGGTACATCCGCCGTCACAACTCGAGTGCGAGCCGGTGTCGGCCTCGAAGAGGTAGAGCGTGCGCCCGCGCCCGTCGACGAGTACTGATCCGAGGCCAGAAGCGGCCACCCCCACGATCGTGACCGAGGAGGCCCCCGTGGTGGCATTCGCGGCCGTGGACGAAGGTGCGGCAGCCCCGTACGCGGAGGAGCCCGCCCCGCCGCCACCGCTACACCCGCCGGCGACGAGGGCGAGCATGGCGGCGCCGGCCGCCGAGTACGCGACGCGCCTCCGGCGCGGTGATCTGGCCGGCTCGCACCCTGGCGGCGGCGCAGGGGCTCGCCCTGTCGCCGTGGCGTGGCCTGCGTGGACGTTCATAGCGGTCCTCTGCGAAAGGTTGATGAGCGCACCCCGAACAGGGGTGCTTTCGACCCGGGGCCCGGAGACTGGATCCGATGGTCTGGATCGTTCCTCGGGCGGCATCCTCGGACGGGTCGAGGATCTGCCTCTACGACTGTGCGGCCAGTATCAGACCGCGGGAATCCGTGCTCGCTACGGATTCAGCCATTCCGTGGTGAGCACGGATACTGCTCCGCCCGGATCTGAACGGGCGTCCACGCCCTCAAGACCTCTCAGGCCGGCAGAGCGAACTCAGCCAACGTTCCGAGACCACCACTCCGCAACCACCCCGAGCGTTCCAGTGCCGCAGGGGATTTCGCTATCCACCGGCACCAACCTGGCGCGATCAGCCCGCGACTTGGAAACGTGAGGTATTTCTACGGCTGCTTCGCTGCTCGTCGACGCGACACCATAGAGGCATGAACC
>JBDTVJ010000042.1:0-25927 GCA_040007275.1 Terracoccus sp.
GGTACCGGTAGAAGTAGAGCGGGAAGTCGTCGGGCGGGAACACCTCGCAGAAGGTGACCGGCGTGGGCGGCCCGGCGACGGCCGTGACGAACCCGTCATCGACGCCGAAGTCGGCCAGAGCCTCGTGGATGTAGCGGCCGAAGGGGTCGTTCCCGGTGCGGGTGATCAGAGTCACCCGTCTGCCGTACCGTGCCGCCGCCACCGCCACGTTCGTGGCACTGCCACCGAGGAACTTCTCGAAGGTGCGCACCTTCTCGAGCCCTACCCCGTGCTGCAGCGGGTAGATGTCGACCCCGGTCCGCCCGATCGCCACGAGGTCATAGACCGAGTCGTCTGCTGGCGAGGGCACAGCGGCATCCGTCACCTTCGGCTTGTTGTCGGTGCTCACAGCGTGTCGATCTCGTCGAGCCGCACGACGCGGCCCTCGCGGCGGGAGGTCTCACAGGCCTCGGCGATGCGAAACGCCTCCAGCGCCTCGCCCACGGTGCACGCTGAGACCCCGCGGCCGCGCGCGACCTGAGCGAAGGCGGTCAGCTCGGCCCGGTAGGCGGGCCGGAAGCGTTCCATGAACGACCAGTGTCGCGGGCCGGCGCGGTAGCCGGCTCCCGCTTCCGCCGAGGTGACCGCGAGGGAGTCGTCGAAGCCGACGCCGAGCGTGGCGACGCTGCCCATCACCTCCATTCGCACGTCATGGCCAGCGCCGTTGTAGCGCGTGGCGGTGACCGTGGCGAGGGTGCCGTCGTCGAGGGTCAGCACGGCCGCCGCCGTGTCGACGTCTCCAGCCTCGGAGAAGAACGGGGCCCCCTTGTTCGCCCCGGTCGCGTAGACCGAGGTGACCTCGTGCCCCGTGACGAACCGGATGATGTCGAAGTCGTGCACCGAGCAGTCCCGGAACAGGCCCCCACTCGTGGGGATGTAGTCGGCGCGGGGCGGGGCCTGGTCGTGGGTGTTGGCGCGGATGGTGTGCACGAAGCCGAGCTCGCCGGAGGCGACAGCGGCGGCGACCCGGCCGTAGCCGGTGTCGAACCGGCGCTGGAAGCCGACCTGCACCGGCACCTCCGACGCGTCGACGAGCCCCGCGAGCGCGATGGTCTCGGCGAGTGTCGATGCCAGCGGCTTCTCGCAGAAGGTGGGGATGCCGGCCTCGACGCCCTGCCTCAGCAGCGAGGCGTGGCCGGGAGTGGCGGTGGCGACAACGAAGCCGTCGATACCGGAGGCGAGCAGCTCGGTGGTCGATCCGGCGAACGACACCCCGAGTCGGTCGGCCAGCGCGCGAGCCGCGTCGGCGACGACGTCGGTCAGCACGAGCTCGTCAACGACGTCGAGACCCATGAGCGTCTCGGCGTGGAAGGCGCCGATCCGACCCACTCCGGACAAGCCGATTCGCATGGGTCTCCGATCGAGTTCGGGCGCACCGGACGCGCGTGGGGCGCATCTTCGGCCAGACGAGATCGTGTCGCATTCACTCTCGACTGTCAATTAAATGTAAGAACATTAAGATGTTCGAATCTTTTCTTGACAGGCTGATCCGCACACGCGATGCTTCTGCCTGTTCGGCGCCACCCGACAACACAGGAGTCTCGATGAAGAGCTGGAAGTCGCGCACCGTCGGAGTCGCTGCCGTGAGCCTGTTGGTCCTGGCGGGCTGCAACACCGGTGGCAACCCGACCACGTCGACCACCGAAAAGCCCGCCGCCCAGGGCGGCGCCGCGCGTGACCTCACGTACGAGGTCGTCGTACACGGCAACCCTGACGGCTCCTTCTGGAACGTGGTCAAGAAGGGTGCCCTCGACGCCGGCGTGCAGTACGGCGTCAAGGTTTCGGTGTCGGGCGACCAAGAAGGAGCACAGCAGGCCAAGCTCATCGATGCCGCAGTGGCCAAGAGTCCGACGGGTCTGGTGGTGTCGATGGCCAACCCCGACGCCCTCAAGGCCTCACTGGCCGCGGCCAAGGGCAAGGACATTCCCTTCGTCACGATCAACTCGGGCGCCGACCAGTCGAAGCCGTTCGGTGCCATCGGCCACGTCGGTCAGACCGAGACCGTCGCCGGGCAGGGCGCCGGGGCGGAGATGAAAAAGGCCGGTGCCACCAAGGTCATCTGCCTCATCCACGAAGCCGGCAACATCGGACTGGAGCAACGCTGCAAGGGTGCCAGCGAGTCCTTCGGGGGCTCGATCGAGAACCTGCAGGTAGACCTCAACAACCCGCAGGCCATCCAGGCGACGATCAAGTCGAAACTGCTCGGGGACCCGTCGGTGAACGGCATCCTGGCCCTTAACCCCGACGTCGCCGTCGCGACCGTGGCCGGGGTCAAGGACGCTGGAAGTCAGGCCAAGATCGGCGCCTTCGACATCAATACCGGCGTGCTCAAGGCGGTCAAGGACGGCTCGATCCTCTTCACCGTCGACCAGCAGCAGTACCTGCAGGGCTACCTGCCGATCGCAATGCTCGTGCTATACCACGACAACCTCAACACGGTGGGAGGCGGGCTGCCCGTGCTCACCGGCCCCGCTTTCATCACCAAGGACAACGTCGGTCCGATCGCGGATCTGGTGGCCAAAGGCACCCGCTGATGCCCTCTCGCCACGAAGCGCTGAGCACGAGCGGCCCACCACACTCGACGCCGCCCAACCCCGGCCCGGGGACGACCGAGGTCGATGACCGGTTGGTCAAGGCCGGAAGCGCTCGTCGGTTCTTCATGTCGGCAGAGTTCGGTTCGGGGGCCGCCGCCGTTCTCATCTTCATCGGCTTCACCCTCGCCGCCCCTGCCTTCGCCAGCCAGGCGGGCATCGGCAACTTCCTCGACCCCGCGGCCACGCTCGGGATCATGGCCATGGCGGTCGCGCTGCTGATGATCGGTGGCGAGTTCGACCTCTCGTCGGGCGTGATGATCGGTTCGACCGCGTTGGTGACCGCCTTGGTGACCACCCAGCTCAACACCAACATCTGGATCAGCATGGCGGTGTCACTTCTCTTCGCCCTCGTGGTCGGGTTCCTCAACGGGCTGGTCGTGCACCTGACCAAGCTGCCCAGCTTCATCATCACCCTGTCGACGTACTTCATGCTGTGGGGTTTGAACTACGCGATCACCCTGAAGCTGACCAACCAGGTGACGGTGGGCGGGTTGGCGACCTACAGCGGCTACGACAGCGCCCAAGCGGTTTTCGGTTCGTCGACCAGTGGGTTTCAGGTGAGCCTGATCTGGTGGGTGGTGCTCACGGCGCTCGGAGTGGTGCTGCTCGGCAAGACGACCTTCGGCAACTGGATCACGGCGGTCGGGGGTAACGCGCCCGGCGCTCTCGCGGTCGGTGTCCCCGTTGCTCGCGTGCGGATCCTGCTGTTCATGGGCACCGCCGTTGCGGCCTGGCTCGTCGGGCAGCTCACGGTGGTGCGCTACGCGTCAGCGACCGTGACCACCGGCATCGGTCAGGAGTTCAACTTCATCATCGCGGCCGTCATCGGCGGGTGCCTGTTGACCGGGGGCGCCGGGTCCGTGCTCGGCGCGTCACTCGGAGCCCTCATCTTCGGGATGGTCCAGCAGGGCATGCCCCTCGCCGGCTTGCCGAGTGAGCTGTTCAAGTTCTTCCTCGGAGCCATCCTGCTCGCCGCCGTGCTGGTCAACCTCTACCTCAAGAAGCGCGCTCAAGGCGGCCGGTCATGACGACCCCCCTGCTTGACGTCCAGAACCTCGGCAAGTCCTTCGGACGGGTCAAGGCCCTGCAGGACGTCACCTGCACCGTGTACGCCGGGGAGGTGACTGCGGTGCTGGGAGACAACGGCGCGGGCAAGTCGACCCTGATCAAGATTCTCTCCGGTGTGCACTCCCCCGACACGGGTCAATACCTCGTCGACGGCGAGCCGGTGGCGTTCAGCTCGCCGCGAGACGCCCGACAACAGGGCATCGCCACCGTGTACCAAGATCTCGCGGTCGCGCCGTTGATGCCGATCTGGAGAAACTTCTTCCTCGGCTCCGAGCCCAGCTCCTTCGGGATGATCAGGGCCAAGGAAGCCAAGCGGATCGTGCACGAGGAACTGGGCAAGATGGGGATCTCGGTGCGTGATCCCGAGCAGCCCATCGGCACCATGTCCGGCGGCGAGCGCCAGTCGGTCGCCATTGCCAGGGCCGTCTACTTCGGGGCGAGAGTGCTCATCCTCGATGAGCCCACCTCGGCCCTCGGGGTCAGGCAGGCCGGGGTCGTACTGCGCTACATCGTGCAGGCCAAGGAGCGGGGGCTCGGAGTCATCTTCATCACCCACAACCCCAACCACGCCTACCCGATCAGCGACCACTTCGTGCTGCTGCAGCGCGGCCGAACCATCGGTGACTACCGCAAGAGCGAGATCACGCTGCCCGAGCTCGCGCGGCAGATGGCCGGTGGCGCCGAGCTCGAGGCGCTGCAGCATGAGCTGCATGACGTGCTCGGGGCCACTCCCGTCGCCTCGAGCGAGCCGCCCGCATCTCCTCTGCAGACCGCCTCCGTACCTTCGGTGGAGGAGGAACCGAGCCCGTGAAGACCCCGATCCGGATTGCCGTGGTCGGGGCCGGCATGGCCGAACAGGCCCACGCCTTCGGCTACCGCAACGCGTCCATGGCCGCCGATCTCGTCGAGCTCGACGTGCAGCTGGTTGTCGTCGTGGATCCCAACCTCTCGTTGGCGCAGCGGGTGGCTGATCGCTACGGCTTCGCTGCGGCCACCGCCGACCTGGATGCGGTTCTGGCCGACCCAGATGTCGACGTGGTGAGCGTGGCGGTGCCCAACTTCCGGCACCGGTCGGTGCTGACCGCGGCGCTCGCGTCCGGCAAGCACGTTTTGGCCGAGAAGCCGGTCGGGCGCACCGCGGAGGAGTCGAAGGCCCTCGCCGACCTCGCGGGAACGTGTTCGGCGGTGACGGGTGTCGGGTTCTCGTTCCGACGGCTGCCCGGGCTCGCAGCGATCGCCGCTGCCGTGGCCGACGGCCGACTGGGTGAGGTGCACACCGTGCGTGGTTGGTATGACGCCGACTACGCGTCAGACCCACTGGGCGCCTGGTCGTGGCGGTACTCGCAGACGCAGTCCGGTGGCGGCGCACTGCTCGACATCGGGTCGCACGTCATCGATGCGGTGCAGTTCGTCGCGGGGCCGATCGTGTCGGTGGAGGCGGCCCTGCTGCGTACCCTCATCGACGAGCGGCCACCGCCGGCGACCACTTCCACGGGCCCCGCACCATCTTCACGGGCCCAGAGCACCCCTACTTCTCCGATGTCGCGGCCATGCCCGGAGGCGGGGTCCGAACCGGCTACGCCGAGGCGTTCATCGCCGAGATCCCGGCCTTGCTGTGCTGCGTTCGCGACGACAGGCGCATGGACACCGACTTCACCACCGCCCTGCGCATGATGAACGTCGTGTCGGCGGCCCAGGAGTCTGCGCGGACCGGCCGAGCGGTGGCGGTCGCATCGGTTGGCCCCACGCGGCAGCCCTCCACCCCAGCCCATCCCGGGGACAGCTGATGTCGCCGCTCTGCCTGCAGCGCCCCCTTGGGGAGCAACCACCGTGCCGCGACCATGGCTGAGCGGCTGCACCTACAGATCGACCGAGACACCCCGGTTCCGCTCTACCACCAGCTGGCCCAACAGCTGCAGGCCGCCATCACGAGCGGGGCGCTGGCCCCGGGTGACCCGTTCGAGAACGAGGTCGCCATGGCCGACCGGTTGGGCCTCTCGCGCCCAACCGTGCGACGCGCCATCCAGGTGCTCGTGGCCCAGGGGCTGCTGTTGCGCCGTCGCGGTCTCGGCACCACCGTCGCCCGTCGCCAGATCCACCGCAAGGCCGAGCTGACCAGCCTCTACGACGACCTGTTGCGAGAGAGCGGCGGGGCGCCGAGCACCTCCGTGCTCAGTCACGACACCGTCACTGACGAGGTCGCGGCGAGCGCGATGGGCCTTCCGGTCGACACCCCCCTGCTGCACATCGTGCGGCTGCGCACGACCGGCGCCATCGTGCTGGCCGTGCTGAAGAACTGGCTGCCACCTGCCTACTCCGACATCACGCGCGAAGAGCTGGAGAATGACGGCCTCTACTCGCTGCTGCGCGTACGTGGCGCCAAACCTGTGGTGGCCCATCAGCGCATCGGGGCGCGACCGCCCTCGTCGTCGGAGCGAAAGCACCTGTGCCTGACCCCTTCACAACCCGTGCTCACCATGACCCGCGCCGCCTTCGACGGCAGGGGCAACCCGGTCGAGTACGGCGACCACTGCTACCGCGCGCAGGACTACGCCATCGAAGTCATGGTCGACGAGCGTTGAGCCGCTGCGCCGTCGTCAGCTGTCGATCGGAGCCAAGACATCGAGACCGAGGAAGGGGCGCAGGGCCGCCGGCACGACGACCGAACCGTCGGCCTGCTGATGGTTCTCCAGGATCGCCACCAGCCACCGGGTCGTGCCGAGCGTGCCGTTGAGGGTGGCCACCGTGCGGGTGCCCGAGCCGTTGGGGTCGCGCTCGCGGGTGTTCAGCCGGCGCGCCTGATACGTGGTGCAGTTCGAGGTCGAGGTCAGCTCACGGTAGCGCCCCTGCGTCGGCACCCAGGCCTCACAGTCGAACTTGCGCGCGGCCGGGCCGCCGAGGTCGCCGGCCGCGGTGTCGATGATGCGGTAGGGCACGTCGATCTTGGCCAGCATCTGCCGTTCCCAGTCGAGCATCCGCTCGTGCTCGGCCTCGGCGTCCTCTGGTCGGCAGTAGCTGAACATCTCGACCTTGTGGAACTGGTGCACGCGGATGATGCCCCGGGTGTCCTTGCCGTGCGACCCGGCTTCACGTCGGTAGCAGGCCGACCACGCGACGTATCGCTTGGGCCCGGCTGACAGGTCGATGATCTCGTCGGCGTGGTACCCGGCGAGCGCGACCTCTGACGTGCCCGTGAGGTAGAGGTCGTCGGCCTCGAGCCGGTAGACCTCCTCGGCGTGCGCGTCCATGAACCCGGCACCGTGCATGATGTCGCTGCGCGCCAGCGTGGGCGTGATCATCGGCGTGAAGCCGTTCGCCGTCGCCTGGGCCATTGCCATGTTGAGCAGCGCCAGCTCGAGCAGGGCACCGACCCCGGTGAGGTAGTAGAAGCGGGCACCGCCGACCTTGGCCCCGCGCTCCATGTCGATGGCGCCGAGCCGCTCACCGAGGGCAAGGTGGTCGAGCGGTTCGAAGCCCTCGGCCGCGAAGTCCCTTGCCTGGCCGACCGTTTCGAGCACGACGAAGTCGTCTTCGCCGCCCGCCGGCACCCCGTCGATGATGACGTTGCCCGCCCGGCGCAGCAGGGTCGCGAGCTCGGCGCCGGCCTGAGCGGCATCCGCCTCGAGCGACTTGACCTGCTCGCTCAGCTCGCCGGCCTGGGCCCGCGCCTGGTGCGCGGCCTTCTCGAGCTGGTCGGCGTCAGCCGCATCGGCCTTCTTCGCCTTCGAGAAGGCGCCCATCGCGGCGCCGACCGACCGGCTCACGACCTTCTGCTGCGCCCGAAGCGCCTCGAACTCGCTCAACGTCGACCGGCGCCGCTCGTCGGCGGTGAGAATGGCGTCGACGACTCCCGGGTCTTCGCCACGGGCGGTCTGAGAGGCGCGCACCCGGTCAGGTTCGTCGCGTACGAGCTTGATGTCGATCACGCGAGCCAGCCTAACGGCGACCGGATGCCGCCCACGACCGAGTTCTCGCCTCGCCGAACCCCGGGCGGCACCTGCGTACCCTGTGGCCATGACAGCCGAGCACGAGGCGGCATCGGGCCGCGCCCCTTACCCGCAGGCGCAGACCCGCGACGACTTCACCCGCAACCTCGGCGTCGTGCGGGCGCGGATCGCGGCCGCCGCCGAACGCAGTGGGCGCCGATCCGAGGAGGTACGACTGCTGCCGGTCAGCAAGACCGTGCCCGAGGAGCGCATCCGGCTGGCCGTGGAGGCAGGCTGTCGCGAGTTCGGTGAGAACAAGGTGCAGGAGGCCCGACGCAAGCACGACAACCTCGCCGACCTCGACATCAGCTGGTCGGTCATCGGCCACCTGCAGACCAACAAGGCCAAGGACGTCGCCGCGTTCGCCGCCGAGTTCCAGGCCCTCGACCGACTGCGGGTGGCACAGGTTCTCGATCGCCGACTGCAGTCGCTCGGCCGCGGCCTCGACGTCTACGTGCAGGTCAACACCTCCGGCGAGGACTCGAAGTACGGGCTGCCACCCGAAGAGGCGCTGGCCTTCTTGCGTGAGCTGCCCCAGTTCACCGCCCTTCGTGTGCAAGGCCTGATGACCCTGGCGCTCTTCAACGACGACACCGACCGGGTGCGTGCCTGCTTCACGCGCCTGCGCGAGCTGCGCGACCTCGCCCGCGAGCACGACCCCGACCTGATCGGTGCCGGGGGCCTGTCGATGGGCATGTCCGGCGACTACGAGACGGCGATCGAGCAGGGCTCCACGGTCGTGCGAGTCGGTCAGGCCATCTTCGGCGCACGCGCACTGCCCGACAGCTACTACTGGCCGGGCGCCGGCTCCTGATCGGCCCAGCCACTGAGTGGCCCCACGAAGCCCACAGAGAAGAAGGATGCCGTTCACCCCCATCGAGTGAACGGCATCCTGGCTGGTGGGTAGCGGCTACTTCACCTCCGCCCGGCGAAGCAGCAGGACGCCGACCACCAGCGGCGCCACGATCCAGACGGCGACCGACGTGCCCAGCTGCCCCCATTGCTCGCCCGACATCGAGCCGCTGAACAGCGGTTGCATGGTGCGGTTCATGTCGAGCCACATGGACGGGGTGTCGAGCCAGCTGATGAGCCCGCCGAGGATGCCCCAGACGGTCGGCAGCACGAAGTACACGACGATCGCGGCCGGGGTGTTGCGGAACAGGGCACCGAAGGCGACACCCTGCATCAGTCCCAGCAGCACATACAGCCCAGCGCCGAGCACGACGAGGCCGCCGACGCTCCAGTCGCCGTCGATGCCGCGGAAGGTGATGGCGGCCTGGTGGACCAGCGCCGCGAGGGCGAAGGCCAGCACGAAGGCAGCGATGCCGATCAGCAGGGCCGAGACGAGCTTGGCCATCGCCACCCGCGTGCGGCGAGGCTCGAGCGCGAAGGTGACCAGACCGGTGCGCTGGCTCCACTCCGACGTCACGGCCAGGATGCCGATGACGGGCAGGATGATCGCCGTCGGCAGCATCGTGGCCGACAGGTAGTCCTCGAAGGAGTGTTCGCCGCCGTTGGTGAAGAAGTTGATGGCCAGGGCTGTCGCGATGACCAGGCCGATGGCGATGATCAGCCAGCGGCCGGCGCGGGTGTCGAGCTGTTTGCGCAGCTCGACACGCGTCAGGCGAGCGAAGGGGATACCGGTCGTCGGCCGCTCGCCGGGCAGCCGGCTCGGCATCTTGGCGACGGTGGGCAGGGCCGACTCGGCCTTGGCGGAGACGTTGGGGTGAGCCGCGGCGGGTGCGGCTGCCGACGGGTTGGCTGGGCTGGTCTGGGTGGTCGGAGTGGTCATGCCGCCACCTCCTCTCGGGCTGATCCGGATGTGAGTTCGAGGAACATCTCCTCCAGGCCACGGGTGTCGCCACCGCGCAGCTCGGTGAGCACGATGCCCCGGGCGGCCGCGACGCGACCCACCTCGAGCGGCTCGGCCTCGACCTGCAGCCCCCCGGTGGCGGTCGGGCGAGCGACGATCGAGCCTTCTGCGAGCGCCCCCATCAGCGCAGCGTCATCGGTCGAGCGCACGATCGTGCCGGCGCCCGCCAGCAGCTCGTCCTTGGTGCCATGGGCCACGATGGCGCCGTTGCCGATGACGATGAGCTCGTCGGCGACTCGCTCGATCTCGTTCAACAGGTGCGAGCTGAGCAGCACCGTGCCACCCTCGCTCGCGAACCCGCGCAGCAGGTCACGCATCCAGCGGATGCCCGCGGGGTCGAGCCCGTTGGCCGGCTCGTCGAGGATCATCACCTCGGGGTCGCCGAGCAGGGCGTGGGCAATGCCGAGCCGCTGGCGCATACCGAGGGAGTAGTTGCGCACCTTGCGCCCGGCCTCCTTGTCGGTGAGCCCGACGACGTCGAGCATCTCGGCCACCCGGCTCTTGTCGATGCCCATGAGGGCGGCGCCGAGCGTGAGCACCTCGCGGCCGGTGCGACCGGCGTGCTGAGCCGAGGCGTCGAGCAGCACTCCGACGTGGCGGCCGGGGTTCGGCAGGGCGACGTACGGCCGGCCGAGCACGGTGGCCGTGCCCGAGGTGGCCGGGGTGAGGCCGACCATGACGCGCATGGCCGTGGTCTTGCCCGCGCCGTTGGGCCCGAGGAAGCCGGTGACGAGCCCGGGCTTGACCTCGAACGAGATGTCATCGACGGCCGTGAAGGGGCCGTACCTCTTGGTGAGTCGTTCGACGGTGATCATGGTTCCACCCTGCCTCGTCACGTGACGTGCGCACATCCGTCATGAGCCTGATTTCGACCCCTACCTAAGTCGCGGCGACCCTGACTCGAGTCAGGGTCGTCACCCTGAGTGCGCAGACGTGAACACCCTGCGCCCCTCCCAACCCAGCCCCGCCAACTGAACGCCGCGTTCGTTCTTGAACTCAGTGCTGTAACAGTGAGTTCACGAACGAACGCGGCGTTCAGTGGGCGGGGGACGGGCGGGCCGGGACGGGGAGGGGGCGGGGGACGGGCGGAAACTCGGTGGCACGGGGGGCGGCTGGGCGGCTACGTTCGTGGCGTGGACATCTCCTGACGACTTCGCGACCATTCGTCCCCTCGCCTGCCAGGAATCTCATGTCTGCCACCCTCACCATCTCTGACCTCGACGTCGGCTTCGGGGCTCGCGTGCTCTTTTCGGGGCTCGACCTGACCCTCACCGACGGCGACGTGACCGCGGTCGTCGGGCCCAACGGCTCGGGCAAGTCGAGCCTGATGCGCACCATCGCGGGCGAGCTGCCGATCGAGTCGGGGTCGATCCGCCTCGCGCCGACCAACGCGACCATCGCCTGGCTGCCCCAGGTGCCGCCCGACGACCACGAGACCCTGCTCGGCTACTGCCGTGACCGCACCGGAGTCGGGCACGCCGACTCAGAGCTCGAGCTCGCCTCCGTGGCGATCGCTTCCGGTGAGCAGGGCGCCGACGAGCGCTACTCGCTTGCCCTGCACAGCTGGCTGTCGTTGGGCGCGGCCGACCTCGACGAGCGACTGCCCGGGGTCGCCGCCGCCGTGGGACTCACCGTCGACCCCGGCCGCGCTCTCGGGTCGCTCTCAGGGGGTCAGGCAGCCCGGGCCGCCCTGGTCGCGGTGCTGCTCAGCCAGTTCGACGTGTTGCTGCTCGACGAACCGACGAACAACCTCGACGCCCGGGGCCTGCGGCTGGTCGCCGCCTTCGTGCGCTCCCACCCCGGCCCGGTGCTCGTCGCAAGCCACGACCGCGACTGGCTCGACGAGGTCACGACCAGCGTCGTCGAGCTCGACCTGCCGCAGCAGCGCATCGGCCACTACACCGGCGGTTACCGCGACTTCGTGGCTCAACGCACCGTCGCTCGGGCGCAGGCGTGGGAGGCCTACAGCGACTACGCCACCGAGCGTGACGGGCTCCAGACCCAGAGCCGGCAACACCACGGGTGGGCCGACCGTGGCCGGCGCAACGTCGCCCAGGGCGCGGAGCCCGACAAGCACATCCGCGAGAAGCACAGGGCACGAGCCGATCGTCAGGATGCCCGGGGGGCCCGGATCGAGCGCGCGGCCGACCGGCTCGTCGCCGTCGAGCAGCCGCGCAAGGAGTGGCGGCTGCGCTACGCCATCGCCGAAGGCCGGCCATCGGCCGACGTGGTGGCCACTCTCAGCGCCGCCGTCGTCGTGCGGGGGGAGTTCACCCTCGGGCCCGTCAGTCTCTCTCTCGGTCGGGGCGACCGTGTCGCCGTCACCGGTGACAACGGGAGCGGCAAGACCACGCTCATCGGGGCCCTGCTCGGGGAGTTCGCGCTGACGAGCGGGCGCCACTCGCTCGGCACCCGGGTCGCCATCGGCGTCATCGACCAACGACGTGAGCGCCTCGACGTGGGCGCGGCACTGCTGGAGGTTGCCACGGCCGCCCTCGGAACCGACCCGACGACCTCGGCAGAATGGGGCCCGGCCGCGGTGCGCACCCTGCTCGCCAAGTTCGGGCTCGGCGCCGAGCACGTCAGGCGCCCGGCGAGCAGCCTGTCGATGGGCGAGCGCACCCGAGCGTTGATGGCGATCTTCCAGGGGCGAGAGGTCAACCTGCTCGTGCTCGACGAGCCGACGAACCACCTCGACGTCGACGCCATCGAGCAGCTCGAGGCCGCGGTCGCCGCCTTCACCGGCACCGTGCTCGTGGTCAGTCACGACGCGGGCCTGCTGCGCGGCATCCGGCTCACTCATCTCTGGAAGGTGCGCGACGGTCACGTGGGCATCGACGCCCTCTGAGCCCGCGGGGCCCGGGATGCCGCTGTGCCCCTTGACCCGCTGCCCTTCGCCCGCCGCGCCCCCGCTCGGCCGTGCCCATGGCCCTGCCCGTTGGGAACGGACCTCGGCCGCCTCGAGGAGCCGAGCAGGTGCCTCCTACGATGGAACGGTGATCGAGGTGGGAGTGGGCGCGGCGCGTCTGTTGCGCGCTCGTCTTCGTCACGGTCTGCGTGATGATCACCGCCGGCGCGTACTCCCTCGGTGGCGGCGACGTTTCGCTGCCCGCCCTGGCCGTACTCGCCGTGGCGCGCTGGCCGGTGGCGCTGATCTCGTCGGCCAAGCGCGTCACCGCGCCTCGGCTCTTCATCGGGTTGGGCGCCGCCCAGGTCGTGGGCCATCTGCTCATGTGTGCCCCGGCCACTACACCCCGCGTCGCGATGAGCAGCATGCCGGGCATGTTGGGGATTAACAGGGATTAACAGTCTCTCCCTCTCGATGATGCGTTCGCACGTGGTGGCCGTCACCGTGCTGCCCTACCTGCTCGGTCGCGGCGATGCCGTGCTGTGGCGCGTGCTGGATGCCTTGCTCCCCCGCATGCTGGCGCCGGTGCGGTTCGCCCGGCCGCGCCCGGGCTTGGCCGTCACTGTCTAGGCGCCTTAGGTTCCCGCCCGACCTCTCGTAGGCGCAAGACGCTGACCTCCAGCGCGACGAGATACCAGGACGGCGTCGTCTCACTAACTTGTGACAATCCTCAGCGACACCAGCGTTTCACCCATATGCCGAATAGCGGGTATTCAAGATGGGTGCCCCGCGATTATTTCCTAGAGACGTAAGGCTGCCGCCGCTACCTCTAGCACGGCGGATACGGTAGTTCTACAGCCGCCAAAACCGGCGGTTGTCAGCCAGCAAGACCACCGGGCCCGAATATGTTCGAAGAGCCGCTTTCCCTCATCATCTCAGCGTGCTGTGCTCGGGCGACTTCTGTGCGGATATCCAGTCGGGAAGGAACTGCTCAAGGCGAAGGATGCCGCGACCCCCTGGCCCATTCGGGCAGTAGGTCGCCGTGGGCTGCTACGAGGTCATCACACATGTCCCAGATCTGGGTGACGGTGAGGGTGGCTGCGGCGTTGGGGTCGAGCATGACAGCCTGGCGGATCGCCCTCGGGTCCTCGGTGTACGCCGCGTGGACGGTGAGCTCGCCGACGTTGAGGAATGCCCGGTTGAGCGCGGCGCATTGGGGCGGCAGGTCACCGACG
Organism: Terracoccus sp.; assembly: GCA_040007275.1. GTDB lineage: Bacteria > Actinomycetota > Actinomycetes > Actinomycetales > Dermatophilaceae > DSM-29435. Next base: position 13,644 of record JBDTVJ010000042.1, read on the forward strand.
TACCAAGGGTGCACCCCTTGCACGTCGACGGTGGCGGGTACCTCGACGGCCGCTCCGTAGGGCAGGTTGGTGATGAGGCCGGTGTTGGCCACGTTGACCTGGATGGTTCGCTGTGTGCCCGTCACGACACTGTGGATGACCTGTGGCGCATATTCCGTCGCTTCAGACTCGATGGGCACGGGCTGGCCGGCGGCGACGAGGTCGCGGGTGAGCTCAAAGGTTTTGACGTTCTCTTCGCTGATGCCGACGTAGGCGTCCACCGGTATGCGTAGGCGTTCGATCTCGTCGTCGTGCCGCGTGTACCACGGGACGTACTCGCTGGAGTGCTCGCTCGTCTCTGTCGGGTAGTAGCCGAGCCGTCGATACATATCCACTCTGACCCGCCGTAGCAGCTGCGGGTCGGCCTCGATCGCCTGGTCGAGCAACGGGTAGAGGTCTTCACCGTTGCGTCGCATCCGCAGCATCCAGGCCTGGTGGTTGACGCCGGCCGAGAAGAAGTCGACCTCCTCATGTGGGACGCCCATTACCTCGCTGAGTCCCACAACGGTCCAGTAGACCGAGTGGCACAGACCGTAGGCGCGTACCTGAGGCGCGACACGGCTCAGCCACCACAAGTTCATGGCCATGGGGTTGGTGTAGTTGAGCAGTAGAGCCTGAGGACATAGCCGGGTCATGTCTTGGGCCAGGTCACGCAGGAACGGGAAGGTGCGCAGGGCGCGAAACACCCCGCCCACGCCGATCGTGTCGGCGATTGTCTGGCGCAGGCCGTAACTCGCCGGGATCTCAAAGTCGGTGCGGGTTGCTGCGAGGCCACCGATCTGCACGATGTTGATGACGAAGTCCGCGCCTTCCAGGGACTTCGCTCGCTCGGCATAGGTGGTGATCACGGGCTTGGCTCCCACCTGCTGAGCTGCTGAGCGCGCAACCCCTTCAGCGGTGGTCAAGCGCATAGGGTCAATGTCGTGCAGCCTGAGCTCGCTGTGTGCCAGCTCCGGATAGCGCAGGATGTCGGCTACGAGGTCCCGGGTGAACTCGACGCTTCCAGCGCCGACGAAGCAGATGACGGTCATGAATTCTCCTTGGGGTGGGGGTCCACGGACGGACTAGTGCTTGAGCGGCTTTTTAGAAGGATGGGCGTAGGGCTACCCGGGGCCGTCCAGAACTGTTGGATGCGCGTGATGGTGCAACTCGCGTCTGCGAAAAACGGTTGGTTGGCTCTTGGGCTAGGGGTATCTTGCCTGTCACCGATCGAGGAGGAAGGGGTGGATACGCACGCCCTCTACAACCCGGTTAACCTGCCCGTCAGGAAACGGGTTGTCGGCCGTCAGGCCACGCGCGATCGAGCTGTGCAGAGCGAAGTTCTGGGCAAATAGCACCGCAGGCAAGGCCAGACTGGCGTCAGACAAGGCGGTGGCGTTCGGCACCAGCCAAGAGGTCATGTTGCTGGCCGCGTCACTATGGTCGGCTGTCACTGCGATCACTTCATGGCCCCCTGGCGCCTGACGTAGCTCGTCGAGCAGGTCGAGGTCATAGGTGCGGGTGTACGGGTTGTTGGACAGGTACACCACGACCAGGGTGCGGTGGTCCAGGATCGATTTTGGCCCGTGCCGGAAGGCGAGGGGAGAGTCGCCGATAGCCACAACCTGCCCGGCGGTTAGTTCCAGCAGCTTCAGCGCTGACTCGCGCGCTAACCCCTTCAAGGCCCCGCTGCCCAGGTACACCACCCGTTCGTGGGCTCGCTGGCTGAGCTCACGGATCTCGGCGTCTCCGCCGGACAGGACGGCCGTGCCGATATCGGCAACCTTGACGGCGAGGTTCTCCTCGAACGTAGGAGCCAGAACCAGCAGGGCGGCAAGTGTCATGGTGGTGAAGCTCGAGGTCATAGCGAATCCCTGGTCGTTAGCTCCGTCGGGCATCAACACAACCTTCGCGGCCTCGCGCGCGCCATGTTCGCGGGCGAGCCGACCTTCAGGATTGCAGGTCAACACGAGATGGCGCACGTCTGTGATCATTTGATCGGCCAGCCCCACAGCGGCGACGCTCTCGGGGCTGTCGCCAGACCGCGCGAACGACACCAGCAGTGTGGGCACGTCCTCACCCAGGCAGCCTGATGGGTCAGCGACGACATCGGTGGTCGCTACGGCGTCGACCCTCCGGTTCAGGGTTCTTCGCAGGGCAGGTGCGAGGACTTGGCCTGCGAAGCACGACGTGCCGGCTCCGGTAAGGACGACCCGGGCGTTGGGTTTGGCAATGATCTCGCCGACGAACTCCGACAGCCCCGGCTCGATACGGCTGGGCACCTGTCGCCATAGCGCCGGCTGTTGCGCAATCTCACGCGTCGTGTTCTCGGCTCCAGCGACGGTGTTGTCGCTAACCGGTTTGGACTCGGGCATCATCATGGGTTCATCTCCTGAGTGGTGGTGCTGGCTTTTCACCAGGCGCCAGCGTGTACGACACGGCACGGTTCCCTACTGTTTTCTCGCACCAACCGGTGCAAGACGTGTTCACCAACAGCAACAGCGCCCGCCTACACCCTGATGTAATGCCTGGCGGCTGTTGTCGGAGTAGTGGCTGATCCTCACGTGGTGATGCTCAGCGGGTCGTGGGGTGCAAGAGGATCGTCGTGGGCGGGTTCAGTCGTGAAGGTGAGTTCTCGGGCAACTTCTTGAGCCTCGGTCTGGGTGGGTTGCGCGTCGACGCCGCCGCTCAGACGTGTCGAGAGGGTGCCCGAGGCCACCGCGAGCCGAAGTGCTTGCTCGAGGCTGGCGCCGCGAAGGCGTGCGTGCAGGAATCCGGCGGCGAGGCTGTCGCCGGCGCCTACGGTATCGACGACCTTGGCAGCCGGGGCTGGGACGTGCGCGGTTGCCATTTCGGTGTGGACGAACGCTCCCTCGGCGCCACATTTCAGGACGACGGCACCGCCTGGTGCCAGTTGCCGAAGCAGGTGACGCGCCGCGTCGTGACGCGAGTCGTCGCCGGTCCACCCGGTGGCGGTGGCGACACCTCGCGCCTCGGACTCGTTGCAGAAGAACGTCTCTACATTCGGCAGCGCACGGGCCAGGTGACTGCCCCACTCCTTGGCGGGGTCGTCGTTGGGGTCGACAGAGGTCGAGACGCCGTGCCGGCGTGCGACAGCGAGTAGTTCAGGTAGGTCGGCAACAGCACCCACGTGCAGGAACCATGAACCAATATGCAGATGGCGCACCCGATCAAACATGGGTCGTGGAAGATCCGCGGCCCGCAGCTCGCCCATCACCCCCGGATCCGTGAGGATCTGCCGGTCGCTAGGGTCTTCGCGTCGCACGAGGATCACTGAGGATCCGGTGCGCCCGTCTGGCACGACGCGAACGGCACTGACATCTACCCCGCGGCTCCGCAGTTGGGACATCATGAAGTCGCCGAAAGCATCGTCACCCACGACTCCCACGATCGCTGTTCGTGTACCGAGCCGCGCCAGCCCGCAGGCGCTGATGGCCACCGAGCTACCCACGGTCATCGTGGTCGGGCCGGTAACATCCTCCCGCTGGTTGAAGGACATCGGGGGCACGCCGGTGACGACGACGTCCGGGTTGATCTCGCCCATCACGGCGATGTCGAGGCTATCCTGAGCATTTAAACGTGATGACATATCGTAGACTTTCTCCCGTGAGAGCTGAGCGCCTGAGCGAGATCCTTGATCGCGTCAATGAGCGCCGGAGTATCGATGTCGCAGACCTTGCCATCGAGTTCAGTGTCTCGTCGGCGACGATCCGGCGGGACCTGCAAACGCTCGACACGCAGGGATTGCTGCGCAGAACGCACGGTGGTGCGCTGCCAAATCCGGCCGGAGCCGAACTTCCCATTCGATACAAGGCCTCCCACCGGCACCGTCAGAAAGTGGCCATTGGTGTCGCCGCAGCCGGGCTCGTTCGTGACGGTGACGTGGTCGGCATCACTGGCGGCACCACGGCCACCGAGGTCGCACGGGCCTTGGCTAACCGTCTGGACATTACCGTCATTGTTGTCACCAACGCGCTCAACATTGCTGCGGAGTTCATTCCTCGACCCCAGGTGCGCTTGGTCGTCATTGGCGGAAACGCACGCCATACCTCCTATGAACTCGTGGGTCCCGCAGCGGAGCACATGGTTTCCCAATACAACTTCGACATATCTTTCGTCGGAGCCGATGGTTTTACTGTCGCTCACGGGTGCACGACTCACGACGAAATGGAGGCGCACACCGACCTCGCCTTCGTTCGGCAGTCTCGGCGTACCGTTCTCATCGCAGACAGCACGAAGTTCGGGCGGGTCAACTTCGCCCGAATCTGCGGCACGCAGGACATCGATATTCTCGTCACTGACTCTGGGATCGATGAAAGAATGCGCAGCGCCGTGGCGTCTGCCCATATGGACCTCGTGATCGCCGACGAAGAACCCTGACCAGTCAATTCTGCAGGACGTCTTGTAGACGTCTGTGGGTTGGTGGCGGGATTGTTCACGAAACATTGATTTTTTCGCGCCGCAAGAGCCTCTTACCGGATTCGACATCAAATAGGTAAGTTTTGTCCTGACGGGCTTGAAGTCCGACCAGCGTTCCCGATTCCAGCGAGGTGCCGGGGGGCGCCTGGACCACCACCGTCTCCCCAGAGCGCGTCTCCTCCGTCGGGAACGGCTCTCCAGCAGCGCCCTGGCCGCCCCCGACCCAGACATGCACGAGAACATGACTACCCAACGGCTCACAGAAGTCGATCCGCGCCACGATGGCGTCGCTGACCTCTTGCGGGCACAACTCCAGATCTTCGGGGCGTACACCAACGGTGACCGGACCATCGGGTGACTTCACCGGGAAGATACCTTTCCCACCCACTACCAGGGTGCCGCTGCGGACGAGGCCCCGAAACAGGTTCATGGGCGGGCTGCCCATGAAGGATGCGACGAAGGTGTTCTCGGGCCTGTTGTAGATCTCGTCGGTCGTCCCGATCTGCTGAACCTCGCCTTGAGACATGACACAGATCCGGTCGCCGAGGGTCATCGCTTCGACTTGATCATGGGTGACGTAGATCGACGTGACCGGGAGCTGACGGTGCAACCGTTTGAGGTCCCCTCGCACCTGGGTGCGCAGTTTTGCGTCCAGGTTCGACAGCGGCTCGTCGAGCAGGAAGGCTTGGGGGCGGCGGACAAGCGCACGACCCATGGCCACCCGTTGACGCTGGCCGCCCGACAGCTGCCCAGGTTTCCGATCGAGAAGCTCCTCGATGCCAAGAATACCGGCGGTCTCGCGAACTCTTTCTTCGATGTCGCTTTTGGCGACCTTTCGCTGCCGCAAGCCGTAGGACAGATTCCGGTAGACGCTCATGTGGGGATAGAGAGCGTAGTTCTGGAACACCATGGCTATATCACGTTCGCCGGGCCCAAGACGGGTCACGGTTTTCCCGCCGATCTTGACCTGCCCCGTCGTGGGCTTGTCCAGTCCTGCGAGTATTCGCAGAGCGGTACTCTTTCCACATCCCGACGGACCGACCAGAATGAGGAACTCGCCGTCATCAACGTGCAGGTTCAACTCACGGATAGCCACGACGTCCCCAGCGTATCGACGGGAAATACCGCTGAACTCCACCTCAGCCATGAACTCTCCTCCACATCAGCTGCCTCATGCTCATCCCTTCAGGCCCGTGGCCGCCACGGACTGAACAAAGTAACGCTGAGCCACGACAAACACGACCAGCATCGGCAACAGGCTCATCACGTTGCCCGCCATCAACAGCGGCCAATCGGTCGCGTGAGCACCCTGGAAATAGCTCAACCCCAGCGGCACAGTCATCTGGTCCTGGGATGTCACGACGATCAGCGGCCACAGGAAGTCGTTCCACGATGTGAGGATGGTCAAGGCCGCGAGAGTGGACATCGCTGGTAGAGACAGCGGCAGAAGGATCTTGAACAACACGCCAAGCCGTGATGTTCCGTCGACCCGGGCAGCCTCCTCGAGCTCGACGGGAACAGTCTGGAAGAACTGGCGCAGGAAGAAGATCCCGAACGCGGTGGCAAGGTTCGGGAGCATCAGCGCGCCGAGGTGGTTGATGCCCATGAAGTCCCACACGTTGTCGCCGAACCATTTAACGATGAGAAACACCGGGATCATGGTCACCTGGAACGGCACCATGAGCGTGGCCATCAGCGCGAGGAACAATACCGAGCGGCCCCAGAACCGCATCCGAGCAAAGGCATAGCCGGCGAGACTGCACACCACCAGGTTGCTCACGACCACCACCAAGGTCACGATGGTGCTGTTGAGCAGGAACTTCCCGAACGGGGCCGTAGTGAACGCGTCGGGATAGTTCTGGAACCTGAGCTCGCTCGGCACTATGACGGGTGGAAACTGGTTGGCTTCGCTGGGCGTCAGCAACGAGGTGACCAACATCCACAACAAGGGGATGATCAGGATGAAGGAAATCGGGATCAGAACCAGGTGCCATGGGCTGAACGGCAACCGTAGACGGCGTCGCTCCGGTTCGCCCGCCTCGAGGGAGGACTCGTCATCCGGGGGTGTCACCGCGTCGGCGGTAGCCGACGCTCCGACGGGTGGCGTCATGGCTCACACCTTCTTCCATCGTGACCGGGACACTGAATCTGGTTCATCAGGAGGCCGTTCACGAGTAGTGCACGTACCTGCGTGAGACTCGGAACTGGATCGCAGTAATGATCAAGATCACCACGAACAGCACGTAAGCCATCGCGGCGGCGTACCCGGCCTGGAACTGGACGAACGCTTGGTCCCACAAGTAGTAGACGATCACGGTGGTAGCGCGCAGCGGTCCTCCCCGTGTCGTGAGGTAGACCTCGTCGAAGAGCTGCAGTGCGTTGATAGTCAGCCACACGACCAAGAAAAGGCTTGCGGGGCTGAGCAGAGGGACCGTAATGGTGCGGAACCTGGTGAAAGGGCTCGCACCATCGATTGCAGCAGCTTCGTGCAGTTCGACTGGCACCCCTTGAAGTGCGGCCAGGTAGATGATCACCGCAAACCCCGTCCACCCCCAGATCGTCATTGCGACGATCACGTACAGGGCTTGGGACGTGGAGGCCAAGAAAGGTTGCGAGCTGATTCCGACGGCGTTCAGCGCCGCGTTGACCAATCCGTAGTCCTTGTCCGTCAACCAGAGGAAGATGATCCCCTCCGAGATCGTCGACACGGCCATGGTGACGTAGGCGGCAGTGCGGTAGACGGAAATGAACCGGATCGATCGGTTCATCGCGACTGCTATTAGCAGGCCGACCAACATCGTGCCGGGTACGAAGAGGGCGGTGAAGATGAGAGTGTGCTCGATCGCCGCTGCAAATACCGGGTCGTGAAAGAGCTTTCGGTAGTTGGCGGTCCCCACCCACGGCGTATCCGGCGTCAGCAGGTCGGACTTCTGAAAGGAGAGCTTGAGAGACAGCAGCACTGGGAGCAGGCCGAAGATTCCGATCAGGATGACGCCGGGGCTGGCCAGTGCCCATCCAGTGGCATGCTCCGAGCGACCGAGGCGGCGCAGAGGCCCCGGCGGGGGGCGAGCAGGGTCCTCGGTCACCGTGGCCATCAGTTTCCTGCCAGCTTGGCGTCGACCTGCTTCGCGGCGTCATCAAGAGCGGCGGAGGGCTCGGCCTTGCCCAGCAAGACCGAGACGATCGCCTGACCCATCGCCTCCGAGACCGCTGGGTACTGGTCGACCGGTGGTCTGGCCTTCTTCACGTTGGACAAGTTCTGCACGAAGACGGCACTTCCAGGGAGCTTCTTGTTCAATGCGTCTACGAAGCTCTGCTCCTGGCCTACCGATTCTCGGGTCGGCAGGTCGCCACTGGCCAGCGAGGTGGTCTTGACCTGAGCGGCAGCAGTCAGCCACTTGACGAAGTCAACGGCCGCCTTCTCCCGCTCCGACCCGTTGTTGAACACCACCCAGTTGTCAGGACCCGAGATCGTTTGGTGATCTGCGCTGGATCCGTCATACGTGGGCATGACCTGGACGCCGTAGTCAATATCCGGAAGCGAACTCAGGTCCCACGGACCGGTGACCATCATCCCTAGTTTGCCGCTGTTCATCAGCTTGGTTCCCTGGGCGTTCGTGGTGTCCACATAGACCGACTTGTCCTGGGCCATCTGCTGCAGCGTTGTCAGCGCCTTCACCCCGGCTGGTGAATTGAAGGCCGCCTTCGTGTTGTCCGGCGTCAGGATGTCGCCGCCTGCCTCCCATAGCATCGCGTCGAAGTGCCAGACAGTGTCCTCGCTCCCATCAGCGGGAATCAGCCAGCCGTACTGCTTCTTGGCGGGCACGGTCAGCTTCTTGGCAGCGGCCGTGAAGTCGTCCCAGGTCCAGGTCGCCGTCGGTGGTGCGACTCCAGCTGCCTTGAACAGGGTTTTGTTGTAGACGATGGCGAGGTTGTCGACCAGGGCCGGGACGCCGATGACCTTGCCCTTCACGGTGGCCGCGGCTCGTTCGCCTTCGTAGAAGTCCGACCAGTTCCATTCTGGCTGCGCGACGTAGGACGTCATGTCCACCACTTGCGGGATCTTGGCGATGTTCGGCGCCCAAGAGCCGAACATGTAGGCGACGTCGGGCGGGGTGCCGCCCCGGACTGCGGTGAGGATCTTCTGGAGCACCTGATCGCTGCTCGAGACCAGCTGCGAAATCTGAACGGTCGGGTGTGCCTTGTTGTACTCGTTCATCAGTGCGGTGAAGTTCTTGGCCTGGGCGTCGGTGTATCCGTTCCAGACCACCACTTTGGTCACCCCGTTGCTCGACTCACCGCCGCTATCGCTACCACTGCAGCCGGCCAACACCAAGGCTGTCGTTACGCCCAGGGCAATCCCGCAAACGCGCATCTTTCTCAACATGGGTGACTCCTCTTGGCGGCGGTCTCACGGCAGCGTTGGGGTGGACAGTTCTGAGACGGTACTGCGCGTATGCGCAGTCGATCAATGGTTGGAATTGCGTGTTGAGGTCACAACCGCACAACTATCTGTAGGGTTCATCGCCATTCGTCTGCGCCGATGTCGATGCGCCCGCCCTGCACTCTGACCTCCCGGTCGATGTCGAAGAATCCGACGATCCGCAGCGGCAGCGCCAGCCCTGCGTTCACTGCGGGGGAGTCGGACCGCAGGTGCAGGTCGCCATGGGCCGGATTCTGCAGCCGGGGGTTGGTGAATCGGCTCTTCTGGTCCAGGCCAGTGGCGCGTCGGTAGGCCGCCCACCCGGTGTAGGTGTGGCCCAGGATCCCAAAGGTGGCCACAGCCGGCCGGCCCCCGGTGGCGTAGTAGAGGTTCCCGTCCGTTCGCGGCGGGGTACTGGTCCCGTCGTGTTGTGCCCCCGGGACCGTGCCCAACAGTGCTGGCGCACGCCCGGTGGCGTAGAAGATGTTGTTCTCGATGGTGGTCCGACTCGTGTAGTACTGGACGAGGAACTCCGGGGACCCGTCCGCAAGCTGGTTGTTGGCGTACAAGGTGTTGTTGACGAACGTGTTGTCAAAGGCCCGTCCGGTACGAACTCCGCCGCACGCCTCGTCGCCGTTGCAGTAGCCGCCGGTCGTGATTCCGACGTAGCCGCTGCGGGTGACGAAGTTGTCAGCGACGACCACATGGTCGGCGCTGCCGCGCGGGTTCTCAGCGGCGATCTCAATGCCGATATCGTTGTTTCTCAGCGTATTCCGCTCGATCCGGATCGCCGTCCCGCCGTCGACGTAGATCCCGTCCGCACAGTTGCACCAACTGCCATCCTCGTAGTACGAGGGGTTGCCTCGCGAGATGATGTTCTCGACGACGTTGTCTGCGATCTCACCGTTACGTGCTCGGTTGGCTCGGCTGTACCGCGCGGGACCGGTCAGAGTGGGTTCGAAGCCGATGGCGTCGATACCGATGTTGTTGTTGTCGTGGATGTAGTTGCCAGTGATGCTCCATCCGTCGACGTTGCCATTGACAACGACCGACTCGCTTGCGCCCAAAGCGAGGTGGTCGACCTCGTTGTGGGTGATCTGTAGGTCGAAGATGGGGTGTTCGGCCACGTCTCCGTAGGCAGCGATGCCGTGGGCGTTGAGCTCGAAGCTGCCCAGCGTGCCGTTGTAGTTGCCCATCGAGTGAACGTGGTTGTTCCGCAGCGAGATACGGCTGGATGCCCCGTGCACGTAGATCCCGATGGGCATGGCGGTCAGGGACGTCGTGTCGTAGCCCCGTATGTCCAGCCCGTCGATGGTGACGCCCGAACTGTCCAGGATGGTCACCATGGCGGAACGACCTGCGGGGGCCCGTAGTGACCCTCCGTCCAAGATCACATGCTCACCCTTGTACGAACGGATCACCACGTCATGGCGATTGCGCAGCACCACGCGCTCCGCGTACGTGCCCGCAAGCACCTCCACCACTCCCGGCCCCCCGGCCCGGGCCAGGAGCCCAACCGCCTCGTTGATGGAGGCGAGCGGCTGCTGATGGGTGCCCGACGCCCCTTCTCTGCCGTCAGGGGCGACGAACACGGTGTGGGTGGAGGCGGCGGCGACTGCGGGTGGCGCCAGACCGAACAGGACGCTACCAATGGCCACAACCGCGGCCAGTGCCGCCGACCAGATCCGTGGACGCTCGGCAGAGTTGGTCCGGGACGGGCGGCAACCGGGCGACGGCGGGACAGAACCCTGTTCCCTGGGGTGATTCATGTTGACGCAACCTTCCTGAACTGACTCATAACGCAGCAAGTCATCATCGGCACATCGTTCTGTTCACTCACACAGGCGTCTCGCAACGGGGCGAGATCGTCAGCAATCCACACCGGTGTTCGGGCGCGATAGGCCGAGTCAGCGGTCACCATCATGGCCTGCATTATGCTCACATCTGAGCGTCGCGCACAAGATCGCGCAGCCAAGTCTTGTGCGCAACGACGGGCTTTCCCACCAATCGCGACGTGCGGGTCGAGTACGTGTCGGGCCCGCGCGGTGGAACGGGGCTCGGTCTGCCGCCAGTGCTGTGGATCGCCGGCCGCCACGGTGCGACCGTCCAGCTGGGGAACGGCCCGGGCGGCGGCGCCTGCGTCGAAGTGGTGTTCCCGCCGAATCGTGCTAGCGGGGCTAGCAGGGTTCGGGGTCACCTCGACGAGGCAAAGGTCGGGCTCGACGAACGACCGCAACCGGCTCGAGGTGCAGGCGCCGTAACGTTCGATGCTTGCGCGGAGCAGCCCGAGATGGATCGCACGAATACGACCACTGGGTGCCCGCGACCGTCCACACTCATGCCGGTGCCTCCAGCGGGTGCCACGCTTTCGCACCCAGCAAGAGCCGCAGTTGCTGCAAACGCCATGGCGACGGCGGTGGCCGCAGTGCCGAGCCCCGTCTCCCACTCCTGTCGATGCGCGCTCGGGCAGGCGCTACTGTCCTGAGCCATGGCCAAAGGCACGAGAACGGCGGCGAAGCAACGCGCCACAGAGCTGCGCGAGGCGAAGGCCCGCAAGGAGCGCCAGCGCACCCAGATGGTGGCGGCGGGCGTCGGCGTGGTCGTCATCGTCATCGCTGTCGCCATCGGCATCGTCATCGCGAACCGCCCCGTTCCCGCCCCGGTCGGCGGCAACGGGGCCGCCGCCCTGACCAAACTCATGGCGATCCCGGCCGCGACGCTCGACAAGGCGCCCGCACCGACGGCCCAGCAGGCACCGACCAAGCTCGACGGAGCCACGGCGCGCACGACCGACGGCAAGCCGGTCGTGCTCTACGTCGGCGCCGAGTTCTGCCCCTACTGCGCGGTGGAACGCTGGGCCCTCATCGGCGCCCTGTCGCGGTTCGGCACCTTCAGTGGCCTGACCGAGACCACCAGCAGCAGCACCGACGCCCTGCCCGACACCCCGACCTTCTCGTTCGTGAAGTCGAGCTTCATCAGCGACCACGTCGTGTTCAAGGCCGTCGAGACCCAGGACCGAGAGAACAAGCCGCTGCAGAAGCTCGAGGGTGAGGATGCTGCGTTGATGCAGAAGTACAACCCCAAGGGCAACATCCCCTGGATCAACTACGGGGGCACCCGCGCCACCCTCGGGCCCACCGTCGACTCGAACGCCTTCGAGGGCAAGACCTACGACCAGATCATGGCCGGCATCCTCGACCCGACCTCCCCGATCGGCAAGAGCGTCGGGCCCGCGATCAACGTCATGACCGCCCAGGTCTGCGCACAGAACGGCGGCCAGCCCAGCGCCGTCTGCACCGCGCCCGGCGTCAAGGCAGCCTCGGCGGTTCTCGCCAAGTAATCAGGCAACCCCAGCCCTCGCACCGGGCGCCGAAGTGCGACAGGGTGAACCCATGCCAGCCAC
>JBDTVJ010000043.1:0-25716 GCA_040007275.1 Terracoccus sp.
GGATGCCGTGCACCTCCGGCAACCGTTCGGTGGTGACCGGCGCGGGCAGCCCGAGCAGCAGCAGCGCGGCGTCGAGGCCGGCGAGCAGGGCCAGCACGGCGAGCAGCAGGAACGGGGCTCGCCGTCGCAGGGCCCGGGACTGTGTCGTCATACCGGCGGTCGTCATACCGGCGGAGACGCCGCGGGTAGACCGCCCAACCGCAGCCGGCAGGCGCCCGGCTCGGAGAACGCCAGCAGGGTGACCGGTTCAGCCGAGCCCCACAGCGACAGGGCGCCCTCGACGATGCCGCGGTGCACCGAGCAGACGACCTCGGGGTTGGCGCTAGCGGCATCCAGCAAGGGGCATCGCGTCAACCGTACCGACGTGACCCTCCTGGTCGTCTCCGGGGCGAAGCCGAGGTCGTCGAGCAACCCCACCACGTGGCGCCGGGCCGCGACCGCGCCCGGGCCGGGGGGTGGGCCCTGGCGCTCGGCGAGGTCACGACCCCAGCTCTGCCCCGCCTCGCGGCCCTCCCCCGCCGGGTCGGGGCTGTGGCGCCGGATCGAGTCGGCGAGGGCCGAGGCCAGGCCCGCGTACTCACGCACCCCGTTCGGGGCAGCCGCCCGCGCCGCCGTGTAGAGCCAGGCGGGGCGACCGCGACCGTGCGGCTCGGCGAGGGCCCGAGAGACCAGCCCCTGCTGCTGGAGGGCGTCGAGGTGCTCGCGAAGGGTGTTGACGTGCAACGACGTCGCGTCGCTCAGGGCGGCCAGGCTCAGTGGCTCCGGTGTCTGCGTGAGGACAGCGAGCACACGCGCTCGGGATCGGGACGTCGTTCCGGGCGCGGTCGTCGGCAGGGCGGGAAGCGGCCCGAGGGCCGGACCGGAGCCTGCCTCGTGAGCATCTTGTTTTTGCACGGTACTAGTGTATAAAAATAGGGACACGTCGCCAACCGGCCACACCCCCTCACCGTTGGAAGGTCCATCATGAACGAGCTCGTCATCGCATCCGACGAAGCAGACGCCCGCGCTGCCGCGGCCGTGGAGCAGCATCACGCCCAGCTCTCGGGAGCCCTGGCCCTCAAGGCGGGCGGGGTGACCGCGGCAGCGGTTCGCGAGACTGACGACGGGCCGTCGGGCGGCTGGGTCGACGCGGCTGCGACCGACCTCGTGCAGTGGTGTCGCACCGAGCTGATCCCCCACGCGGTGGCCGAGGAGACGACGCTCTACGCCGCTGCCCGGGAACGCGTCGAGGGGCGTCTGCTCGTGGAGTCGATGTTGCGCGAGCACACGGTGCTCATCGGGTTGGTCGACGAGATCGAGGGAGCCACGAGCTCGGTGGCCAGGGCCGCAGGGGCGCGGGCCCTGCAGGTGCTCTTCGACACCCACCTCGACAAGGAGAACACGCTCGTGCTGCCGTTGCTGGTCGGCGCCCCCGACGTGTCGGTGGCCAAGCTGCTCGAGGGGATGCACGAGCTGATCGGCGGTGGCCACGCGCACGGACGAGCCGCGTCAGCCGCAGCGGAGGCAGCACCGGCGGCCCATGACTGCACCTGTGGAGAAGAGGCCGCGGCGGGTTATCCCGAGCTCGACGCCCGGGCCGTTCCGCACGCCATCCGGCACGCCACGGTCTTCGGCGCCCTCGACGGGGTGAGGGCCAACGGGGGCTTGGTGCTGGTGGCGCCACACGACCCCAAGCCGCTGCTCGCGCAGCTCGAACGGCGCAACCCCGGTGAGTTCACCGTCGAGTACCTCGAGCGCGGCCCCGAGGCGTGGCGTCTGGCCATCGTGCGCCAGTCGGCCTGACCTGGAGCTGGAGGTAGACGGCATGCCCCGGTCGGGGAGCGAGACCGATCCTGAGCCGTCGGTCACACAGCCCTCGAGCGACGCAGCCGATAGCGCCGTCGCGCAGATCCCCCCGGACGCGGCACCACCGGCATCCGCTGGCCGTGCGTCGTGGTGGCCCTACCTCGCGGCGTTCGTCGTCGGAGCCGTCTGCGTCGTCGCAGGGGGGCTGGTGGCAGCCGTCACCGGGCCGCTGGCGCTCGTGCACGGCTCGTGGGCTGCGGCCTACCTCGTGCTCGTGGCCGGGGTGGCCCAGATCGCCCTGGCCGGCGGACAGTCGCTGCTGGCACGGCATCCGGTCAGCCATCGTCTGTTGCTCGTCGAGTTCGCCGGGTGGAACCTCGGCAACGCAGCCGTCATCGCCGGAACCCTCTGGGGCGCTGCGCTGCTCGTCAACCTCGGTGGTGCGCTGCTCGTGGTGGCCCTCGGCGCGCTGCTGGTTGCGACCCGCAGCGGGCCGGGCGGGGTCGACGAGGTCGCCCGCGGGCAGCGCGTGGCCCTGCTGTCCGTTCGCGCCCTCGTGGCGCTGCTGCTCATCAGCATCCCCGTCGGGTTGTCGCTGGCGCACGTTCGCGCGCGCTGACGCACCCGACGGACCCAAGACACCGACGCGGCCTCAGGAGGACCCGCCCTGGTGGCTCTTGCCACCCTTGGCGCCCTTGGCACTCTTGACACTGCCGGAGAGCAGGTCGGCGAGCACCGCCGCCTGGCTGATCTGCCACTGCTTCGTCGCCGTGAGCAGCGTGAGCGGGCCTGCGTCGGCCAGCTCGCCCAGGTGCGCAAACGCGGTGGCGGGCTCGCCCTCCTCCAGTTCTGCGGCGTACCGGGTGACGAACTCGTCGTAGCGCTCGGAGACGTGACCGAACCACTTCCGCAGCTCGGTGGTCGGAGCGACGGCCTTGAGCCACTCGTCGAGGTGGGCCTCGTCCTTGCGCAGGCCACGCGGCCAGACCCGGTCGACGAGCACCCGGCAGCCGTCGTCGGGGCTGGGGTTGTCATAGACCCGCTTCACCTGGGGTCGAGGCGATGATGTGTCAGGTCGGCGGTTCACGACCCGAAGACCCGACCCGTGATCGTCTCGATGGTAATGGCGATGAGCAGGGAGCGTTGGCCCGGCGCCCACGGCTGCGCGAGGTCGGACTTCCACACGAGGGCGGCCTCGTTCGGCGCGACGATCGAGCCGCTGAACCCGTTGACGATCACACTCCACCCTCGGCGGCCGCTCTCGTCGAGGTCGTCGACCTCGAACACGACGGGGGCGCGCCGCGTCAGGTGCGACAGCGTGCGGCCCTCCACGGTGCGGATGACGATGACGTCGTCGAAGCACGTGTAACTGACCGGCAGGATCCGGGGCCGATGGGCGCTGACCCAGGCGACCCGGCCCACCTCTTTGGACTCGAGGCGTTCTCGGCACTGCTGCGGCGACAGGACCGTGGGCTGTTGGCTCGACATCAGCGCTCCCTTCGAGCGGGACGGTCACGCCGCCGCTGAACGAACCATCACCCGGATCCGGGGCGGCTCGAGACGCGGCGGTCGCGACCCGATCGTTGTCACCTAGCCTGTCAGCCGATCACGCTGGGCGGAAGGGCCTTTGGGCCAGGTGTGACCCGACAGACAGGGGAGGCTTCGTTGGCTTCGTTGGCGTCGCTGGCGTCGTTGGCGTCGTTGGCATCACTGCGACGGAGTCGGCTGATGGGTTCTCGCGAACCAGGTGAGGATGCCGACGAGCCAGACTGCGCCCAGCACCAGCGTCAACAGTAGAAACTGCAGCCAAGGCGGCGGTGCCAGCCAGCCCAGCACGAGGGCGACCACAGCCGCCAGCACCAAGGCCGCGGCTACCGGGCGGTGGACCCGGGGCAGCTCGTGCCAGTCGGCGAGCGAGGTGGCGACCAGCACGAGAGCCAGCACCCCCACGGCCACCGACGCCGACGCCGACGCCACCATCGGCGCCGGCCCCGGGGCATGGCCGTCTGACGCCTGCTCGATCATCAGCACCATGACCGCGCCGGTGGCGGCGATGGCCATCGTTACCGGGAGGTGGCGACGAGCCAGATCGAGAGTGCACCTCGGCGCGGGGCGACCCGCCGGGCGCCGACGAAGTCGAAGTAGCTCCACCAGTAGGCGAACCCGATCCCCAGCCCGAGGATGCCGGTGACGACGGCCAGGGGGCCCCGGCCGGCATCCGCGATGCCGCCGACCACCCCGGCGACCACCTCACCCAGCACGATGATGGTGAACAGGTCGAAGCGTTCGACCAGCGACTCGCTCGCGTTGGCACTGGTATCGAGGGTGAGGCTACGGCGCCGGTCGAGCACGATGAGGCCAACCAGCCAGCAGAGCACCACGAGGGTCCACACCCCCAGCCGCAGACCATTGGGCAGCAGTGCACTGACGCCCACCGCGACCGCCGAGCCGAGAACGCCGGCGGTGTGGGGGTCGTCGCGGGGTGGTAGTCTGCCGAGTCCTGTCGGCGCACGGAGTACCAGAGCCAGCCGAGAAGCAGCAGATAGACGCCGTAGACGACGGCGAAGGCGGGCCCGTCGTCAGCGGTGGCGCCGCCGGTGAAGACGGCGAGCAGGGCGAGCACGCCCATCTGAAGGAAGACGTAGGCCCGGGTGCGGCCCTCGGCGCGGCCGTGGAGGTCGTGGTAGACCGCCCGTTGACCCAGGCGATCCAGATGAGGGAGAACACCACCGCGAACCGGCCCACCCCGGGCCAGGTGACGTCGCCCGAGAGGTGGTGAGCGGCCTGCGCTACGACCACGACGTAGACCAGGTCGTAGAAGAGCTCGAGAAAACTGATCTCGCGTCCGGCGATGACCTCGCCGTGGGCGCGGGGTGGCTGCCAGAAGTGGTGTCGGAACGCTCGGGCACTGGCCCACCGCGAAGTGGCGGCCCTCTCGGCATCCGGCAGCGGCATCGGTCGAGGGCCCGTGTCGGGCAACGAAGGTCGGGCTCGGGGCGGGCGTTGGCCGTCGGTCACTCACGCGAGTCGTGATGGTGGCGGTGGGCCCGAAGACCGACAGACTGCGGGCTGCATCGGGCAGGTCGACCTGCCCGACGAGCACGTTCGGGCGGCCACCGCGCGAAGCGGGTTCGGCGGTGAGCATGAGCGACACGGGCATCTTCGACGAGAAGGTCGAGCGCGCCGGGAATCGTGCTGTTCCAGCCGGTGAAGGCCCCCAGGCCACCCGTGCTGGTCGGGCCGACGTCGACGACGAGGGAGTCGGTCCAGTCGGGCACCCCTTCGAGGTGGTCGGTGAAGTCGAAGGCGTTGTTGGCCTGCACCACCTTTGAGACGCGCAGGGTCACGACGTAGCGACAGAGCTGCCCGTCGGCGTTGGGCTGGGCGGCGGCTGTGGCGTCGCCCGTTCGCTCCGGCAGAAAGGTCGACACGAGCGGCACGGGAGCCAGCGGACGGTCGGCGTCGACGGAACAGCGAGGTTGGTGGTCTTGAACTCATGAGCGATCCTCGCTCGGCGGTGCTGGACCAGATCGGTTGTTCGTCGACCGCTGTGCGCCACTGAGCTGGTCTGTTTGGCAGGCCTAGGAAGGTTCACGCGGCGACGTTGACGGACCGGGAGAGGTGCGCGGCCACGATCGCGATCCAGACGAAGACCAGGACGACGGCTGCCGTGAAGCGCACGTTGTTGGCGGCTTCGCCCGGGAACGTAGCGATGAAGGGGAGTAGGCCGACGAGGGCGACCACGCCGGTCACCCCCGAAAAGCGCGCCAGTCCTGGTGCGCCGTCCCCCGCGAACCTGCGTGCCAGGGCGAAGCAGGCAGCCGCGGCGGCGGCGGAGCCGAACGAGAGGGCCGCGAAGTGCAGCAGCCCGCGGCTGCTGGTCCCATGGAAACCGTCAAAGGGGAAGTCGCCATACGAATCGGCGGGGAAGCTGCCTGCCACCACCAGGCTTGCGCCGAAGAAGCCGACCAGAACCGGCGCCCAACGATGTGCGAGCCCGGGGTGAAGCACGCGGCCCAGGCCCACGGCGAACGCGACGAGCATAAGTCCGGTCAGGACGTAGTTTGCCATCTGGACCCAGCCGAGGTCCCCGTTCTCCAGCAGGCTCCAATAGTGGCGGGTGAAGTCGAAGCCGTCTCGGCTCAGCCCCAGGATCACCGAGACGGTGACGTAGAAAGGCCCGGCGACCATGCCCCAACGAAGGAGCGAGCGGGTGGTGTGGCCAGGTGTCCCTCCATCGCGGGCGGCGTGGAAGGTGCTGCTCGGGGCGTTCGACGTGGGCATGATCTCTCCTGGGGTTAGCACCGCAGAGCGGTCGGTCCCCGTCTGGATCTCAGCGCTCTCGCCGGCTTCTCCAAGCATCCCGCCCCTCTGCCACGAGCGGAATGGGCCCCAGTACTCATCGACTGTGCTGGCCTCCGCGACCGACGTGGATGCCGGTGTCGGAGGTCCGACCAGTGCCCTCGGTCGACATGGGATCGACGAGGTGCGGCCCGAGTGGGGTTCGCGAGGGTCTACCGCCAGTCTGGGGCCGTGGCCGTGTGCTCGACACCCACCCGGGTGGAGCTTCTCCGACGAGGCCGCCGGGCATTCGATCGCTGCGCTGCCGGTGCCGGCCCTACCCTGAGGGGCCGGCGCGATGCACCGTCCCGGCTCGTGACAGTCTGCATCGACATCTTCGGAACGAGCAGCACCGCATCGTCGAACTTGGCAGCGGAATCAGGACCGTTCTTAACGACGACGCCACCGCGATGATGGCGACATTGCGGCTCGACCCCAGGGCTCAGCCGCTCCGCAAAGCGACCACGCGGTCACTGTGGCAACTGTCGTGGTACCACCTGGCCAGTCACACATGGACCCCGTCCTCATGGAACCTCTTCACAGCGTCACATCGCCGCAAGTCGACCATCTGGAACACGGTGACTCCAACGTGCTGACGTCAGCGATTGCGGATTGCGCTAGCCCAGCGCTAGCCCCTTGCCGGATCCGAGCTCGTCAGGCGGGGCCTCCCTCTGGGATCAGGCCTCCGCCCTCAGCGGTAGGAAAGGCGTAGCGGGCGCGAGTTGGCGAGGACAAAGGCCCACCTCGAGATACTGCGCTACGGGCCGGATGGCGTGACCGACGCGTTGTGCGAAACTCGGTCAGATGCAGACACGCTCGGGTGACTTCGAGTTGACGATGGACGAGCTGCGGGCGATTGCCGGCTATGGGCTGGCGTGCGCCCAACCGGCACTCATCCTCTTCCAGAGGGATCGTCCCGACGGAGATGCTGCCGCGGCGGCGTACCTGCATCCGCTGTCGAAGGCGACGCAGGTGCGCCACATCCTCGGGCCGGCGGCTCATGCCGCCCGGGCGGCCGAGCTCGCACGGGGCGATGACGCGGTGGTCGCGGAGTATGTGCTCACCGCCGCCGCCAAGCGCGCCACGCCGATCGTCCTCGACGTATTGGGCCGCTACCCCGGGCGCCGAAAGGGCGCGTCCGAGTCGCGGTGCTCATGGGGCGGCCCGACAGCCTGCTCCGGGATCCACCTCCGACGCCCCGCGTGGTCGATGACCTTGGGCCGTTCTTTCACGGGACCAAATCCGACCTGGGCCCGGGTGACCTGCTCACACCGGGATGGCGCTCCAACTACGGTTCCGGGCGTCAGGCCAACCACATCTACCTGACGGCCAGCCGCGACGGCGCGCCCCTGGCGGCCGAGCTCGCTCACGGCGAAGGGCCCGGACGGGTCTACCGGGTCGAGCCTCTAGGCACGATCGAAGACGACCCGAACCTCACCGACAAGCGCTTCCCGGGCAACCCGACCCGGTCGTACCGAACGACCGAGCCACTGCGGGTGCTCGAGGAGGTCAGGGGCTGGGAGCGACCGCCGCCCGTGCTGATCCAGCACTTGCGCGAGCGCGTGGCCGAACTGGCTGAGCTCGGGATCGAAGCGATCAATGACTGAGGCGGGTGCATCGTTCCGCCGCCAGGTCGAGCACCCGGGCCCACGTTCGGAACCATCGATCCGGTGACAGCGTTGTAGAGGGTTCCTTGCTCCTCGACGATCGGAGACCAGCGTGTCGGCCAAGCTGCGGACTGCGTTACCCCCGCTCGATCAACAGGCCGAGCGGCTCATCGAGCTCGGTGTGCACGAGGTGGCCGGACTATCAGCACGAGATCTACGCAGCGCCGCCCACACCGGTTCACCCGACGGCGCACTCCTCGTCATCCACCCCAGCCGTGCACCAGCGTCAAGACTCGCGCCACTGCTGGAACGTGGCGGCAAGCACGGGTTCGTCGTGGTCGACCTACCTGACGTTGACGACTTCACCCCGATCGAGCAGGCCACGCTTCCCGACGGCCCCGTCTACTCCGTGTATGACATCGACCGCGGCGATCAGATGGCCAACTGGAGCCCGGACGAGGCCCTGCCCGCCATCACCGCGGACGGGCGCACCCCGCTGACCCTCGCAGAAGGCATCCAATGGGTGCTTCAGCAGCCACAAGCGCTTGAACGAAACCACTGCTTCATGACGATCGCCTCTCGGCTTCGCAAGCCCAACGGCGTGCTCGACGCGCGAACGCCGGCACTGTGGATCAGCAACGGGACCGGACGCGATGGCGCCGCCAACCGCGACGCGCCCAAGATCGGATGGTGTTGGGCCGGCAACCGCCACTCCTGGCTGAGCTTCGCCTCGGCAGCGGGCCGCAGCGGACGGTGAGCGTCACCCGGTCCCGAGCGGGTCAGGCGTCGACGATCACGGGGATGACCAAGGGGCTCCGGCGGTGCTGGCGTTGGGCCCAGCCGGAGGCGGCCCGACGGACGAGCTCCTCGATCTGCTCGAGGTCCTCGATGCCGTCGCGGGTTGCCTTCGTGAGGGCCGCCTGGATGGCCGGCGTGGCCGCGGAGAAGTCCATGACCTCGGGTGGGAAGCCGTGGGCGAGGTAGTCGGGGTCCTCGGTGAGGGCGCCGGTGTCGGGGTCGACGATGCACACGATGGTCACCACGCCCTCCTCGGCGAGGGTGCGCCGCACGTGCAGGGTCTCCTCGGTGGTTCCACCGACGGTCATGGCGTTGACGTAGACGAGGCCCGCGGGGACGGTGCCCGTGATGCGAGCCCGGCCGCCGACGAGGTCGACGACGCTGCCGTCCTGCGCGATCAGCACCCGTTGGGGATCCACGCCGGTGCGGATCGCGATGTCGGAGTTCGCGCGCAGGTGTCGCCACTCGCCGTGGACGGGCAACACGTTGGTCGGGCGGATGATGTTGAAACAGTAGGCGAGCTCGCCGGCGCTGGCGTGCCCGGAGACGTGCACCTTGGCGTTGCCCTTGTGCACCACGTTCGCTCCCAACCGAGTGAGCTCGTTGATGACGCGGTAGATGGCGTTCTCGTTGCCCGGGATGAGGGAGCTGGCCATCAGCACCGTGTCGCCCTCGACGATGCTCACGGGGTGGTCGCGGTTGGCCATTCGGGCCAGGGCGGCCATCGGCTCACCCTGCGACCCGGTGGCGATGATCGTCATCTGGTCAGGTCGCAGCCGGTCGAGGGCCTTGAGGTCCTTCACGACCAGGCCGTCGGGGATGGTGAGGTAGCCCAGCTCGCGCGCGATGCCCATGTTGCGCACCATCGAGCGTCCGACGAACGCGACCTTGCGCCCGTGACGCTGGGCGGCATCCAGGATCTGCTGGATGCGGTGCACGTGGCTGGCGAAGCTCGACACGATGACCCGGCCCTTGGTGGTGCGGAAGACGGTGTCGATCGCGGGTGCGAGCTCTTCCTCGGAGACCGTGAAGCCGGGGACCTCGGCGTTCGTGGAGTCGACGAGGAACAGGTCGACGCCCTCCTCGCCCAGGCGTGCGAAGGCCCGCAGGTCGGTGACGCGGCGGTCGAGCGGGAACTGGTCCATCTTGAAGTCACCGGTGTGCAGAACCAGCCCGGCCGTCGTGCGGATGGCGACGGCCAGCCCGTCCGGGATCGAGTGGTTGACGGCGACGAACTCACAGTCGAACGGGCCGAACGTGCGCCGGTCGCCCTCCGCGACCTCGACGGTCACCGGGGTGATGCGGTGCTCGACGAGCTTGGCTTTGAGCAGGGCGAGGGTCAGGCGCGAGCCGACGACAGGGATGTCGGGGCGCTCGCGCAGCAGGTAGGGAACCCCACCGATGTGGTCTTCGTGGCCGTGCGTCAGCACGATCGCATCGACCCGGTCGAGGCGCTCCCTGATCCAGGTGAAGTCGGGGATAATGACATCGACCCCGGGCTGGTGCTCGTCGGGGAAGAGCACGCCGCAGTCGACGACCAGCAGCCGCCCACGGTGCTCGAACACGGTCATGTTGCGGCCGATCTCACCCAGTCCACCCAGGGGGACGACGCGCAGCCCGTCCCGAGGCAGCTCCGGCAGGGTGTCGCCGCTCCTGCGGCGCTGACCTCGCCGGCTCATCGCCCGGCTCCCGCCGCGGGCCGTGGGCTGGGCAGTGAGAGGGGGTGGTGCTGCGCGATGTTCACGGGTTTCTCCGATGCTGGGGATCTGGCGGAGGGCGCGGGCCAAGGGCCGCGCCGAGCCATCCGGTCAGTGTGCCTGAGTGAGACTAGGTGGCGGACGGTCGGCTCTCAACCAGTGCGCCAAGCCGGTCAACCGATGACAGCAGCCGGTCAGCCGTGGTCGCCCGCGCCCGCACCGTCCGTTTGTCGTGGTCGGGCAGCTGCGTCCAGTCGTAGGTGTGAACCACCCGCGTTGCTGAAGACCCGACCGGCTCCAGCTCCCAGCGCCACAGGTGCCCCGGTGGTTGCTGTCCCGGCTCGGCAGGTCGCCAGGCGATGAGCCGGGCCTCCTCGAACTCGACCACGTGATTCTCGCGGACGTGGCCTTTGGTGGTCGTCATGGTGAAGACGTCACCCACGGCATGGACCCGCTGACCCGCAGGCGCCTCGGTCAGGTTGTCGTTGCCATCCCACTGCGGCTGCTGTGCCGGGTCGGCGATCAGCTCAAAGATCTCGGCGGGTCCGGCCGAGATCGTGCGGCTGGCGCTGACCACGCGTTGAAGGTCCTCCGCTGCGTCCATGGCCTTATCCAAGCACTGGAAGGTGTGTGACGGTGGCACACCGACCGCGGTGGCTCGCTCACTTCCCTCAGTCGGCGGTGCACCCGGGCGGCCCGTCCAGCCGGCTGTAGTCAGACATCAGCCGACGTCGAGTCCCGGTACTGCGGGGTGAGCTCGGTCCAGCGCGCGAACCAGGCTGGGGCGGCGGTCTGTTCCGACCAGCCGCCGACGTGCGCGGGGCCGTCGCTCGCCACCGAGCGTCCGAGGTCTTCCAGGTGAACCTGCCAGCCGGCTCCGTAGAAGTGCAGCTTGTCGACGGGCAGGCCGCGCTCCTCGACCACCAGCCGGGTGCTCGATCCCTCTGCCGTGAGCCAGGCCTCGAGCTGGGTCTCGTCGTCGGCGCCCGGCTCCATCGTCAGCAGCAGATGCTGCGGGGCGTCGCAGACCTCGATCCGAATCGGCCCGGCCCAGGTGCTCGTGAAGACGGCATGCACCGTCTCACCGACGCCCAGGTCACCTGACACTGTGGCGATCCAGCGCGCGAGTCGCTCGGGTGTCGTGCACGCATTCCACAGATCGTCGAGGTCGGTGTCGTACACCTCCTCCACCCGCACCGCTCCTCGCTTGTCGTCGAGCGCCCGCATCGTTCCGGTCAGCCTCACTTCTGCGCCTTCTTTCCTCGTGCGATCTCCGTGTGCAGGGCATCGAGCCGGTTCTGCCACAGGGCGCGGTACTCGCCCAGCCACTCGTCCACCTCGACCAATGCCTCCGGCCGCAGGCTGTAGATCCGGCGCTGCGCCTCTTGACGCACGTCGACCAACCCCGCCTCGCGCAAAACCCGAAGGTGCCGAGACACCCCGGGCCTCGCGATCGGCAGCGCGTCGGCCAGCTCACCCGACGTCGCCGGGTGATCCCGCAGGATCTCGAGCACTGTGCGCCGGCTCGGGTCGGCCAACGCCTGCAACACCGCGTCCATGCGATTCAATCTACCCGTTCAGGTATGTACCTGCAAGGGTAAGTACGATTGACATCGGCGACAGCGGAGCCACTCCCGGCGGAGAACTGGCCTGCTGGAGTGCCGCGTCGCCCCGCGTCAACCCTGGGGTCGCGCCGAGATCAGCGCAGGTTGCGGTACTTGCGGGTGCAGAGCACCCCGAACAGCAGCCCGATGCCGACGGTCCAGGCCAGCGACTGCAGCACCAGGGATGCCGTGTCGGCGCCGCCGAGCAGCTGCGCCCGCTGGGCATCGGTGGCGGTGTCACCGAGGATGAGCGACCGGGCGGCGTTGATCACGACGCTGACCGGCTGGTGCGTGGCGAAGCCCTGCAACCAGTCGGGCATGGTGGCCACCGGCACGAACGCCGAGGAGGCGAAGGTCAGCGGGAAGATGATCGGGAAGGTGGCGGCGTTGACCGCCTCGGCGCTGCGCACCGTCATGCCGATCAGCGCGTAACCCAGGCTGACGGCCAGGGCGAAGAGCAGTAGGAGCAGGCCGGCGAGCGCCAGCCCGGGCAGGTCGGAGGGCCGGAACCCCACCACGAACCCGGTGGCGATAAG
The DNA here is from genome assembly GCA_040007275.1 of Terracoccus sp. Taxonomy (GTDB): domain Bacteria; phylum Actinomycetota; class Actinomycetes; order Actinomycetales; family Dermatophilaceae; genus DSM-29435. The sequence continues at coordinate 12,369 of JBDTVJ010000043.1, forward strand.
TACGAGCAGGCCCAGCGTGTTGTTGACCGTGTCGGCCGCCACTCGACCGCCGAAGACGGCGCTTCGAGCCATGGGTAGCGAGCGCAACCGGTAGATGAAGCCCTTCTGCAGGTCGTCGGCAAGGGCAAAGCCCGTGACTCCGGCACTGAAGAGCACGGTCTGCACCGCGATGCCGGGGATCAGGTAGTTGACGTAGTTGAGCCCCTGCAGACCGCCGATCGCGCCACCGAACACGTAACGGAAGAGCAGCACGAACATGATCGGCGAGACGAGGTTGAACATCACCTGCTCGGGTTGACGGAGCAACCGGCGCAGGTTTCGGCCGGCCATGGCCAGCGTGTCGCGCACCGCCCACCCCAGCCCGGAGCCGTGGTCGGCGTGCTGAGCCTCACGGGCCGGCGCCCGGGTCGTCGTCATCGTCGACCTCCCCTGCGATCGGTCACGAGCGCGTCCTTCTCGACCGACGAGGGCGCGGCGTCAGCGACTTCCCTGCGGTTCTCGGCAGCCTCCTGCTCGACCGCCGTTGCGGAGCCGTGACCCGTGAGGGCCAGGAACACATCGTCGAGGCTCGGCTCGCGCAGCTGCAGCCCCCGGGCCGTCAGGTGAGCGGCGTCGAGTCGGCGCACCACCTCGCTGAGCACGACCGTGCCGTCGGTGGCAGGCACCTGAACGATGTCACCCTGGAGGCTGGCCTGGCCGTCGCCGACCCCGGCGAGCGCCTGGTGCGCGGCGCGGGCGCCTGCGGCGTCAGCCATCCGCACCTCGATCACTGCTCCGCCCATGCGGGCCTTCAGCTCGGGTGAGGTGCCCTCGGCGATGACCCGGCCGTGGTCGACGACCGTGATGCGGTCGGCGAGGCGGTCGGCCTCCTCGAGGTACTGGGTGGTCAGCAGCAGCGTGGTTCCTTCGCGCACGAGGTCTTCGATGACCTCCCACAGCTCGATGCGGCTGCGGGGGTCGAGCCCCGTCGTGGGTTCGTCAAGAAAGAGCACGGGCGGGCGGGCCACGAGCGCCGCCGCGAGGTCCAGCCGTCGGCGCATCCCGCCGGAGTAGGTCTTGGCCGCCCGGTCACCGGCCTCGGCCAGGCCGAAGCGTTCCAGCAGCTCGGCGCCGCGCGTGCGGGCCTGAGCCGTCGACAGGTGGTTGAGCCGGCCGACGAGCGTGAGGTTCTCGGCGCCGGTGAGCACGTCGTCGACGGCCGCGAACTGCCCAGCCAGCCCGATCGAACGACGCACCGCGGCCGGGTGGCGAAGCACATCGATGCCGGCGACCTCGGCCCGGCCCGAGTCAGGCCGCAACAGCGTGGTCAGGATGTTGACGACGGTCGTCTTGCCCGCGCCGTTGGGGCCGAGCAGCCCCAGCACCGTGCCCGGTTCGACGCGGAGCGACACCCCCTCGAGGGCGCGCACCTTACCCCCGAAGGTCATGACGAGGTCTTCGGCGAAAATCGCAGCATCACCCACGCTGAAAACTTTACGGGAAGCCTCCGACAGCGGTCGGGCCGAACCGTCGTTCGACGGTGGCGGCGGAAAGGTCAGGCAGCCGCGAGCAGCCGCTTCAGCTCGGCCACGAAGGCGTCGACGTCGGATGCCGTCGTGTCCCACGAGCACATCCAGCGCACCTCGCCCGTGGCGGGGTTCCAGTCGTAGAACCGGAAGCGCTCACGCAACGCGTCCGCCACGTCGCGGGCGAGCACGGCGAACACGGCGTTGGCCTGCACGGCCTGGGTGATCGTCACGCCGTCAAGTGGGCCGACACCGGCCGCAAGGCGCTGCGCCATCTCGTTGGCGTGGCCGGCCGACCGCAGCCACAGGTCACCGTCGTAGAGCGCGAGCAGCTGCGCGGAGATGAACCGCATCTTCGAGGCGAGCTGCATGTTGAGCTTGCGCAGGTAGACCAGCCCGTGCTGCTCGGCGGTCAGGCTGTGGTCGAGCACCACGACGGCTTCGGCTGCGAGCGCGCCGTTCTTGGTGGCGCCAAGGCTGACGATGTCAACGCCCACGTCAGAGGTGAAGGAGGCCAGCGAACCACCCAGCGAGGCAGCCGCATTCGAGATACGAGCCCCGTCGAGGTGCACCCGCATACCGAGGCTGTGGGCGTGCGTGGTGATGGCCCGGATCTCCTCCGGCGTGTAGCAGGTGCCGAGCTCGGAGGTCTGGGTGATCGAGACCGCCAACGGCTGGGCGCGGTGTTCGTCGCCGAAGCCCCAGGCCTGCGCGTCGATCAGCGCCGGCGTCAGCTTGCCGTCGGGGGTCGGCACGGTGAGCAGCTTGAGGCCGCCGACGCGTTCAGGGGCGGCGTTCTCGTCGGTCTGGATGTGCGCCGTGTCAGCACACACGACCGCGCCCCACCGCGGCAGCAGCGCTTGCAGCGCCAGCACGTTGGCCCCCGTGCCGTTGAACACCGGCCATGCCGTGGTGCCCTCGCCGAAGTGCCCACCGACGACGGTCTGGAGTCGCGCGGTGTAGTGGTCTTCACCGTAGGAGATCTCGTGCCCACCGTTGACTGCGGCGAGGGCGGCGAGCACCTCGGGGTGCAGGCCGGCGTAGTTGTCGGAGGCGAAACCGCGGCGATCACGGTCATGCAGGCTGGTGGGCAGGCTGGTGGGCAGGCTCTGGGTCGTGCTCGTCACGTCTCTCCTGAAAAAGGCTCGGGTGGTCTCGGTCAGACCCCGTGGTCACCCGGCGGTCGCCGGGCTCAGGCCGCCGACCGTCAGCGCGTGGCGTCGGGGCGCAGGTCGACCCGAGCGCCGTTGAGGGCGGCCGCGTCACCGTCGATGATCTCGCAGATGCTCGCGGCCAGCCGAGCCGGGGTGGTGGCGGTGCGGCCAGCGCCGATGTAGTTGACGACCGCCGTGACGGCGGCCGCCTTCTGGGCCGTCGGCGACTCCGCGTGACCCGACTGCAGCGACCGGAACGAGTCGGCCAGGGCGAGGATCCACGCCTCCCCCGCTGCCTTCGCCGCGGCGTAGTTGGCGTTGCCCGCCGTCGGCTTCTCGACCGAGGCCGCGGTGACGACGACCACGCGGCCAGCATCGGAGGCGGCGAGGTCGTCGTGCGCCGCAAGCGTCGTGTTCCGCAGGGTGTCAACGAGCAAGGAGCGCAGCAGCAACCAGTCCTCGTCGACGTTCTCGGTGAACGTCGCGCCACCGCGCCACCCGCCCACGAGGTGCACGAGGCCGTCGACGCCGCCGTGGGCCGCGCGGATCTCGTTCACGACCGCGATCGTCGCGGCTGCGTCGGTGAGGTCGCAGGTGTGCGTGGTGAGCGCGCCGGTACCCGAGGTCGACTCGACCTCGTCGAGGATCGCGGCCAGACCCGCGCCGTCACGATCCACGGCGGCCACGTGGTGACCGGCCGCCACCAGGGCGGCGCAGGTGGCACGACCGGTCGCCCCGGTGGCTCCGGTGACGATGACAACGCTCATGGGCGGGCTCCTGCAGACTCGGCGGATGGGCCGGTGCGCCCGGCCCCCCCAGTGTGCCCTGTCACGCCGTCGGCGTGTCGCCGGTCGCGCCGGTGATGCCAGCGGTCGACTCGATGACCGGCTTCATCTTCTTGGCCAGCGCCTCGAAGAACATCGACAGCGGGAACTCGTCGGGCAGCACGGCATCCGTCAGACCCTTCGGCGGGCCGTCGAGCGGCAGCGCGGTGCGGTCACCGGCGGCGTTGCGCGCCCACGCCGAGCTCGGGTGCGGTGTGACGACGGAGGCGACGAGGTCGTAAGCGGCCAGCCAGTGCGCGGCCTTCGGCCGGTCGATCGAGCGCCAGTAGAGGTCTTCGATGGCGCGACCGAGCTCGAGCACCGGCTCGGTCACGGCATCCCACTCGATGGTGAGGCGGTTGTCGGTCCAGTGCAGCACGCCCTTCTGGTGCAGCCACGCGAAGAGCAGCTGGCCGCCGAGGCCGTCGTAGTTGCGCACCCGGGAGCCGGTGATGGCGAAGCGGAAGATGCGGTCGAAGATCACGGCGTACTGCACCATGCGCGCGTAGGGGTGCCCCGCCTTCTCGAGCGCCACCGACTCACGGAAGGCGGTGAGGTCGCAGCGCAGCTCTTCGAGCGCGTAGAGGAAGAACGGCATCCGCTGCTTGACCATGAAGGGGTCGAAGGGCAGGTCGCCGTGCATGTGGGTGCGGTCGTGGATGAGGTCCCACATGACGAAGGTACGCTCGGCCAGCTGTTGGTCGGCCACGAGGCGAGCGGCGTCGGGGGGCAGGGGCAGCCGGGTGACGGATGCCGCTTCGCTGACGACACGCCGGAACCGGGCCGCCTCGCGGTCGGCGAAGATGCCACCCCACGTGAAGGCCGGCACCTCGCGCATGGCGACGGTCTCGGGGAAGAGCACGGCCGAGTTCGTGTCGTAGCCGGGCGTGAAGTCGAGGAACCGGATCGGCAGGAAGAGCTTGTTCGAGTAGTCGCCCGCCTCGAGCTCGGCGATGAAGTCGGGCCAGATCACCTGGAGCAGAACGGCTTCGACGTTGCGGTCGGGGTTGCCGTTCTGGGTGTACATGGGGAAGACGACGAGGTGCGGCAGGCCGTCGACCCGCTTGCTCGCCGGGGCGAACGCCGTGAGGGCGTCGAGGAAGTCAGGCACCTCGAAGCCGCCCTCGGACCACCGGGTGAAGTCTTTGACGAGGGCCTCGAGATAGTCGGCGTCGTGGGGCAGCAGGGGCGCCAGGCCGTGGATGCCGTTCGTGATCTCACCCACGAGCCGGGTGGCGTGCGCGTGCAGTTCGGGGTCGGGCACGGAGCCGTTGGCGGCCTGCAGCGGCCGCAGCTCGGTCACCGCGGCCTTGAGGCTCTGCCACGCTGGCTCCGAGACCAGCGGGTGCGTCGCGTCAGACCGGTGGGCGTCGACGGGCGGCGCCACGAACGACACGGTGTTGGCGAGCAGCTCGGCGAACGAGTCGTTGCCGTTCGTGTCAGCATTGCCGTTCTTGTCGCTGCCGGGCTCGACCGCGAGGACGGCGACGTCATGGTCATCCAGGCGGCTGGTGGCGGCTACGGCGACTCCGCCGGCGCGCAGCACGACGACGGCAGGGGCCTGCACGCCCAAGGCAGCGGTGGCGGTGAGGGTGGCCGGGTCGACTCGGGCCAGCAGGTCGAGCGCGCCGGCCCCCAAAGAACGGGAGGGGGCCTCGACGGCCCCCACGGGGGCGCCGGTGGCAGTCGTCAGGTGCAGCCGGGCCGGGGCGCCCTGCGCCCCGAGAGCGATGACCCCGGCGGCCGCTGGCAGATCGGCCAGCACTCGATCGAGGTGGCCCAGCTGGGCCAGCACCACCACGTCCGCCAGCTTCGGCGACGCGACCACGGGGAGGCCGCGGTCGGTCAGCATCGTGCGGACGCTCGCGTCGTTGTCGAGCACGTGGACGGAAGGAAAGATGGTCATGGCTGGCCCCCTCGGAAGTAAATTCTGTTGCGCGGTCAACCCCAGCGTACAGAATCTGCTACGAGAAGCCGAATGGACAGTAAATAGTTCGGCAAACGAGAAGAATGACCGCTCCCGCCCTGCGGAAGCGGCCGGCCCAACGCATGCGGCACTGCGTCGGTGTTCGTGCCCTTCCCGTACCCAACCATGATTCCGGTCCCTTCCGAAGCCTTGCGTTGTCAGTGGTGGGTGCGATCGGTGTCGGACCGCGAACACCGTTGTGCACCAGGGTTTTCCCAGACCCGGTCGGCCTGGCGGGTGTGGCGCGTTTGACTCGTCCGGTTACAACAGAGTGTCAACCCGATCGGGAGGACAATCACGGACCTGTTGAGCCGCACCGAGCTCGAACTGCTCGCGGAGCCGGGACCAGACGGCCCCCACGTCTCGCTCTTCATGCCGACCCACCGCTTCGGCTGCGGGATCGAAACCGACAAGCGCAGGTGGAGGAACCTCGTCACCGGCGTCGAAGACCTGCTCACCCAGCGGATGCGACGCAGGGATGTCGAAGCCCTGCTCGCCCCGGCCCGCGACCTGCAAGAGAACGCCCTGGCCTGGCAGTACATGAGCGACGGCCCGGCCATGTTGCTGCGGCCCGACGGCCAGCGCACCTTCCGGGTGCCGGCCCCGATGCCAGAACTCGCCACCGTCGGCAACCGCACGGTGATGGGGCCGATGCTGCGCCTCTTCGCAGGCGACGAGCGCTTCCTGCTGCTGGCACTCAGTCAGCGTGAGATCCGCCTCATGGAGGGCAGCCGGAACACCGTGGAGCAGGTTCAGCTCACCGACGTTTCCACCAGCCTGGCGGACGCCATCGACCCCCAGGAACCGCGCTCAGACACGATGGCCCGCGCAGCGGCCAGCGCCGGCCGGGGCGGACCGGCAGTGTTCTACCGGCATGGCGCCGGTGACCGGCACCTGAAGAAGGACGGGGTGGTGCGCTTCCTGCGCCAGGTCTCAAGGGGCTGCGCGACGTACTGGCGGGAGAAACCGCCCCGCTGGTGCTGTTCGGGCTCGAACCTCTCGTGGTGACCTATCGGGAGGTCAACGGCTACGAACATCTGCTCGACGAAGCCGTCGTACACAGCTCGGACCAGCTCTCGATCGAGCAGCTACACGAGATGGCCTGGCCGCTGGTCGAGCGGCGACTGAGAGACGCGCGAGGGCAGGTGATCGAGAGGTTCCACAGCCTCCAGGGCACCAACCGCGTGTCGAGTGACCTGGCGACGGTGGCCGAGGCAGCTGACGACGGGCGGGTCGAGACCCTGTTCGTGCAGGCCGATCCCTGGTGCTGGGAGCAGGTCGCCGGCAACGATGCGGCCATCGTGGAGCTCGGCGCCGATCCGCGCCACGCCGAGTTCGAGCAGGTCGACACGGCCGCCGTGGCGACCCTGAAGGACGGCGGACGGGTCTACGCGACCTCGCAGACGGTCGTGCCAGACCGTCAGGTCGCGGCGATCTTCCGCTACTGACGACCGTAGCCACCCGGCAGTGAGGGGGTTCATGGTCGAGTGGCTACGCCGCACCTGCAACACACCGAGTAGTCGCCAACGTCGACAGGTGTAGCTGCCGGGTCTTGACGATTACTCGGTGTGTTGGCTGGGCAGTGGGTCAGGCGGGCGGGGTGTAGCGGCCGTCAATAGCGGTCCAGCCGCCATCGACGAACAGGTGGCTGCCGGTGACGAAGCTCGAGGCATCGGACGCGAGGTAGACCACGGCGCCGGCCAGCTCCTCCGCGTGTGACCAGCGGCCCAGCGCGCTCTTGCTCGCGTAGGCCTCCGACCACTCCGGCACCGCCCGGATCTGGGCGGTCAGAGGGGTGTCGACGACGCCGGGAGCGATCGCGTTGACGCGCACCCCCGACGGCCCGAGCTCGGCGGCCGCCGTGCGCAGCAGCTGTACGAGCCCCGCCTTGGTCGCGGCGTACACCCCCTGCCCCGGTTCCACGGTCACCGCACGGATCGAGCTGAAGCCGATGATGCTGCCCCGGCCGCGCTCGGCCATCCCGGCCCCGAACGCCCGCACCAGGTCGAACGAGGCCCGCAGGTTGAGCGCCACGACCCGGTCGAACTCTTCGCCGGTGTAGTCGAGCAGCCGTTTGCGCACGTTGGTCGCGGCCGTGAACACGAGCACGTCGACCCCGTCGTCACCGCCCAGCTCACGGGCGGCCCGAGCAACCGCCTCTGTGTCCAGCACATCCAGCGTGTAGGCCCTGAGCCCACCCCCCATCGCAACGGTCTCCTGCGCTGCGCTCACGTCACGGTCGGCGCACACCACCTCGGCCCCGTGAGCGGCCAAGGCCAAAGCGCTCTCACGACCGATGCCGCTGCCCGCCCCCACGACGACGGCTCGTCGCCCGTCGAGCCGGAACAACCTCGAGTAGTCGATACGGGCGGGCGCCGGCTCCTTCGCCTGTTCGTCACCCTGCCCGTTCATCGGCCCGTTCATCGGCCCGTTCATCGGCCCGTTCATCGGCCCGTTCATCGGCCCGGTCGTCTGCTCGGTCATGGTTCAACCCTTCGTCCTCGGCCGGATCACTGCCATCCGGGTCACCGTCAGCTCCTCGATCGCGAACCTGGGGCCTTCTCGACCCGAGCCCGAGTCCTTCACCCCGCCGTACGGCATGACGTCGGAACGGAACCCGGGAACCTCGTTGACGATCACCCCGCCCACCTCGATGCGGTCAACCGCCTCGAAGGCGGTCTCCAGCGAGGCCGTGAACACGCTCGCGTGCAGCCCGTAGCGCGAGTGGTTCACTACCTCGAACGCCGTCTGCAGGTCGGGCACCGACCGCACCGCGACCACGGGCCCGAAGATCTCCTCGTCCCAGGCGGCGACGCCATCAGGCACGTCGAGCAACACGGTCGGCGCGATCGCACCCCCGACCCGCCTTCCGCCCGCCACCAGCCGCGCGCCGGCCTCGACCGCCTGCTCCACCCACTCGAGCACCCGCAGCGTCGAGCGCTCGTCGATGAGAGCCGATACCCGGGTGGTCTCCTCGCGCGGGTCGCCCACGACGACCTGACCCATCCGGTCGGCCAAGAGCGTCAGAAACTGCTCGCGCACCGCCGCCACCACCACCACGCGCTGCACGCTGATGCAGGCCTGCCCCGACGCGTAGTACCCGCCGCGCACCACGGCATCCGCCGCAGCCTCGAGGTCGGCGTCGGCGGCCACCACGAGCGCGGCGTTCGAGCCCAGCTCGAGCAGCACCTTCGTCGGGGCGGCATCCCGGGCGATCTGGTGGCCCACGGAGGCCGACCCGGTGAACGACACCGCGCCCACCCGCCGGTCGGTGGTCAGCGCCACCCCGACCTCGGGGCCACCGGTCACCAGCTGCAGCGTGGCGCGGGGTGCCCCCGCCTCGTGCAGCGCCTCCCGCACCAGGTGGACGAGCCACAACGTGGCCAGCGGGGTCTGCGGGGCGGGCTTGAGCACCACCGGGCAGCCCGCTGCGATCGCCGGTGCGATCTTGTGCGCGGCAAGCAGCACGGGGTAGTTGAAGCCCGCGATACCCACGACGACACCGATGGGCTTACGCACCCAGAAGCCGAGCATCCCCTCACCCGAGGGCAACAGGTCGAGCGGCACCGTCTCACCGTGCAGTCGCGCCACCTCCTCGGCCGCGGTCTGCAACGTCAACAGGGTGCGCACCACCTCAACCCGGCAGTCGACCAGCGGCTTGCCGGTCTCGGCCACCAGCAACCGCTCGAAGTCGACCCGCCGCAGCGCGATGGCATCGTGCGCCGTCTGCAGGGCCCGGCGTCGTACGTGCGAGGCCAGCCCGGCCACGTCTCTGCGTACCCTCAGAGCCTCGTCCAGGGCGCGGCGGGCCAGGTGCGCGTCTCCCACCGGGACCGCGGCGACGAGCGACCCGTCGTAGGGAAAGCACACGTCGGCCGTCGACGGCGCGGGGAGCCACCCGTCACCGATCGGCAGCCCGTCGGGGAAGTCCATCGTGAGCTCGCTCATCGGTCTGGTCACTCTCTCGTCGCCGCGCTGGGGAAGGCCGAGGGAAAGGCGTCGCGATACGACCGCCACGTGCCCGCCGGCGTCGAGGTGGTCCTAGCGTTCACCATCGCGTGGCCGATCGCGCGGGTGAAGCAGTCACCCGCCGCTTCGAGCAGGGCGTGGAAGGAGGCCGGTTCAGGTGCCGCCCGCTCCCCCGTGGCCAGGGTGAAGATCGTGTCGCCGTCGAACATCGTGTGGACGGGTCGGATGCCGCGCGCCATGCCGTCGTGGGCGATGCCCGAGACTTTGGCGCACTGCGCCTTGGTCAGCGTGAGGTCGGTCGCCACGACCCCGAGCGTCGTCGCCATCCCGTACCTCGGCCCGCCCGGGGTGGCGAGGTCGGCGGCGCGCTGCCGGGCCGCAGCGAGCTCAGACGCCTGCGGCGCGATGAGCGACGGGAACTCGCCGGGGAGGCCGAAGCGCACGGCGTAGAGCTCACCCGTGGTGGGGTCGACACACGACCCGAGGGCGTTGACGACGACCAGTGCCGCGACCGTCGTGCCGTCGTCGAGCACGGCACTGGCCGATCCGACCGCGCCCTTCAACCCGCCCGCAACCGCGCCGGTTCCGGCGCCGACGACACCCACCTCGACCGGCCCGGATGCCGCTGCGTCGTAGGCCTGCTCGCCAAAGCTGGGGTCGGGGTGGGTGGCGAAGTCGCCACCCCGGCCCAGGTCGAACACCACGGCGCCCGGCACGATGGGCACCACCTCGCCGGGTGCGCCCATGGACAGACCCACCCCGTGGTCGAAAAGCCGCCCCATGACCCCGTCGACCGAGCCGAGCCCGAAGGCGCTGCCGCCCGAGAGCACGACCGCGTGCACCCGGTCGACCATGTTCCGCGGGTCGAGCAGGTCGGTGTCACGGGTCCCTGGGCCGCCACCTCGCACGTCCACGCCGGCGACCGCCCCACCGGGCGGCGACAGCACCACCGTGGTTCCGGTGAGCCAGCCGGCACCTCGTCGGCTCGCGTGCCCCACTCGTAACCCTGCAACATCCGTCAGGCTGTTGGTCGGGCCCGGCCGGGTCGTCATGCTGGTGTCTCCCTCGTGAGGTCGGCGGCGGTGGTGCCCGAGAGCGCCTTGCCCAGCGTCGGGATCGCCGCGATGAGCTGGCGGGTGTAAGGGTGCTGGGGGTGGTCGTAGACGTCGGCGACCGGGCCCATCTCGACGATCTCGCCCTCGTGCATGACCGCGACCCGGTCGCAGACGTGGCGCACCACGGAGAGGTCGTGCGAGACGAACACCAGGGTGAGGTCGAGCTCGTCGACGAGGTCAGCGATGAGGTTGAGCACCTGCGCGCGGACGGAGACATCGAGGGCACTGACCGGTTCATCGGCCACGAGGATCTGCGGCCGTGGCGCCAACGCACGGGCGATCGAGATGCGCTGCCGTTGTCCGCCCGAGAACTGGTGCGGGTATCGGTCGGCGGCATCGGGCCGCAGCCCGACCGCCTCGAGCAGCTCGCCCACGCGCTCGCGGGAGGGCCCGAGACCTTGGGCGACGAGCGGCTCGGCGATGATGTCGCGCACCCGCATCCGGGGGTCCAGTGAGCTCATCGGGTCTTGGAAGACAAGCTGGAGCCGGGCGCGGAGGAATCGCAGCCGACGGTCAGAGCGCCCGGTGAGGTCGGTGCCTTCGACCTGAACGGTTCCGCTCGTGGCGTGGTCGAGCCCGGAGATGATGCGCAGCAGTGTCGACTTGCCGCAGCCGGACTCGCCCACGATGCCGAAGCGTTCGCCTTGGGCCACCTCGAAGCTCACCCCACGCAAAGCCCGCACCGGCTCGCTGGCACGCAGCAGCGAGGTGCGCGGTCGGCGGTAGTCGCGCGTCACGTCACGCACCCTCATCGACGGCGTGGCGACGCTTGGAGTGGCGGCTGGAGTGGCGGCTGAGGTGGCTTCCGTCACTGTCGTCTACCCTCGGCAGCCGGCACGGGGGCGGCGCCGGGTAGACCGGCGGGGTGGTGACAGGCGAAGCCGGCGTCGTCGCCGGTGACAGTCCAGGGCGGGCGCGTCTCGCAGGTGGCGGTGGCGTGCTGACACCGGTTGCGAAAGACGCACCCGGCCGGGAAACGGCCGGCGGCCGGCACCGAACCCGGGATGGTCGACAGGCGGCCACGGTCGTCGACCACGGCGAGGTCGGAGGCGCCGAGCAGCCCTTGGGTGTAGCGGTGCCGGGGCCGGGTGAAGACCTCCTGCACCGGTCCGGCCTCGACGATCCGGCCGCCGTACATCACCATGACGCGCTCGCAGACGGTGGCGACCACGGCGAGGTCATGGGTGATGAACACCATGGCCGCCCTGCGGTCGAGCACCCCCTGAACGATCAGGTCGAGCACGAACGCCTGCACGGTGACGTCAAGGGCAGTAGTGGGTTCGTCGCACACGAGCAGGGCCGGGTCGTTGGCCAGCGCCAGGGCCAGCACGACCCGCTGTCGTTGCCCACCGGAGAGCTGGTGGGGGTAGGCGCGCGCCGTGTCCGGTGGGTCGGGCAGCCCGACCTGATCAAGCAGCTCGACCGCGGCGGCGCAGGCGGCCCTGCGGTTGGTTCGGGTCCGGTGGATCAGCATCGCCTCCGCGACCTGGTCGCCCACCCTCATCGTCGGGTTGAGCGCGGTCATCGGCTCCTGGAAGACCATGGCGATGTGGCGCCCCCGCACCCGCGACATGGCCCGCTCGTCGGCACCGACGAGGTCGTGGCCGACGCCGTCGACGCGCACCGACCCGGTCGCCGTCAGTCCCTCCGGCAGCAGACCCATCAGGGCCAGAGCGGTCAACGACTTGCCCGAGCCCGACTCCCCGATCAGGCCCACGCGTTCGCCCGAGCGGACGGTGAAGGTGACGTCCTCGACCAGCTTCTGCGCCCTGACGGCCACGTTCAGGCCCTGCACGACCAACACCTCCCCGTCTCGTTCGGGGCCGGCCTGGTGACCTCGGTCGGTCGTGGGTGCAGCGCTCATCGGCGGTCATCCAGCTTCGGGTCGAACCGGTCTCGCAGCCCGTCGCCGAGGAGGTTGAAGCCGAGCACCGCTACCGCGATGGCCACGCCCGGGAACACCGCGAGCCGCGGGGCGGAGAACAGCAGCTCCTGGCTCTCCTGCAGCATCCGGCCCCACGAGGGCGTCGGGGGCGGAGTGCCGAACCCGAGGAACGACAGGGCGGCTTCGGCCAGCACCGCGATCGCGAACGACACCGACGCCTGCACTGTGACCAGGCTGCTGACGTTGGGCAGCACGTGCCTCGTGCCGATCGCGAACGGGCTCCGACCGGCGGCTCTGGCAGCCAGCACGTACTCCGTGCCCAGCACCTGAAGGGTGCCGCTGCGAATGAGCCGGGCAAAGCTGGGAACGGTGGCGATGCCGATGGCGATCATCGCCACCAGGGTGCTGGCCCCGTAGACCGCGGCGAACATGATCGCCAGCAACAGTGCGGGGAAGGCCAGCAGCAGGTCGTTGCCCCGCATCAGCAGCTCACCGAACCAGCGCGGCACCAGGCCCGCGAGAATGCCCAGCGGCACCCCGATCACCGCCGCCACCCCGACCGCGACGAAGCCGACGAACAAGGTGGTACGCGAGCCGACCATGATCTGGCTGAAGACGTCACGCCCGAACTTGTCGGTGCCGAACCAGTAGTCGGTCGAGGGCTCCTGCAGCCGCGTCGCAGCGTTGACCAGGGTCGGGTCGTGGGGGGTCCAGACGAACGACACGAGGGCCATCGCCACGATCAGACACACCAACGAACCACCCACCAGCAGGCTCGGGTTCGGTCGGCGACGGGTCCGGGGGGAAGCGGCATCCTGCGTCGGGCCCGACACGGCAGGAGGGTGGCTCATCGGGCACTCACCCGCAGCCGGGGATCGATCAGCACGTAGAGCAGGTCGACCACGAAGTTCACGACCAGCACCGCCAGCA
>JBDTVJ010000044.1:0-25201 GCA_040007275.1 Terracoccus sp.
GCGTGATCGTCACACTCACGCCCAACCCGAGTATCGACCGAGCAGTGTTCATCGATGCGCTGCACCGGGGAGAGGTGCACCGCTGCACAAGCAGTCGTATCGACCCGGGCGGCAAGGGGGTCAACGTCTCTCGCGCCGTCGCCGCCCAGGGCGGCCATACCGTCGCGGTGCTGCCGATCGGCGGCCCCGAGGGGCACCTCCTTGAAGAGCTGCTCACGGATGCCGGTGTGCCCCACGTCGGCGTACCGGTTGCTGGCAGTGTGCGGATGAACATCAGTGTGCTCGAGCCCGATGGCACGACGACCAAGCTCAACGAGCCCGGCCCTGACCTGTCGAACGAGGAAGCCGGCGCGCTGCTGTCGGCCACGCTCGAGCGCGGGGCCGTAGCCGACTGGGTCGTCGGCTGCGGCAGCCTCCCCCCGGGCGCCCCGACCGAGCTGTATGCCGCTGTCGTCACCCACGTGCGAGCCCGCGGCGGCCGAGTCGCCATCGACTCCTCCGGCGAGGCGATGGCGGCTGCGGTCGCTGCCCGTCCGAACCTCATCAAGCCCAACCACGACGAGCTCGCCGAACTGGTCGGGCATGCCCTTCCGACCCTGCGCGACGTGCGGGATGCTGCCCGAGACCTCGTGGCCGACGGCATCGACATCGTGGCCGTCAGCCTCGGCGGAGACGGCGCCCTGATCGTCACCGCCGACGAGTGCGCCCACGCGATCGCTCCGATCTCGACGCCGCTGTCGACCGTGGGCGCTGGCGACTGCATGCTCGCCGGCCTGCTGCACGGGCTCTCGCTCGGTCTCGACCCGGCCGACGCCCTCGTCATGGGCGTCACCTGGGGTGCGGCGGCCGTGACCCTGCCGGGCAGCCGGGTTCCGACTCCGGTCGACCTTCACGGCATCCGCGCCCAACTCACCCGCACCCCTGATCTCAACCGCACCATCGCCAGCTGAAAACCCCTGGAAAGGAAAAACATGTCCCTCATCACCGAAGAGCAGGTCGTTCTCGACCTCACCGGTGCCGACCGCCACGCGGCCACCAGGACGCTCGGCGAGCGTCTCGTCGCCTCCGGCCGTTGCACCGACCTCGACCAGTTCATCGACGACGTGCGCAAGCGCGAGGAGACGATGGCGACCGGTCTGCCCGGCGGCATCGGCATCCCGCACGCCCGCAGCGCCGCGATCACCGAGCCCGCCCTCGTGTTTGGCCGCTCGACCGACGGCATCGACTGGGGCGCCAAGGACGGTCCGGCCAAGCTCATCTTCCTCATCGCAGCGCCCGAAGGAGGCGGCGACGCGCACATGCAGATGCTGCCCAAGCTGGCCCGTGCCCTGATGAAGAAAGACTTCAAGGCCGCCCTCGCCGCCGCGACCAGCGAGGCTGAGGTCGTGGCCATCGTCAGCGCCCAGGTCGAGCTTGACCGGCCGGTCGCGTCGGCCACGGCCGCCCCGACTGTCGCCGCCCGTACGGATACCGTGTCCGACCCGACGTCCGACACCACGGGTGCAGTGGCGGTCACTGATTCATCGTCGGCCGGAACTGACTCCAGCGCAGTGGTTTCCGGTGGTGGATCGACAACGGCCATCGACGATCAAGATCCGCCGCGCGTGCTGCACTTCGTCGGCGTCACCTCCTGCCCTACCGGGATCGCCCACACCTATATGGCGGCCGAGGGCCTGGAGAACGCAGCCAAGGCGGCCGGCCACATCATGACGGTCGAGACCCAGGGCTCAGCCGGAACGACCCCGCTCGACCCTGCCGAGATCGCGGCGGCCGACGCCGTGATCTTCGCCCACGACCTGCCCGTCAAGGATGCCGGCCGGTTCGCCGGGAAGCCGACGATCGATGTCGGCGTGAAGAAGGGCATCTCCGACGGCCCGGCCCTCATCCAGCAGGCGGCCGACCTCGCCGCCGAATGGCGGGCCGACCCCAGCAAGGCCGCGGCCGCGCTCGCCGCCGGCCCCGCGGCCTCCGGGGGTGGTGGCCTCGTCTCGAAGGTCGACAGCGGCGCCAGCCTGGGCACCAGGGTGCGCCAGTGGCTGATGACCGGTGTGTCATACATGATCCCGTTCGTCGCCGCCGGCGGCATTCTGATCGCCCTGTCGTTCATGCTCGCTCAGCTCGCCGGCGGCAACGGCGCGGTCGACATCGTGAACTACAACCTCAAGCCGGGCGACCCGCTCAACATCGCCGAGACCTTCAGCCCGACCGACCTGACGTCGTGGGCGGCGCTCTTCTTCGTCATCGGGGGCGCGGCCTTCGGCTTCCTCGTGCCGATCCTCTCCGGCTTCATCGCCTTCGCCATCGCCGACCGCCCCGGCCTCGTGCCTGGCATCGTCGGCGGTTCGGTCGCAGCCACGATGGGCGCCGGCTTTCTCGGCGGCCTCGTCACCGGTGTGATCGGTGGTCTCGCCGCCCGCTGGGTCTCGCGGTGGAAGGTGGCCAAGGGCGTGCGCGGGGTGATGCCCGTGGTGGTCATCCCGATCGTCAGCTCCCTGATCACCATCGGCCTATTCATCACCGTGCTCGGCCGCCCGATCAAGGGCCTCAGCGACGGGCTCACCAGCGCGCTCAACGGCATGACCGGGTCGAGCCTGATCGTGCTCGGTCTCATCCTCGGCGCCATGATGGGCTTCGACCTCGGCGGCCCGGTCAACAAGGTGGCCTACGCCTTCGCCACCACCGGCCTGGCAGCAGCCGGTGCCTCGACCGACGCCCCACAGCTGAAGATCATGGCTGCGGTCATGGCCGCCGGCATGGTGGCCCCGCTCGCCATGGCCCTGGCCACCACCATCCGGCCCAAGCTGTTCAGCGAGCCGGAGCGCGAGAACGGCAAGGCCGCCTGGCTGCTCGGCGCCTCGTTCATCTCCGAGGGCGCGATCCCGTTCGCCGCGGCCGACCCCATTCGCATCATCGTCAGCTCGGTCATCGGTTCGTCGATCACCGGGGCCTTGGCGATGGCCTTCGGTGCCACCCTGCGAGCCCCTCACGGCGGCATCTGGGTGCTGCCCCTCATCGGCAACTTCCTGTTGTTCATCGTTGCGCTCGTTATCGGCGTTGCCGTCATGTGCGGCATCGTCATCGCCCTGAAGTCACGCGACCCGAAGCTTGCTCAGGTCGACGCTGTCGCCACGGTCTGACTCCACCCAGCTCGGCATCATCCGCTCAACCCCGCTCACCCAGCATCCAACGAAGGAGCACGTTCATCATGGCAACCCGTACCGTCACCATCGCCTCAGCTGTCGGCCTGCACGCCCGCCCTGCAGCGCTTTTCGTCGAAGCCGCCACGAACACCGGGCTCGACGTCGAGATCTCCAAGGACGGCGACGACCCCGTCGACGCGACCAGCATCCTGGGCGTGATGGCCCTGGGGGCCAAGCACGGCGAGGAGGTCACGCTGACGGCCGAGGGCGACGGCGCCGACGAGGCGCTCGAATCGCTCGTCGCGCTGCTCTCGCGCGACCTCGACTCGGAGTAGGCACCATGTCGTCGAGCGAGACCCAGACCGACACTCTCACCGAGGCCCACGCGGAGAACCACCCAGAGACCCGGCAAGGCATCGGCGTCAGCCCCGGCACGGCGTACGGCCCAGTCGTGCAGGTGGCGCCGCCGGTGCGACCGCCGCGTGACGAGCCGGGCGTCGACGACCAGGATGCCGCCCTGGTCGACATCCGGGCCGCCTTCGAGTCGGTGGCGGTCTCGCTCGAACAGCGGGCGACCCTCGTTGACGACACCGCCCAGCAGATCCTCAAGGCGACCGCGCTCATGGCGCGTGACAGGGGGCTGGTCAAGGCCGCGGCGAAAGAGCTGGCCGCCGGGCACGGGCGGGCGACCTCTATCGACCTCGCCATCGAGACGTTCGCCGCCAAGTTCGAGGCGCTCGGCGGCTACTTCGCCGAGCGCGTCGCCGATCTGCGTGACGTCGGATCGCGAGCAGTGGCAGCCGTACTGGGCGTCCCGGCACCCGGCGTGCCGGCCTTCGCCGAGCCCAGCATCATCGTGGCCGAAGACCTGGCGCCGGCCGAGACGGCGACCCTCGACCGGTCTCGTGTCATCGGCATCATCACCGAGGCCGGTGGCCGCACGAGCCACACTGCGATTCTTGCAGCGCAGATGGGCATCCCGGCGGTCGTCCAGCTCGCGGGTGCGACGTCGATCCCGGTCGGCACGGCGGTGGCGCTCGACGGCGACTCGGGCGAGGTCACGATCGCGCCCGACATGGCGCTCGTGTCGCAGCAGCGCGAGCGCGCGGCTCGACGAGCAGAGGCACTCTCGCATCTGTCGGGTGCGGGAGCGACCTCAGACGGGCACGCGGTCGCACTGCTCGCCAATATCGGCGGCGTCGAGGATGCTGTCGCGGCCGGGGCGCTCGACCTCGAGGGGGTGGGGCTGTTCCGCACCGAGTTCGTCTTTCTGTCCGCCACCACGGCCCCGACGGTGCAGGAGCAGACGGAGGTCTACCGCGGCGTGTTCGCTCCGTTCGAGGGCCGACGCGTCGTCGTGCGCACCCTCGACGCCGGGGCCGACAAGCCGCTGAAGTTCGCCGACCTCGGGCCGGAGGAGAACCCGGCTCTCGGGCGCCGCGGCTTGCGGCTCTCGGCAGAACGACCTGACCTGCTCGACGCGCAGCTCGAAGCGCTCGGCATCGCGGCCCGCGAGACCGGGGCCGACGTTCGCGTCATGGCGCCGATGGTCGCCACGGCTGAGGAGGCTGCCTGGTTCGCCCGGCGCGTTCGCGAGAACGGGCTGCCCAAGGCCGGCGTGATGATCGAGGTGCCCGGTGCTGCTCTCCGGGCCCGACACGTGCTCGAGGAGGTCGACTTCGGCTCGCTCGGCACCAACGACCTGGCGCAGTACACGATGGCCGCCGACCGCATGCAGGGTGCGTTGTCAGACCTGCTCGACCCGTGGCAGCCGGCCGTGCTCGACGTCGTCGCGGCAGCGTGCGAGGGAGCGGCAGCGGTCGACCGGCCGATCGGTGTGTGCGGCGAGTCGGCGGGCGACCCGTTGCTCGCCCTGGTGCTGGTCGGGCTCGGCGTCTCGTCACTCTCGATGGCCCCCAGCAAGGTGCCGGTCGTTCGGCTGGCCCTCTCGCTGCACTCCGTCGCCGAGTGTCAGACGCTCGCGGCGGCGGCTCGTGCGTCTCGAACGGCGGTCGACGCCCTGACCGCCGTGCGCGACGCCGCGACAAGCGAGCTCACTGACCTGCTCTAAGGTTCCGGTCCCCCTCTACTCCGCCTCCTAACGCAGGGACAACGTGTCCTTGCCCATGGTCACCCAAGTCTGGTTCATCCGTTGACTCGGCTCTCGGGTGCGACTACCGGAAGACGGGCATGGGCAGCGGCCGCGACGAGTCTGACGTCGTAGGCGACGAAGGCCTGGAGGCGGCTGCGCACCCGATGCGCCCGCGAGGTGCAGAGCGTCCAGAGTGCGGAGAGTCTCGGGCCCTACCGTCGACGCGATCTCGAGCACCGTAGCGTCCATCGGCACGAGGGCGAGCTCGGCCAGCAGCGTCACGGCCGCAACCGCGGCTTGGTCGCTGTGACGTCGACACGCGCGCACCAGTTCGACCAAACCTCGCCGTTCAGGTTCGCGCGTCACCGAACCTTCGGCGTGTGGGCCACGTCGGGGATGGATCGCGGGTGCAGCCGTCCGCGCAGCGACCGCCCGAGGGATGATCCCACCAGAAGGCCGAGCGCGATGGCGCTGACGACTCCGAGCACGGTGAGGGTGGCCTGCGAGGCGGGAACCTGGCCGGTCGCGATCTGCGCCGCCCCGACCAGGCCGAGGCTGCCAGGCACCAACAGCCAGAACGCCGGCAGAAACAGCACGAGCCGCGGCAGCTCAGGGCGGCGCAGCTCCACCAGCGTTGCTCCCAGACTCGCTGCGATGGCCCCGAGAAACCCGCCGAGCCCCACCGAGCCGAGATGCTGCCCGGCGAGCTGGGCCCCGAAGGCCGCCGTCAGCACCAACAACACCCAACCCTGCATACGCAGCGGCAGGCCCCCCATGAGACAGATCCCGAAGCCGATCAGTAGCAGCCCCACCGGGGCGGCCCACCACCCGAGCTGTTCGACCCGCACGTTGAGCAGCAGGGCGGGCGGTACCCGCAGGAGCGTCGTCGCAGCCAAGAGGCCCAGGGCGAAGAGGCCGAGCTGCACGAGGCCGTAGATCAGCCGACCTGACCCGGCCTGCATGTGTCCGGCCGCAAGCTCCGACATGCCGGTGACGACGAGGGCTCCGGGCAGGAGGACGGCCAGCGGCGGCAGCACCGTGCGCAGCGGCCCGTCGATCAGCCCGGCATTGGCAGCGCCGAACACGACGAGTGAGACCGCGAAGGCCGCGACGGTCGGCAGGAGGGTGCGCAGCATCTGGGTGTGCTCAGCCAGCTGCACCAGGATCAACACCACGACGGCTCCGACCGCTGCGGTGGCGATGTTGGCCCAGCCGGGCTGCAGCACCATGGAGATGCCGACCGCCAGCAGTGGCCACGCGAGCCGCACGGCCCACGTCGGGTAGCGGGTCTGGCTCGCCGCCACGGCCGCCAGCTGCTGGCGGGCATGCGCCGGGGTGATCTCGTCGACCAGCAGCTGGTGCCGGATCAGGCGCACGCTGGCCGACTGGTCGAGCCGAAGGCTCTCCCGGGCCGAGCGGACGGTCGACGGCCCGCCGTCGGTCAGCGAGAGCATCAGCCCGGTCGGGCCGGCGGCGATCTGGATGTCGGGGTATGCGAAGTGCACACCGACCTCGGCCAGCTCCTCCTCGACCTCGTGCACCGGCTGACCTGTCGCGATCATGGCGGTGCCGAGATGGGCGAGCAGTGCGCGGGTCTCCGTCTCGTGTTCCTGCTCGGATGACTCGGCCGCCGACATTGGCCCAGTCTCACAGAGCCGCGGTCTACCGGGGTGCCGGCATGGTCACTGCGCGGCTGCGGTCAGCAGGGGTCGAGCGGGGTGACGTCGGGCCGCTTGGCGTGGCGGGTGTCGCCCGAGGAGCGGCCGGTGAGGCGCCGGTGCACCCAGGGGCCGACGTACTCCTTGGCCCACTGGGCGTTCGCCTGGAGGGCCTCGCGGCGGCCGATCGGCGGAGCGGGGTCGAGCGGGGCCTGCCAGTCGCGTTCGGCTGCCGGGTGACCGAGCGCCTCGAGCGCGGCCAGCGCGACCCGGCGGTGCCCCTCGCTCGTCATGTGGATGCGGTCCTCTGACCACATCCGCCAGTCGCGCAACGCCCGCAGCCCCCACTGGTCGATGACGTGCGCGTCGTGGCGCCTGGCGATGCTCCAGATGTTCGCCGAGTGGATCGCCGCCCGGCCGCGGGTCGCCTTGACGAGCGGCGCGTCGGCGGGGTCGACCGGGGTCGCCAGCAGCACGTCGGCGCCCGTCTCACGGATGCGGGCCACCGCCGCCTCGAGC
Organism: Terracoccus sp.; assembly: GCA_040007275.1. GTDB lineage: Bacteria > Actinomycetota > Actinomycetes > Actinomycetales > Dermatophilaceae > DSM-29435. The sequence goes on from JBDTVJ010000044.1 coordinate 7,410, forward strand.
TCGAGCGCCAGGGCGTCGAGGTCGGCCTTGGGGCGCAGGATGTCGTTGCCGCCGCCGACGATGCTCACGAGGTCAGGCTCGAGGGCAAGGGCATCGCCCAGCTGCGGACCGACGACGTCGGCGAGCTTGCGACCACGTACGGCCAGGTTCGCGTAGCCGAAACCCTCGCCGTGGGACGCAGTGATCTCAGATAGATGAGCCGCCAACCGGTCGGCCCAGCCGGCGAACTCGCCGCCGCGGGCCAGAGCAGGGTCGTCGTCGCACATCCCCTCCGTGAACGAGTCACCGATCGCGACGTAGCGGGTCCACACTCGCGGGATGGCGTGTTGGCTCATGTCAGTCTCCAGTCGATCGCTTCGCCGCCCTGCTGCACGAGCAGGTCGTTGGCGCGGCTGAACGGCCGCGACCCGAAGAATCCGTTGCTCGCCGACAGGGGCGAGGGGTGGGCACTCTCGATGCGTGGCACCTCGCCGAGCAGGCGCCCCAGCGACTGGGCCTTCTTACCCCAGAGGATGGCGACCAGCGGGCCCCCACGCGCGGCCAGGGCCGAGATGGCCTGGTCGGTGACGGCCTCCCAGCCCTGGCCCTGGTGGCTGTCCGACTTCCCGGGCGCCACCGTGAGCACGCGGTTGAGCAGCATCACGCCTCGCTCGAACCACGAGGTGAGGTCGCCGTGGGGTGGCGTCGGCAGCCCCAGGTCGGTGTCGAGCTCGCGGTAGATGTTCTGCAGCGACCGCGGCACCGGCCTCACATCAGGGGCCACGCTGAAGCTGAGCCCCACGGGGTGGCCGATCGTCGGGTACGGGTCCTGGCCCACCACGAGCACCTTCACCTCGCCCAGGGGCAGCGCGAAAGCGCGGAGCACGTGGTCGCCCGCGGGCAGGTAGCCACGACCGGCCGCCACCTCGGCGCGCAGGAACGAGCCCATCTCGGCGATCGTGTCGGCTACCGGTTCGAGCGCCGGCACCCACGACGGGTGTACGAGGTCGGCAAGCGGGCGAACGGGCACTCGCACACGCTACCTCTGACCGGCGTGGGCCCGCCGACCACAACCTGACCCTGACCCTGACCTGACCTGACCTGACCTGACCCTGAACCGGCACTGACCCGAGAGTGAGGTGCCGCATCGACCGTTGCCGGTCATTAGGGTGGCGGGGTGAGCCAGAGCCTGCCTTCCGACCCGAACACCGCCCGCCCCACTGCGCCCCGCTGGCCGGTCGTCGTGTTCGACCTCGACGGCACCCTCGCCGACACCGTCAACCTGATCGTCGAGTCGTACCAGCACGCCTTCCGCACCGTCATCGGGCACGAGGAGGACCCCGCCGTGATCCGGTCGTGGATCGGCCGGCCGCTCATCCAGGCCTTCCGCGAGCACTCCGCCGACGCAGCCGATGAGCTGTACTCGACCTACCTGCAATGGAACTCGGAGAACACCGAGCGCCTGATCCGGGGTTTCGACGGCGCTCCCGAGATGCTCGCCGCGCTGCGCGACGCCGGTGTGCGCGTGGGGGTGGCCACCTCGAAGCGTCGTGAGTCGGCGGAGCAGGCGATGGCCCTGCTGGGCCTCGCCGAGCACGTGGAGGTGCTCGTCGCGATGGAGGACACCGACCAGCACAAGCCCGACCCCACCCCCCTGCTGCTCGCGCTCGAGCGCCTCGGCATCCGCAACCCCTCGCGCGCCGTCTACGTCGGGGATGCCGTGGTCGACGTTCTCGCCGGCAAGGCCGCCGGCATGGACACCGTCGCGGTCACCTGGGGCGCCGGTGAGCTGGCGGCCCTGTCGGGGGTTCGCCCCACTGCGGTCGCGACGACGACAGCCGAGCTGAGCGGCATCCTGCTGGGCTGAGCGGGCACCCACCGGCCGCGGTGACGCCAAGCGCAGGGCCTAGCATCTGCTCGTGCACAGCTTCGACCAGCCTGTCGACCCCGCGGACATCGACACCGTTCTCTCCTACGCCCGCGGCCGCCTGCTCATGGACCCGGTGCCGCTCGACCGCTCCCGCTCGCTCGAAGAGCTGGAGCATCTCGTCGGGCAGACGATCACCTCCGGCGGGCTCGGCACCGCCCGCACGATGGAGCTCTTCGTCGAGACCCTGGCCAAGGCCACCATCTCGACCGACCACCCCGGCTACCTCTCGTTCATCCCCTGCGCACCGACCCGCGACGCGGCTGCCTTCGATGTCGTCGTGGGCGCCTCCTCGATCTACGGTGGGTCCTGGCTCGAGGGTGCGGGTGCGGTGTACGCCGAGAACCAGGCCCTGCGTTGGATCGCCGACCTCGCCGGGCTGCCGCCGCAGGCCGGTGGCACGTTCGTTCCCGGCGGCACGGTCGGCAACCTGTCGGCGCTCGTCACGGCGCGACACGCGGCGCGGGCCCGGGCGCTCGCGGCCGGTTCCGGGGCCCGCCCGTTCCGGGTCGCCGCGACCGACAACGCGCACTCGTCGGTGGTGTCGATGGCGGCCGTCATGGACGCCGAGGTTGTCGGGGTTCCCGTCGACGACCAGCTGCGGATGACCGGGCCCGAGCTGCGTCGCGTGCTCGAGGAGACGGGGCCCGAGACCTTCTTTGCCGTGGTCGCCACGAGCGGCACGACGAACTTCGGGGTCGTCGATGACCTCGCGGCGGTGGCCGCGGTGTGCCGCGAGTTCGGCATCTGGTTCCACGTCGACGGCGCCTACGGGGGCGCCGGGCTCGCCGCGCCGTCGGTGCGTGCGCTGTTCGACGGCATAGAGCAGGCGGACTCGTTCATCGTCGACCCGCACAAGTGGCTCTTCTCGCCCTTCGACTGCTGCGCGCTGATCTACCGCGACCCCGAGCTGGCCCGAGCCGCGCACACCCAGCACGCCGGCTACCTCGACGTGCTCACCGAGGCGGCCGCGTTCAACCCCACCGACTACTCCATCGGCCTGACCCGACGCGTGCGAGGCCTGCCGTTCTGGTTCTCCCTCGCCGTGCACGGAACCCAGGCCTACATCGACGCCGTCGAGGGCACGCTCGAGGTCACCCGTCACGCCGCCGCCGAGATCGAGAAGCGGGACTACGTCGAGCTGGTGCGGGCGCCTGACCTCTCGGTCGTGGTGTTCCGTCGGCTCGGGTGGTCGCCCGCCGACTACCAGGCCTGGACCGACCGGCTGCTGGCCGACGACTTCGCCTTCGTGGTGCCGACCACGTTCCGCGGCGAGACGTTGACCCGGTTCGCGATTGTCAACCCCCGCACCACGAAGGCCTACATCAGTGCCATCCTCGACACTATGCAGTGATGCGCACGGATGCCGTGTCGTGGGGCAGGTGTGACGGGTGTCGCCTGATGGGTTGCGCGGTCCGGGCAACACTCCGGGCTGAATGACAAGCGTGTCATTCGCGGTCTATGGTGGCAGCGATAGACAGAGCCGCCCGCGCACCACGATCGGGCCTCGAATTAGCCACGGTAGCGAGACAGGGATCCAGAGTCAGCCCATGAGCATCGACCACGCCACGCAGCACGCCGACCAGTCGACCGGCCTGTCGGCGTTGAGCGACCGCGACCGCAAGATCCTCGCGTTCGAGCGGCAGTGGTGGAAGTACGCGGGCTCCAAGGAGCAGGCCATCAAGGACCTCTTCGACATGAGCTCGACCCGCTACTACCAGGTGCTCAACGCCCTGCTCGACAACCCGTCCGCCCTCGAGGCCGACCCCATGTTGATCAAGCGGTTGCGACGGATGCGCTCGAGCCGCCAGCGTGCCCGCACCAGCCGTCGCCTCGGCTTCAACCTCTGACGCCTTCCCTCGGTCGCTCCTGCGGCCGTCACCTCACGCACGACTGGTGATCCCCGTGGTTCACTTCCCCCATGGCAGAGGTGACGATCCGTCGGGCCGGGGCCGACGACGCGTTCATCGTGGCCGCGCTGCACCTGCAGTCGGCTCTCGACCGCGGGATGCCAGCTGAGCCCGGCTTCCTCGACCGCCTCGTCAACGCCTGGCTGCGTGACCGCCCCGACCGCCCGACGTGGATCGCGCAACGCAGGGGTGAGCACGCCGGCCTCCTCGAGACGAGACGCCTGCGCTCCCTGCCCTGGCCCAGCCGCGCCGAGAGCAGCGCCCTGCTCGTCGAGCACCTTTTCGTCGCGCCCGCTCACCGCGAGCTCGGGGTCGAGCAGGCCCTTGCCGAGGCCATGATCGAGTGGGCCCGCTGCACCGACGTGACGTGGGTGCGCGCCACGGCCGCCGACGACCGCACCCACCGGTTCTACGACCGGCTCGGGTTCAGCTCAGCGGGTCGACTCATGGAGTTCGACCTGCGCGAACCCTCGTGACCCGGCGAAGGTGGGGGAGGTTCACCGGCACCCGGTGCCGGTAGGCCTCCCCAACTGCGGCGACACGGGCTCGTCATCCACAGGCGGGAGGTCCGGGCGCACGCGGCAAGCCTTCGGTGGAGCAGGCTTCGGCTCATGAGCGATCGACCGGTCGACCGGATTCTCGAGGCGCAGAGCGGTGTGATCGCCCGGCGTCAAGTGCTGGCCTCAGGTCTCGGCGACGACGACATCGAGCGGATGCTGCGACGGCGTGAGTGGTCACGTGTCCATCCCGGCGTCTACGTCGACCACACGGGGGAGCCCACCTGGATCGAGCGGGCCTGGTCTGCGACCTTGTTCCACTGGCCAGCCGCGTTGGCGGGGCCCTCCGCCCTGCGGGTGCACGGGGTGCGCTCGGCCGGTGGCGTGCTCTCGTCGGTGACCACTGAGCCCATCCATGTCGTGGTGGCTCATGGTCGCCGGGTGCGGGCACCAGCGGGGGTGCTGCTCATCCGGCGCCGGCGCTTCGACGACCGGGTGCAGCTGCACCTGTCACCCCCGCGGCTGCGCATCGACGAGGCGCTGCTCGATGTGGCGGCGGCCTGCCGCGATGAGGCGAGTGCGGTGGCGGTTCTCGCCGACGCCTGCCAGGACGGCAGAACAACGCCGGCGCGACTTCGCCTCACCCTGCTCTCGCGGGGGCGGCTTCGGCACCGTCAGACCTTGCTTGCCGTGGTCGACGACGCCGCCGACGGAGCCCTCTCGACGTTCGAACGGCGCTACCTCAACCAGGTCGAGCGCCGGCACGGGCTGCCGGCGGCCCGACGCCAGGTGCGTGTCGTGACGCACGGCGGCATCACCTACCGCGATGTCGAGTACACCGACTTCGCCACGGTTGTCGAGCTCGACGGCCGGCTCGCACACGCCGGCTCGCGACGGTGGTGGGACGACCTCGACCGCGACATCGAGTCGGCGATCTCGGGCCTGTTCACCGTGCGGCTCGGCTGGGGCCATGTGCTCGAACCGTGCCGCACGGCTGATCGGCTCGGGAGGCTGCTCCGGTCGCGCGGCTGGAGCGGTTCGCCTGCCCCATGTCGCCCCGGATGCCCGCTGGAGGGAGCTGCACGGGCCACCGGCTGAATGGTCACGCGGTCTGGAGAGGCCGGGGAGGTTCACCGGCACCAGGCGCCGACAGGCCTCCCCGACCTGCCCACCCGCCGACCTGCCTACCTACCTGCCCACCTGCCAACGCGCCGACCAGACCGGTCAGCCTGACCCGGCGTACTGCGCGAAGCCGCGGCGGAAGGCCGACTCGAGCCAGTCGAGCGGGTAGGGGAGGCGCTCGTCGGGCTCTTCCACGGCAGCGGTCCACGACTGCCCGGCGATGCGACGTTCGCGGATGACCGCCGCCACGGCCGCGATCTCGCCGCGCTGCCGCTCGACGAACGCCGCGTCGACGCACCGCCCGTGCCCGGGCACGACCACGCTGGCGGGCCCGAGCCAGTTCTGGTGCGAGCCGAGGGTGTCAGCCCAGTCGAGAGGCCAACAGTCGCCACCGAAGGAGGGCGGGGCGCTCTGCTCGATGAGGTCGCCGAGGAACATCGCATCGGTGTCGGGCACGTGCACGGCGATGTCGCCGTCGGTGTGCCCCCGTCCGGCGTACCCGAGGGTGACGACCCGGTCGCCGAGGTCGATCGTCGCGCCGTGGCCGAAGGTGCAGTCGGGGCCGCGCACCGCGGTCGCCAGCACGTCGCCAGCATCCGCCTCGGTGTAGCCGTACTCGGGCGCGGCGCCGGGGTCGGCCCGGAACTCGGCCTTGACCCGCTCGGCGTCGGCGGCGAAGGTTCGCCCGACGTTGTCGTGCGCATGCACGGTCGCCGACGTGAAGGCGGAGTTGCCGAAGGTGTGGTCGAAGTGCACGTGAGTGCTGACCACGTGCCGAACGACGATGTCGCGGCCGAGCGACCGGATGTCGCCCTGAACCTCGGCGCCCTGCCGGCCGCTGGCTCGGGTGTCGATGACGACGGCGCCGTCTCGTCCGAGCACCAGGCCCACGTTGACGTCCCACTGCGGGTAGCGGGCCACAAGCACCCGGTCTGCCACTTCGACGAACCCAGTCGGCACGGCCATGCGCCCACCGTAGGGCCAGATGGCACGCTGAGGGGATGCCGTGCATCTTCTGCTCCGTCGTGGCCGGCGATCTGCCGGCCGACATCGTGCTCGACGAGCCCGAGCTGCTGGCCTTCCTCGACCGCCGTCCCTTGTTCAAGGGCCACATGCTGCTCGTGCCCCGCGAGCACGTCAACACCCTGCTCGAGCTGCCGCCGGGTCTGCACGCCCCCCTGCTCGAGGCCACCCAACGGCTGGCTCGGGCCGTCGTCGCCGGGCTCGGCGCCCAGGGCAGCTTCGTGGCGATGAACAACGTCGTGAGCCAGTCGGTTCCGCACCTGCACGTGCACGTGGTGCCGCGCACCAAGGGCGATGGCCTGCGCGGGTTCTTCTGGCCGCGCACGACGTACGCCGACGAGACCGAGTCCGCCTCTTACGCCGCCCGCCTCCGCTCGGCGCTCGACTTGCGGCCCCCGGGCTGAGCGGCATCCGCCGAACAGGGGTCCGGACGTTTGCACTCTCGGGGTGCGAGTGCCAATAATGGCGTTAGCACTCTCACTAGGGGAGTGACAGAAAGACCATGGGCCGTATGCCGAGGTCTCGGGGCTCGCAGCGACGTGAACTGCGTGATCCGGGTCCGTCCGTCGCGGGCGACATACGTACCACCACCAACGTTTCGTGTGGGAGGAACCACCCGAATGGCCAAGATGATTGCGTTTGACGAAGAGGCGCGCCGCGGGCTCGAGCGAGGCATGAACGTGCTCGCCGATGCCGTTCGTGTGACGCTCGGCCCGAAGGGCCGTAACGTCGTACTGGAGAAGAAGTGGGGCGCCCCCACCATCACCAACGACGGCGTCTCGATCGCCAAGGAGATCGAGCTCGACGACCCGTTCGAGAAGATCGGCGCCGAGCTCGTCAAGGAAGTTGCCAAGAAGACCGACGACGTCGCCGGTGACGGCACGACGACGGCGACCGTGCTCGCCCAGGCGATGGTCCGCGAGGGCCTGCGCAACGTGGCGGCCGGCGCCAACCCGATGGCCCTCAAGCGGGGCATCGAGAAGGCCGTCGACGCCGTGACCAAGACGCTGCTCGAGCAGGCCGTCGAGGTCGACACCAAGGAGCAGATCGCCTCGACCGCCAGCATCTCCGCGGCTGACGAGGAGATCGGCAACCTCATCGCCGAGGCGATGGACAAGGTCGGCAAGGAAGGTGTCATCACCGTCGAGGACTCCAACACCATGGGTCTCGAGCTGGAGATGACCGAGGGCATGCGGTTCGACAAGGGCTACATCTCGGCCTACTTCGTGACCGACACCGAGCGCATGGAGGCCGTGCTCGACGATGCCTACGTGCTCGTCGCGAACTCCAAGATCGGCAGCATCAAGGACCTCGTCCCGCTGCTCGAGAAGGTCATGCAGTCGGGCAAGCCGCTGCTCATCATCGCCGAGGACATCGAGGGCGAGGCGCTCGCGACCCTGGTCGTGAACAAGATCAAGGGCACCTTCAAGTCGGTTGCCGTCAAGGCCCCCGGCTTCGGCGACCGACGCAAGGCCATGCTCGGCGACATCGCCATCCTCACCGGTGGCCAGGTCATCTCCGAGGAGGTCGGTCTCAAGCTCGAGAACGCCACCCTCGACCTGCTCGGCAAGGCTCGCAAGGTCGTGGTCACCAAGGACGAGACGACCATCGTGGAGGACCAGGAAGACCGGTCCGCGATCGAGGGCCGCATCAACCAGATCAAGGCCGAGATCGAGAACTCCGACAGCGACTACGACCGTGAGAAGCTGCAGGAGCGTCTCGCCAAGCTCGCCGGCGGCGTAGCCGTCATCAAGGCGGGCGCGGCCACCGAGGTCGAGCTCAAGGAGCGCAAGCACCGCATCGAGGATGCCGTTCGCAACGCGAAGGCAGCCGTCGAAGAGGGCATCGTCGCCGGTGGTGGCGTGGCCCTCATCCAGGCCGCCAAGGTCGCGTTCGAGACCCTGCACCTCGAGGGTGACGAGGCGACCGGCGCGAACATCGTGCGCGTCGCGACCGAGGCTCCGCTCAAGCAGATCGCGATCAACGCCGGTCTCGAAGGCGGCGTCGTGGCCGAGAAGGTGCGTCACCTCGAGGCCGGTCACGGTCTCGACGCTGCCACGGGTGAGTACGTCGACCTGCTGGCCGCGGGCATCATCGACCCGGTCAAGGTGACGCGCTCGGCGCTGCAGAACGCAGCCTCGATCGCGGCCCTGTTCCTCACGACCGAGGCCGTCATCGCCGACAAGCCCGAGAAGGCTGCTCCCGCCATGGGCGGCGGCGACGACATGGGTGGCATGGGCGGCATGGGCTTCTGAGCCCATTCGCTCCTGTGCACGACTGCGCCACCAGCACGTCCTGACGGGCGGTTCCTCCTCGCGGAGGGGCCGCCCGTCGGCGTTCCTGCGTGGTGCCGCGATGGGGACCGGGCCGTCTCGGCGCGCTCTGGCGGATCTGGCCGCTCAGCCCGACGTCTTCATCCGGAAGTCGAGAGAGCGCGGCATCGGCTGGCGAGCCCGGGCCGGCCGGCCGGGTGAGGCAACGGAGTCCGCGGCCAGGATCGCGTCCTGGTAGTTCTCCCAGAAGGTCGTCAACGACGTCTCACCCTCACGGATGTCGGCGATCTCGAGGCCGGCCTCGAGGATCGCCGATACCCGGGTGAGGTCACCGTCCGACAGCGCGGCCCGGGCCTCGACGAACCGCAGTCGGCCGTTCGTCTGCTGCGCCTCGGGGGCGGCGGCGAAGACTGCCCGCGCCTCGCCCGGCTCGCCCGCCTCGAGGAGCGTCTCGAGCAGCTCCAGGGTGAGAGGTAGCACCCCCGGGTTCATCCGGTGGGCGGCACGGTAGTGCTCCAGAGCGAGCTCGAGGTCGCCGCAGGAGCGTGCGAGGGCGCCGAGGTTTCGGCGGGCCCACGCGTTCGGCTCTTCCAGGGCGGATGCCGTCCACTCGGCCTTCGCGGCGTCGAGGTTGCCGTTGGCCGCGTGCGCCACCCCCCGGTACAGGGCCGCCTGCCACCCCGTGGCGCGGCTCAGCAGCCCGGTCCATCGGCCGTCGATCTGGTACGAGACGGGCGGGACGGAGGCATCGCCGGGCAGGGTGTCGGCGCCGTCGAGGAGGTCGAGCCAAACCCGTTGCAGGGGGCCGATCGTGCTGTCGGGGAAGGGGGTTGCCGGCATCCGGAGCGAGTCGTCACCAGCGCGCGAGCGTGCGATGCGCTCGAGGGCGCCCCAGCCCGAACCTGTGCAGAGCACCTCTTGGGGCTCGTTGTCGACCCAGGTCCTCGCCTCGGCCAGGGCCAGCTCGAGCGTGGCCTCGGTGACGAGCTCGTCGACTCCGCGCGTCGCTGCGTCACGGGCACGGGACCAGTGCGGCCCGTGCACGTCGTCGGGCGGGCAACGGACCAGCCCGTACGCCTCGACCCACGACCACTCTGCTCTGGGTGGGAGGGGAAGGTGTTCGAGCTGGGTGCGGGCGAGGCCGGCCTGGATCTCGAGGTAGGCGTGGCCCGGCCCGTTGAGCCACTCCTGCCAGTGACGGCCCCCGTCGCTCTCGCCCCACAGGAACAGCTTGCGACCGCGCAGCCGCTCGGTCGAGACCTGCGCCAGGCCGGTGCCCTCGGCGTCGAGGGCGGCGATCCAACCCCGCTCGCCGGCAGGGACGTCGAAGAAGTAGTCGGACGCCTCGGTGCTGCGCGAAGGGTAGGTGCGGTCGATGCCGCCCGTGACCGGCATCCCCACCCGCCGGATGGTCGCGTCGTAGCCGAACTGCCAGGCGGCGTCGGCCGGCGCGACGACGCGCACGTCGGGGGTCAGCGGCACAGCGATGTTCGACCACCAGTAGATCGGCACCGTCGTGTCGCCGGGGTTGACGATGCGCACGTGCACGAGCAGCACGGGGGAGCCTTCGGGCAGCCAGGCGTCGATCTGGAAGACGACGCCGCGCAGCCGCTCGTACTCGTACAGGCGCAGCACGGGGGAGCCGTCGGCGTGCTGGGCGCGAACGGCATGCAGGGGCTCGCACGTCAGGGGACTATGTCCGATGGTGGCGATGTTCCACTCGACCCCGCCACTGACCCAGGCGTTTCGAAGCGCGAGGTTGGCCGGCTGGAAGGCCGGGTTGCGAAAAAGCAGCTCACGGCTGCCCGGTCGGTGCACAAGCGAGATCAGTCGGCCCCCGGCACCGAGCAGGAACGTCGCCCGCAGCAGCTCGTTCTCGAGCACCGCCACCTCGTGCTCGATCTCGGTCAGCGTGCGGTCATAGCCGTCCTGGAGGAGGTAGGGAAGCACGCTGCGCACCCGTCCGTACCGGATGCCGCTCACCATCGCCTCGTCGGCGTCACCCGGTTCTGCCACCTGGTGGGTGTCGCCCGGCCCGAAAAGCGGCGGCAACGGGTTGGCCGGACCGACCAGCGCGGTCGGCATCGACAGGGTGCTCAGATGCAACGTGCTCGTCACCGAGGAGTTCCTTCCAGGAAGCGGGTCGGCCGGTCGAGAGAGGTCGCGATGGTGGTCAACGGGAGAGGCTGGTAGGGGTCGAGCCCACCGTACGGGCCGCTCAGCGCAGCCGCCCCAGGGAACGCGTCACGGTGTCGAACACGGTTGCGTCAACCTGGATCCCGGCGTTGCGCAAGGACAGCACCGCGGCTCCCACCAGCCCGTCGGGCACGACCACGACCGGCCGTCTTCGGGTTCCGTCGCCCGCCGCCCTTGGCCGGCGGCCGGGCCCGACGTCGCTGACGATGTCACGCACGGCGGCTTGGTTCACCAGCACGCTGCCCCCCATCACCAGCGGGCCGTCGAGGTCGGTAGTGACGACGGCGGCCAGAGTGGCGGCGAGGGCGTGCCCGGCCCGGGTGACGATGTCCTCGGCGACGGCGTCGTGGGCGAGACGGGTGGCCTCGAAGGCGAGCGGCGCGTACTGGGCGAGCTGCACCGGCCGGAGGCCGTAGACCCGCCTCACGATCTCTGGCAGCAGGCCGCGCTCACCCGCCCGGTCGTGCGGCAGCGACGCGTTGAAGGTCAAGCCGTCGACCGGGCCTGCCTCGGTCGTGGGGACCGGGGCGCCGGCCGCGAGCAGCATCGGGGTCAGCGCCGTGGCCGGTCCTCGCCCGTCGAGGGCGGCCGCGACGGCCCGGGCTACCTCGCGCCCGATCCAGAAGCCGGAGCCGTCGTCTCCGAGCAGCCAGCCCAGCCCGTCACAGACCGCCTCCACCTCGCCGCCCCGGACCCGTACGGCTGCGGCCCCCGTGCCCGCGACGAGCGCGTAGCCGTCGGGCTCGGGCGTTCCGGAGAAGTAGAGGGCGAGCAGGTCCTTCTCGATCGTCACGGCTGCCGTCATGCCGGTGGGCACGAGAGCGCTCCGGATGCTGCTGGCGACCGTGGGGTCATCGGTCACGCTGCTGCCCCCGGCCATGGCCACGGCCGTCGTGCTGATCGCCGAGCCGCCCAGGCCTGCGCCGGCCAGGGCTTGGGTGGTGGCGGCTCGCAGTGACGCCGCGGCCACGGCCGGCCCGGCCGAGATGGGGTTGCCACTGCCCGATCGACCGTAGCCCAGGGCGCACCCGTGAGAGTCGAGCACGACGGCGCGGGTGGAGGTGCCGCCCGCGTCGACGCCGAGGTGGTGGGTCATCGTTACCGACTTGTCATCGTGCACTCGTTGACCTCACGCTCGGGATGGGAAAGATTTTCAGTGAACATTCCCTTTAAGTGAGATGAATTTTCATCATGGTGACGACGTCAAAGTTGGCGAACCGGGTCGGCCCTGCCGACTCGCGCCTCGGCGTCGCCCACCGGATTGCCGCCAGGAGGCCACAGATGTCGGCGGCCATGGACAAGATAGCGGGGCTGCTGCTCGAACACCCGACGGCGCCGCTCAACCTGTCCATCACCGAGCTGGCCGAGCAGGCCGGAACGTCGGCGGCGACCGTCACCCGGTTCTGTCGGGCCATCGGCTACGCCGGCTACGTCCCGTTGCGCGTAGGGGTCGCGGCCGACGTCGGACGGGGCGACACGAGCGAGTCCTGGCACACCGATATCGGTCGAGCGTTCGATCCCGACGACAGCGCCGGCGAGGTGCTGCGGGCGCTGCTCGACACGCACGCCCGCTCGTTGGAGGCGACCGCCGAGTCGATCGACCTCGAGCAGCTGACCCGGATCGCGGCTCGGATGGCGGCGTGCGAGCACGTCGACATCTACGGCATCGGCGGCAGTGGCGGCATGGCGAACGAGATGGCGATGCGCCTTTACCGCATCGGCATCAACGTGCATGCGTGGACGGAGGTGCACCTCGGCCTGACGAGCGCCGCGATCCAGGACGGGCGCAGCGTCGCGATCGGCATCTCGAACACGGGGCGCACCCACGAGACGGTCCAGATGCTCTCCCAGGCGAAGTCGACCGGCGCCTTGACGGTCGCCTTGACCAACCGCTCTGACTCACCCCTGGCCGGGCTCGCCGACGAGCACCTGCACACTGCAGCCCCCGACGAGTATCTCCAGCCGGACGAGCTGTCGGCCAAGCACTCGCAGCTCTTCGTGCTCGACCTGTTGTACGTGCTCGTCGCGCAGCAGAACTTTCCCCGAACGACGACGAAGCTGGCGGCGTCGGCCATGGCCGTCGCACCCCACCGCAGGCTGCTGCGCCGCCAACCGTCCGCGACCAAGGGCAGCGAACCGGCTCCCCTTCCCTCGGCCACGGGTGGCAGGCCCGGAAAGGACACCGCGCATGTCTGAGCTCATGAAGCAGATGACCGAACAGACCACGAGCCGTATCGAGCGGATCGCCGTGATGGCGCAGAAGGGTGGCCTCGACGCAGCCATCGCCATGATCGCCACCTCGATCACCGACAACGGCATCCTCCAGGCGTTCGGGACCGGCCACTCGCAGGCCTTCGCGATGGAGATCGCTGGTCGTGCCGGAGGGCTCATCCCGACGGCCCGCATCGCCCTGAGCGACGTCGTCGTCCTGGGCGGTCAGGACCGGTCGGTGCTGACGTCGGCCGCCACCCTCGAACGGGAGCCGACGATCGTCGATGACCTCTGGGCGCTGACCGACCCCGACCCTGCCGACATCTTCCTCATCGCGAGCAACTCGGGGGTCAACGGATCCATCGTCGGCTTCGCCCTCAAGGCCAAGGAGAACGGCCACGGCGTGATCGCCGTGACGAGCCTCGAACACACGGCCCGGGTGACGCCCAAGCACCCGAGTGGTCTGCGCCTTTGCGAGATCGCCGACGTCGTCATCGACAACCTCGCACCGTACGGCGACGCGACGCTGACCCTGGGTCGTGACGCCAGAGGTGGCGACGGCGAAGGCGATGCTGGCATCGGGCTCGGGGCGGTGTCGTCGATGACCGCCGCCTTCATCGCCCAGCTGCTCACCATCGGCGCTGCCGAGCGGCTCGCGGCATCCGGGCGCACACCGCCGGTCTACCTGTCCGCAAACATCCCCGGCGGCGATGAACACAACCAGGGCCTCGAAGACCGCTACGGCGACCGACTCCGTCGGCACGCCTGAAACACCCACCCATGGAAGGGAAGAACACCACAATGAGCATTGAGAAGAAGGCGATCGACCGCCGCATCTTCATGAGAGGTGCACTCGCGGCAGCGTTTGCGGTACCGCTGGCCGGCACGCTCGCCTCGTGCGCGGGCAGCAGCAGCAACAGTGGCACCCCGGCGGCAGGGGGTGGCGCGACGGGCAAGGTGTCGAAGGACAACCCGTTCGGCATGGTCGACAAGGCCACCGTCGACGCCGTCATCTTCAAGGGTGGCTACGGCATCGACTACGTCGACTTCGCGGCGAAGATCATGCAGAAGAACCACGCCGGGAGCACCGTCAAGGTCTCGCCGTCGACCCAGATCGCCCAAGAGCTGCAGCCGCGCTTCGTGTCGGGCAACCCGCCCGACCTCATCGACAACTCGGGAGCCGGCGCGATCGGCTTCAACACCATCCTCGACCAGCTCGAGGACATGAGCGGTCTGCTCGATGCGCCGAACCTCGAGGGCACCCCGATCAAGGACACCCTCTTCGCCGGAGTCGCCAAGCCCGGTACGTTCGGCGACAAGTTCGTGGCCCTCAACTACGTGCTCACCGTGTATGCCCTGTGGTACTCCGCCTCCCTCTTCGAGCAGAACGCCTGGGAGCCGCCGAAGACCTGGGACGACGCGATGAAGCTGGGGGCCGCGGCCAAGGCCAAGAACAAGTACCTCTTCGTGTGGGGCAAGGAGGCCGCCACGTACTACCAGACCATGGCGATCAGCTCGGCCATCAAGCAGGGTGGCGATGAGGTCCGGCTGTCGCTGGAGAACCTCGAGGCCGACTGCTGGTCCAAGCCGGCCGTGCAGGCCGTCTTCACTGCGATGGGCGCCGCCGTCAAGGCCGGGTACTTCAAGCCCGGTGGAGCCGGAACAGTGTTCACGCAGGCGCAGGCGCAGTGGAGCAGCGACCAGTCGGCACTGCTCTACCCGTCCGGTTCGTGGATCGAGAACGAGATGAAGAGCCAGACCAAGGAGGGCTTCAAGATGACTGGCGCCCCCGAGCCGACCGTCGACTCGAGCTCTTCGATGCCCTACGAGGCCATGCACAGCGCAGCCGGTGAGCCGTTCGTGATCCCGACCAAGGGCAAGAACGTCGCCGGCGGCAAGGAGCTGCTGCGCACCATGCTCTCGAAGGAGGCAGCCACGAACTTCTCCAAGACCCGGCTCTCGCCCACCATCGTCAAGGGCATCGTGCCGGCCGATGGCTTCGGGTCGACCGCCCTCGTCTCGCAGACGAGCATGCTCGAGAAGGCCGGCGACAAGATCTTCACCTGGAACTTCGTCGACCTCTACGGCATGAACAAGGACCAGCTCGTGGTGTGGAACGGCTTCCTCAGTGGAAGCACGGATGTCGCAGGCCTGACCTCGGGGCTGCAGAAGATCAGCGACAAGGTTCGTAACGACGACTCTGTCAAGAAGGTCAAGGTCTCATGACCACCCCCGCGCTGGTCGATGTGCCCGACGGCCAGGCGGTGGTCTCACGCAAACGGGGTAGGCGCAGACTGACGTTCGACCGCGTCAGTTTCATGCTCGTGTTCCTCGGGCTGCCCGTGGCGCTCTTTCTGGTCTTCGTGATCTGGCCGTTCATCCAGGCGGTCTACTACTCGATGACGAACTGGTCGGGGTTCACGCCCGACATGGATTTCATCGGACTCGCGAACTACCAGAAGCTGTTCTCCGACGACATCTTCCTGACCGCGTTGTGGAACAACGTGTTGCTCGCCGTCGTCGTGCCGTTCGTCACCATTGTGCTCAGCCTCGCGCTGGCCACGATGGTGACGGTCGGCGGTTCCAGCCAGGGTGCGGTGCGGGGTCTGCGCAACTCGAGCTTCTACCGGGTCGTGTCGTTCTTCCCGTACACCATCCCGGCCATCATCATCGGGATCCTGTGGCAGCAGATGTACGACCCGTCGTCGGGGCTGATCAACGGCATCCTCACCGGCGTCGGGCTCGACGGCTTCGAGTCCTTCCCCTGGTTGGGCGACACGCGATCGGCGATGCCGGCCATCATGTTCGTCATCATCTGGAGCTTCGTCGGCTTCTACATGGTGCTGTTCGTGGCAGCCATCAAGGGCATCCCGTCGGAGATGTTCGACGCGGCTCGCATCGACGGGGCGGGTCGACTGCGCACGGCCTTCTCGGTCACCATCCCGCTCATCCGCGAGAACGTGCAGACGGCCTACATCTACCTCGGCATCCTCGCTCTGGACGCGTTTGTCTACATGCAGGCGATGAACCCCGGGGGCGGGCCCGAGAACTCGACTCTGGTCATGTCTCAGGACCTGTTCACAACGGCGTTCAGCAAGGGCCAGTTCGGGCAGGCCAGCGCGATGGGCGTCGTTCTGGCGGTGACCACGCTCGTCTTCGCCGGTCTCGTGTTCCTGGTCAACCGGCTCACCGGGGGCGGTCAGCAAGGGGGGGCCCGGTGAGCACGGCGACCGAACAACGCGCCACGCGCACGTCGACCAACGAGAAACCGGCGGGAGGCGACCGCGCCTTCACCCTGTCCTCTCACACCGTTCTCATCCTGTGGGTGGTCATCGTCATCGTGCCGCTGCTGTGGACGGTGATGACCTCGTTCAAGACCACGGGAGAGATCTTCGCCTCGCCGTTCACCCTGCCGAAGCACTGGAACTTCGACAACTACGTCAACGCGTGGACGACCGCGGGTATCGGTGCGTTCTTCTTCAACACCGTGATCGTCGTGGGCTTCGCGCTCGTGATCGTCATGATCCTGGGAGCGATGTGCGCCTACGTGCTGGCCCGGTTCGACTTCTTCGGGGCCCGGGCCATCTACTACCTGATGCTCGCGGGGCTGACCTTCCCGATCTTCCTGGCGATCGTGCCGCTCTTCTTCGTGCTGCAGAGCATCGGGCTGCTCAACACTCTTCCGGGGCTGATCATCACCTACGTGGCGTTCGCGTTGCCGTTCACGGTGTTCTTCCTCTACCCGTTCTTCAAGGACCTGCCCGACGAGATCGCCGAGGCGGCCGAGGTCGACGGCGCAGGGGAGTGGCGCAAGTTCTTCCAGGTGATGCTGCCGATGGCCAAACCGGGCATGGCCTCGGTGGCGATCTTCAACTTCATCGGGCTGTGGAACCAGTTCCTGCTGCCGGTGGCCCTCAACACCGACCGCGAGAAGTACGTGCTGTCGCAGGGGATGGCGTACTTCGCGTCCCAAGCGGGTTACGACGTCGACCGGGGAGCGCTGTTCGCCGCAGTGGTCATCACCGTGGTGCCGGTGTTCATCGTGTACCTGATCTTCCAGCGCCAGCTGCAGGGTTCGGTCTCGGCGGGCACGATCAAGTAACCGTCACCGCTTGATCAACCTTCAAGAGGGGGTAGTTCGTGCCGCGCGAACTGGCCCCCTTGGCGTCGGCAATGCGCCGAAGGGCGGCTCTCGGGGGGAGAGCCGCCCTTCAGCGTAGGCGCTGGGTCGGCCCGGGGCGGTGGCCGACCCAGCACGTCGGGATGGGCCCGTGGGGGGCTCAGTGCGCGAACAGCGCCCGGGTGGCGTTCTCGTGCTCGGCGTAGGCCGTCGACGCCTTCATGGTGAGGCGACCGATGTCGGCCAGCGCCTCGGTCATCTGGTTCTGCGAGCGCTGGTAGTCCTGCATGACGCGCTCGAACTCGACCTTGGCGGGGCCCTGCCAGTCACCGGCCATGCCGGCAAGGCGACCGCGCAGCTCGGAGGCGCTGCTGTTGATGGTGTCGGCGAGGCGGTTGATGTCGCCCGCCGCGACGGCGATGCGCTCGGTGTCGATCACGGATCGAGCCATGGATGTTCACTCCTTCTATACGGCCACAGTGGCCTTGACGAATGGTGGCCTTGACGAATGGTGGCCTTGACGAATGGTGGCCT
>JBDTVJ010000045.1:0-24780 GCA_040007275.1 Terracoccus sp.
TCGTCGACGACCGACTGACGTGGGCCGACGCCGAGAACGGCTTCCTGCTCGACGGTTTCCCACGCACCGCTCCCCAGGTCGAGGCGCTTGATCTGATGCTGGCCCGGCACGGGCAGGCACTCGATGCCGTGCTCGAGCTGACGGTCGACGAGGAGGCCGTGGTCGAGAGGCTGCTCAAGCGTGCCGCCACCGAGGGTCGGGCCGATGACACCGAGTCGGTCATCCGAGAGCGACAGCAGATCTATCGTCGCGAGACTGCCCCCCTCGCCGACCACTACCAGCAGGCCGGGCTGCTGGTACAGGTCGACGGCATGGGCGCCGTCGACGAGGTCACCGACCGTGTCATCGACGCCCTGCCGGCTCAGTGACGACCGCCTGAGCAGCGCCTGAGCAGCATTCGACCAGGATCCGACCAGCCCGGACGGGCCCGCTGAGCCAGTCACAGCACGAGCACGCACGAAGCGAGACAGAGAACATGTTCGGACGCCGCAAGCTGCAGGGCCGCACCGATGAGCAGCTGGTGCTCATGCGGGCAGCAGGCCTGCTCGTCGGGCGCACCCTGGAGATGCTGCGCGGGGAAGTTCGCGAGGGCGTCACGACGCTCGAGCTGGACCGGCTTGCCGAAGCGTTCATCCGCGACCACGGCGCCATCCCGAACTTCCAGCTCGTACCGGGCTACTCCAAGACGCTGTGCACCAGCGTCAACGAGGAGGTCGTGCACGGCATCCCCGGTCGTCGGGTGCTCGAGACGGGTGACGTGCTCTCGATAGACTGCGGCGCGGAGATCGACGGTTGGAACGGCGATGCGGCGATCACCACGGTGGTCGGCGGCCGCGTAGCCGGCTCCGGCGACGATGTGGAACTCATCGATGCGACGGAGGCGGGCCTGTACGCCGGCATCGCGGCGATGCAGGTCGGGGGTCGCCTGTACGCGATCGGCGACGCGGTCGAGGCGAGCGTGCGCGCGGCCGCCGAGCGTGACGGCCGCGTCTATGGGGTCATCGACGAGTACGTCGGCCACGGAATCGGGACCAAGATGCACATGGACCCCCAGATCCCGAACTATGCCGTGAGCGAGACCGGCCCGAGGCTGGTCGACGGGTTCACCGGCGCGATCGAGCCGATGGTGACCCTCGGCACGACCGACACGAAGGTGCTCGGTGACGACTGGACCGTCGTGACGACCGACGGTTCTCGGTCTGCGCACTGGGAGCACTCGGTCGCGGTGCGCGAGGACGGCCTCTGGATCCTCACCGCCATCGACGGCGGGCGGTCCGTGCTCGCGGCGCACGGAGCGGCGTTCGCTCCGATCGACTGAGGCCCTGGCGACCCGGCGCAGCCCCGCGATAGCGTCGCCGGGTGAGCCTCCCCCGCAGCACCCCGTCCGCACAGGGCTTCGACGCCGCCGGCCTGCGTGACTTCGTCGTCGCCCTCGAGAACGAGGGCCTGGCGCCCCACAGCCTGATGCTCGCCCGGCACGGGCAGGTCGTCGCCGAGGGCTGGTGGCACCCCTATGCCGCGCAGCGGCCGGCATTGGTCTACTCGCTCTCGAAGACGGTGACCGCCACCGCCGTAGGCATGCTCGTCGACGAGGGCCAGCTGCGCCTCGACGCCCCGGTGCTGGGTTTCTTTCCCGAGGTCGACCCGGCCGAGATCGCTCCGCTCTGGGCCGAGGTGCTCGTCAAGCACTGCCTGTCGATGACCGTGGGGCACGAGGTCGACGCGTGGGAGGCCGTGGCCCACCGAGCCCGGTCGTCGTGGTCGGGGGTGCCCGACGCCGAGGGGGAGGCCGGTGTCGACTGGGTGCGACACGTCTTCGCGACGACGCCGACGGTGGCGCCCGGCACGTTGTTCACCTATAACCAGGTGGCCACCTACCTGCTGTCGCGCATCGTCGGGCGGGTCACCGGATCCGGCGTCGTCGACGTGCTGCGTGGTCGTCTCCTCGGCGATCTCGGGGCCGATGACATCCCGTGGGGCCGCGACCCGCAGGGGCACGAGCTCGGCTTCAGCGGAGCCCACCTGACCACCGAGGCCATCCTCACCCTGGCCCAGCTCTACCTCGGCGGCGGGGTTCTCGACGGCCGGCGCCTGCTGTCCAAGCCATGGTGTGACGAGGCGACCACCGGCTTCGGTCCGACGGACCACAGGCCGGGGGTCAACCCCGACTGGGCGCGCGGCTACGGCTACTCCTTCTGGACGTCGCAGGTCGGCTACCGGGGCGACGGTGCCTACGGACAGTTCCTCGTGGTGCTTCCTGAGCACGACGTCGCGCTGGCCGTGACCTCCGAGCAGGAGAACATGCAGGCCACCCTCGACCTCCTGTGGCGCCACCTGCTGCCCGCCCTTGACCGGGCCGGCTCGCCGACCGCCGACGCCGAGCTGGCTGATCTGCTGGCCTCCCGCCGGATCGAGCCGCTGGCCGGTGGAGCGAGCCGGGGCGAGGCCGTGTCGCTGGTGCGCGCTCCCGGTTCTGACCTGTCGATACGTTATTCGGGGGTTGCGGTCAGGCGCGAGGGCACGAGCTGGGTGGTTGACCTTCGTCGTGCGGACCAGGCTTTGTCGGTGCGGGTCGGGCAGGGGGAATGGGCAGCATCGACGCTGACGTCCGGGGGCTATGAGCTGCCCGTCGTCGCCAGCGGCGGCTGGCTCGACGACGACACGTTCGTGGCTGACGTCATCGTCATCGAGACACCGCACCGGTTCCAGGTCGAGGGTCGGCGTTCGACCGGCGAGGTGCACCTCCGGTGGCGCCTCACGCCCCTGAACGGGCCTGACCCGCTCGACCTCGCCGTACACCGAACCGACTGAGCACCGATACCGAGCACCGATACCGAGCACCGATACCGGCGTCGGCCGGGTAGGGGGCTCCGTGGTGGTGTCCGTGATCCGGACCAGACCATGGCGTGTCGGCTCCGTCGCCAGAATGGGGGCTCCGACCCGAGGAGATGCAGTGGCCGCGCTCGACCCACACCTGCAGGAGATCTACGAGGTCGTGCTGCGTCGCAACCCCGGCGAGGCCGAGTTCCACCAGGCCGTGCTCGAGGTGTTCGAGTCGCTGGCCCCCGTCGTGCGCAAGCACCCAGAGTACGTGGACTCCCGCGTGCTCGAGCGACTCTGCGAGCCGGAACGTCAGGTCATCTTCCGGGTGCCGTGGATCGACGACACGGGTCGCATCGAGATCAACCGCGGTTTCCGGGTCGAGTTCAGCTCGGTGCTGGGGCCGTTCAAGGGCGGCCTGCGCTTCCACCCCAGCGTCAATCTCGGCATCGTCAAGTTCCTGGGCTTCGAGCAGATCTTCAAGAACGCCCTGACGGGCATGCCCATCGGTGGCGGCAAGGGCGGCAGTGACTTCGACCCCAAGGGGCGAAGCAACCGGGAAGTCATGGCGTTCTGCCAGTCGTTCATGACCGAGCTCTACCGGCACATCGGCGAGTACACCGACGTGCCGGCGGGTGACATCGGCGTCGGCGGCCGCGAGATCGGTTACCTGTTCGGGCAGTACAAGCGGATCACCAACCTCTACGAGTCGGGTGTGCTCACCGGCAAGGGCCTCGGCTGGGGCGGGTCGCGGGTGCGCAAGGAGGCCACCGGCTACGGCACCGTGTTCTTCGCCCAGGAGATGCTGCGAGCCCGGGGTGACTCGTTCGACGGCAAGCGCGTCGTGGTCTCCGGCTCGGGGAACGTCGCGATCTACGCGGTCGAGATGGCCCAGCAGCTCGGGGCGACCGTGGTCGCCTGCTCCGACTCGTCCGGCTACCTCGTCGACGAAGCCGGTCTCGACCTCGAGCTGCTCAAGCAGGTCAAGGAGGTCGAACGTGGCCGGCTGGCCGACTACGCCGCCGGTCGACCCGGCTCGACGCTCATCACCGACGGCAGCATCTGGGACGTCGACTGCGACGTGGCCCTGCCCTGCGCGACCCAGAACGAGCTCGACGAGGATGCCGCCATCAGCCTGGTCAAGCACGGGGTCGCAGTCGTCGCCGAAGGCGCCAACATGCCGACGACCCGCGCCGCGACGCGGGTGCTGCTCGACGCCGAGGTGCTCTTCGCGCCCGCCAAGGCCGCGAACGCCGGCGGGGTGGCCACCTCGGCCCTCGAGATGCAGCAGAACGCCTCGCGTGACTCCTGGACCCACGAGTACACCCAGGCCCGGCTCGAAGGCATCATGCGCGGCATCCACGAGCGGTGTGCGAGCTCGGCCGACGAGTTCGGGGCCCCCGGCAACTACGTCGTGGGGGCGAACACCTCCTCGTTCGTGCAGCTCGCCGACGCGGTGCTGGCCCTCGGGGTCATCTGACGGCCCTCGGACGGTGGTCTGGCCCGTTCGTCAAGCGCCCAGGTGTCCGGCCGTGCCACCGAGGTGCACGACGAGCCGTTCGGCGATGACCTCGGCGTTGGCCTGCAGCACCTCGAGGGGCACGCGCGGGAGGTTCTCCTCCCAGTCGAGCAGGGGCGAACCGCGCAGCTGCAGCATCCGGGCCGGGCGGCCGAAGAAGAACAGGTGCAGGTGCGCGCCCCCGTCGCCGTACTTCGCCAGCGAGGCCCGTCCGACCGACGGCACGTGCTCCACGGCATCCGACACGGTGACGATGAGCTGGCCCATCTCGGCCGCGAGGTCGGCGGGGAGGTTGCCGAGGTCATGATGCTCGAACGGCATGAGCGTCGCGGTGACGGGCAGACCGCTGTCGGCGCGAAGGTCGAGGTGCCACCGTTCGTTGGCCCAGATCCGGGTGGCCCCGTCGTCGGGAGCGGGCGGGCCCTTCGAGCACCAGCACTCGGCGAAGGTCTCGCCCCGCCGGGCGGGCTCCTCGTCGGCCAGCGGCCCTAGCGGCTTCAGTCGCAGCGACTCGAGCTCGTAGGGATAGATGTCCCAACCGGGCATCTCCGAGACCGCCACCGGGAGGCGCCGTTCGTCGTCGGTGGCGGCCAGGACGCGGGCGTGGAACTGCTCGGGGCTCTCCGGTTCGCGCATCGGTTCATTATGCCGACGGCCGGCCAGGCCTGTCTGCCTCGACTCCCACGATTCGCACGGCCCCGATCAGGCCGGGCGGACGCCCCACCGCCAAGTCGAGTGGCCACTTTCATACAACCCCTGGCTCCCTGCGGCCCTCTTCGAGGAGGCCCTCACGTGCGACTGCCCGTACGAAACTGGCCACTCGACTGGTGGGGGTGTCGAAGCCACCGGCCGAGCCGGGGCCGGCAAGGGCGGTCGCGGTCATCCCCGACGAACGCATCGTCCACCCCGCTCGTCCCTGAGCGTGCACGTGACGGCGGTGGCCTCCGGTGGCGATTTCGGGGAACCGTGCCTCGTGGCGTACTCTTGACCGTTGGGTGACGCGTGTCCCGTCGCCCGTTCTTTTTGCTGTCCGGGCACAACGCACACCAAGCAGCGCAACACAACAGATTGACGGAGGATATGGCCAAGAAGGACGGTGTCATCGAGATCGAGGGCACGATCGTCGAGGCTCTCCCGAACGCGATGTTCCGGGTCGAGCTCTCCAACGGTCACAAGGTTCTCGCTCACATCTCGGGCAAGATGCGTCAGCACTACATCCGGATCCTCCCCGAGGACCGCGTAGTGGTCGAGCTCTCGCCCTATGACCTGACCCGCGGTCGGATCGTCTTCCGTTACCGCTGAGTGCACGGGTCCGGCATTCGCCGGCGTCAAGCACGAAGCACCCACCCGATTGAAACCAGCTCCTGGTCGTCGGCCTCACACGGGCAGGCGAACGGGGGCGTGATCTGAAGACAGCAGGGCTATGAAGGTTCAGCCGAGCGTCAAGAAGATCTGTGACAAGTGCAAGGTGATCCGCCGCAACGGCCGGGTCATGGTGATCTGCGAGAACCTGCGCCACAAGCAGCGCCAGGGCTGAGCAGGACCGCCAGAGGCTCCGCGCACGAGTCGAAGACCTTCGACAGCACGCCAAAGAAATACCCGTAGCACGACAGCAGTCACCCGGCCCCTGAGGTCCGACTCGGTGGAGACATCGAGTCGGCGCAGGACGTCACCCTCGGCACGGAGGCCGAGGACCGGTGGCCCGTCCCCCACAGGGAAGGGCCACACCGGATCGGTGACCGCTCCAGACCTCCGCGAAACAGAATCCAGGAGAAACACCAACATGGCTCGTCTTGTTGGAGTCGACCTTCCGCGCGACAAGCGCGTCGAGGTCGCCTTGACCTACATCTTCGGTGTGGGTCGCACCCGTTCGAAGGAGGCGCTGGTCGCGACCGGCGTCAGCCCCGACACCCGCGTCAAGGATCTCGGTGAAGCCGAGCTCGTTGCGCTTCGTGACTTCCTCGAAGGCAACTACCGCCTCGAGGGTGACCTACGCCGTGAGGTTCAGGCCGACATCCGCCGCAAGGTCGAGATCGGTTCGTACGAAGGCATTCGTCACCGTCGCGGTCTTCCGGTGCGCGGTCAGCGCACCAAGACCAACGCGCGCACCCGCAAGGGCCCGAAGCGCACCGTGGCCGGCAAGAAGAAGGCCAAGTGATCGTGAGCCGAGTCGCTGCCGCGATTCTCGGCTCCTGATTGTCACCGAATCTCATTCTGACGTAGGAGAAACATGCCTCCCAAGGCTCGTGCGACGAAGGTTCGTCGCAAAGAGAAGAAGAACATCGCCCACGGGCACGCTCACATCAAGAGCACCTTCAACAACACCATCATTTCGATCACCGACCCGCAGGGCGCGGTGATCGCGTGGGCCTCAGCCGGCCAGGTCGGCTTCAAGGGCTCGCGCAAGTCCACCCCGTTCGCCGCGCAGATGGCAGCCGAGGCCGCCGGCCGCCGCGCCATGGAGCACGGCATGCGCAAGGTCGACGTCTTCGTCAAGGGCCCGGGTTCAGGCCGCGAGACCGCGATCCGCTCGCTCACTGCCACCGGCCTCGAGGTCGGCGCGATCAGCGACGTCACGCCCACGCCGCACAACGGCTGCCGCCCGCCCAAGCGCCGTCGCGTCTGACCGCGGCCAGATACGCCACAGACACTGCGCGAGAGAGAACCGATAACTTATGGCTCGTTACACCGGCCCGATCACCAAGAAGTCCCGCCGCCTGAAGATGGACCTGGTCGGCGGCGACAAGTACTTCGAGCTCCGCCCGTTCCCGCCCGGCCAGCACGGCCGTCGCCGGATCCAGGAGAAGGAGTACCTGACGCAGCTGCAGGAGAAGCAGCGTGCCCGCTTCTCGTACGGCGTCATGGAGAAGCAGTTCGTCCGTTACTACAAGGAAGCAGCGAAGCGCCCCGGCAAGACCGGCGAGACGCTGCTCACCATCCTCGAGTCGCGCCTCGACAACGTGATCTACCGCGCGGGCCTGGCCCGCACGCGTCGTCACTCCCGTCAGCTCGTGAGCCACGGCCACTTCGAGGTCAACGGCAAGCGCGTCGACGTGCCGAGCTACCGGGTCGAGCAGTACGACATCATCACCGTGCGCAAGCAGTCGGTCGAGAGCTTCCCGATGGAGCTCGCGCGCCAGACCTACGGCGAGCGCCCGGTCCCGGCCTGGATGCAGGTCGTCCCGGGCTCACTGCAGATCCTCATCCACCAGCTTCCGGTGCGAGCCCAGATCGACAGCCAGCTCACCGAGCAGCTGATCGTCGAGCTGTACTCGAAGAACTGAGCACGAACCGAGACGGATGCCGCTGAGCTCCCTCAGCGGCATCCGCCCGGTCTCACCCAGGGCTGGGGTCGCAGACAGAGCCGACCCCCGCCGCCCGGATCACGACCGGGCGCCATCACTTCGCGTCATATAGCGGTCGCGAGGTGGGAAGGAATTGAACAGTGCTCATCGCACAGCGTCCCGTGCTCTCCGAAGAGGTCGTGGCCGACAACCGCAGCCGCTTCGCCATCGAGCCCCTCGAGCCCGGCTTCGGCTACACGCTCGGCAACAGCCTCCGCCGCACCCTGCTCTCGAGCATTCCGGGGGCCGCGGTCACCTCGATCCGTATCGACGGGGTGCTCCACGAGTTCTCCACCGTGCCCGGAGTCAAGGAGGACGTCACCGAGATGATCCTCAACATCAAGAGCCTGGTCGTCTCCTCCGAGCACGACGAGCCCGTCGTGATGTACCTGCGCAAGCAGGGCCCCGGTGCCGTGACGGCCGCCGACATCACGCCGCCGGCCGGTGTCGAGGTGCACAACCAGAACCTGCACATCGCCACCCTCAACGACAAGGGCAAGCTCGAGATGGAGCTGACCGTCGAGCGCGGTCGGGGTTACGTCTCCGCCCAGCAGAACAAGTCCGGTGACCAGGAGATCGGTCGCATTCCGATCGACTCCATCTACTCGCCCGTGCTGTCGGTGACCTACAAGGTCGAGGCCACCCGTGTCGAGCAGCGCACCGACTTCGACAAGCTCGTCGTCGACGTCGAGACGAAGAACTCGATGACCCCGCGTGACGCGATGGCGTCGGCCGGCAAGACCCTGGTCGAGCTGTTCGGCCTGGCCCGCGAGCTCAACGTCGAAGCCGAGGGCATCGACATGGGCCCGTCGCCGACCGACGCGGCCCTGGCCGCCGACCTGGCGCTGCCGATCGAGGACCTCGACCTCACGGTCCGGTCGTACAACTGCCTCAAGCGTGAGGGCATCCACACCGTGGGTGAGCTCGTGGGTCGCAGCGAGGCCGACCTGCTCGACATCCGCAACTTCGGCGCGAAGTCGATCGACGAGGTCAAGGCCAAGCTCGTCGGGATGGGCCTCGCGCTCAAGGACAGCCCTCCCGGGTTCGACCCGTCGGCCCTGGTCGACAACTACGGCGACGACTACGACGACGACGACGAGTCGTTCACCGAAGACGAGCAGCTCTGACCAACCGCCTCGACCATGCCTTCGTCGGCGCCGTCAGCATCCTCGCTGCGGCTTCCTGAGACGGCCTGGTCAGACTTCTAGGAGAATCACACAATGCCCACCCCCACCAAGGGTCCCCGCGTCGGTGGCGGCCCCGCGCACGAGCGGCTGATCCTGGCCAACCTCGCGACGTCGCTCTTCGAGCACGACCGCATCACGACGACGGAGGCGAAGGCCAAGCGTCTGCGTCCGCTCGCCGAGCGCCTCATCACCTTCGCGAAGCGTGGCGACCTGCACGCGCGTCGCCGGGTGTTGACCGTCGTTCGCGACAAGGGCGTCGTGCACCGTCTCTTTGCCGAGATCGCGCCTGACATGGCGGCTCGCGAAGGCGGCTACACCCGCGTCACGAAGATCAGCGCCCGCAAGGGTGACCGGGCCCCCATGGTCGTCATCGAGCTCGTCCGCGAGCCGCTGTCGGCCAAGAAGGCCACTGTCAAGGAGGCCGAGGGCGCCACCAAGCGCGCCGTCAAGGAGGCTGACGCCGCGGAGGCTGCTGAAGCAGCCGAGGTGACCGAGCCTGTCGAGTCCGAAGCCGTAGCGTCGACCGACGTCGCTGACGATTCGGACGCCAAGGAGGTGCCCGCGGGCGCCGTCGCGGCCAACGAAGACGGCACCTCGCCCGACGAGGGCTACACCGTCAAGGGCAACGCCGACTCGGGCAAGTTCCACGAGCCAGATGGTCAGTGGTACGACCAGACGGTGGCCGAGTTCTGGTTCCAGAGTGCCGACGACGCCGAGGCCGCGGGCTTCACCAAGGCCGGTTCCTGAGCCGTCAGTTAGACCTGCTTACCGTCGAGAGGGCAGTTTGTGGCTGTTTCGCTGGAACGTTGAGTTCCGCGACGGTCACGAACTGCCCTCTCGAGCTGTGTCGGGCTACCAGCGGTGGGCCACATCGACGACCAGCCGTGTGCTGCCGTCGGCATTGGGCAGCACGAAGGCCCGCATGGGTAGGCGAGCCCGCACTCCGAGGCCGTAGTCGGTGTAGCCCTCAAAGCTCCCGACCGACTTGAGCTGGCGGAACGTCTGCCAGCCGGCGTAGTTGGTCGTCTTCGGCGCCAGGCGAGACGGCGCGTTCACCGTGATCTGCAGCTTGGCGCCCCCCGTGACGGGAACCGGCAGCCCGCTGCCGGGCCCGGTGACCTGCGTGACGTATTGCACGGTGTAGCCGAGCGTCCCGTGACCCTTGGCGACGTCGAAGACGACGCGGTCGTAGCACGAGTGCTGCCCGGATCGGGCGCCCGTGACGTTGCCGGTCCAGAGCAGACCGGGGGTGGTGGCCTTGGGCAGCGAGCCCCAGGTGATGCCGCAGAAGGGCGCTGCTGCCAGGGATGCCGTGGGGCTCGCGGTGGCGGCGCTCGTTGTCGCGATGGCGCTGAGGGGCGCGGCCAGTGCGACGATCCCAAGGGCGACCGCCCCGGAGCGAGCCCGACGCCATCTCGGGACCGATGGTCGGTTGCGTGTGCTGTTCATGATGCTTCCCCTATCCCTGCGGCCGCACCTCGTCGTCCGGCTCGTACTACCAAGACGGCTGAACGGGCTGGCCGGTTGACCGTTGCCCTCTGATCGACCCTGGTTGCGAACGGGCACAATGGCGAGATGCCGTTGCCCACCCCCGATGTGAACACTGCGTACCCGTCGGCTGTGTCACCGCTCCGGCCATCACCGGACGCGTTCGTGCGGCTGCGCCTCGACTTCGCGTACGACGGAACCGACTTCGCGGGCTGGGCGCCGCAGCCTGGCCGCCGCACGGTGTACGGAGACCTCAGCGCCGCGTTGACCACCGTGCTGCGTCAGTCCCATCCGGTGCGTTTGACGGTCGCCGGTCGCACCGACGCCGGAGTGCACGCCATGGCTCAGGTCGCCCACGTCGACGTGCCGGAGTCAGCGCTCGCGACGATGCCGGGTCGGTCCGACCGAGCGCCCGAGGCGGCGCTCGCGACCCGGCTCCGCGGCATCCTGAAGCACGACCTGGTCGTGTTTGCCGTCACCCGGGCTCCGGTCGGTTTCGACGCCCGCTTCTCGGCGCTCGAGCGTCGGTACCGCTACCGGCTCGCCGACCCCGATGCCACCCGCGACCCCTTGCGCCGACATGACACGGTCTGGTGGCGCCGCCGGCTCGACGTCGACGCGATGAACCGCGCAGCGCAGCCTCTCGAGGGGTTGGGTGACTTCGCCGCCTTCTGCAGGCGGCGTGAGGGGGCCACGACGATCCGCACGCTGGTCGAGTTCTCGTGGGAGCGCCGGCCTGACGGAGTGTTGGAGGCCACGGTGCGAGCCGATGCGTTCTGTCACTCGATGGTGCGGTCGCTCGTCGGGGCGGTCGTGCGGGTGGGGGAGGGCCTGCGCGACCCCGATTGGCCCGCCGGACTTCAACGCAACCGGGAGCGGGGTGGCCCCGGAGGCGGGTTGGGCGGTGGCGCTCTCGTGATGCCGGCTCTGGGCCTGGTTCTCGACGAGGTGCTCTACCCGGCTGACAGCGAGCTCGCCGAGCGCAGCCAGCTCACGAGGGTGCGACGAAAGGCGACTGAGCTGCGCTAAGCCGACGTCCGTCGGGTCGCCCGGCGGCACCCGCGACCGTGGGTGGGGCGGGGGCCTTGCTGTGATTGGATCAGCGGCATGACCCGTCGCTCCGTCCGGTGCTTCCAAGCCGCTCTCGTTGCTGCCGCCCTGGTGCTCGCCGGCTGCGGCACCAGCGAGCAGCCCGGCAGTGACGACGGCTCGTCGTCGAGCCGGCCGACCACGACCACCACCGCGTCCACCACCACCGCGTCCACCCCCGCCGCCAGCACCGGAACCGATGCTGGTACCACGCTGCAGGGCGGCGAGGTCAAGAGCCGCACCGGTGCCTATACGGTCACTGCGCCCACCGGCTGGGGCGAGGCGACCGACCAGGCCGGCACCGACATCGCCGGTCTCGACCTCGTGCTGCTCTCATCGAAGAAGGTCTCCCGGTTCGGCAACAACCTCGTGGTCATCACCACGACCGGAGATGCCGCCGTGGTCGACCAGGAGCTCGAGAAGGGCCGCACCCAGATGGCGAGCGCCGACCGTGAGGTCGGCGACGCCGACGACGTGCAGATCGCCGGCGTCACCGCCAAGGGGTTCACCACCAAGTTCGAGCAGAAGGGCGTGCGCATCACCGCTCGCTCCTACGCGATGACGCACGATGGGAAGGTCTACCTCCTGACGCTCAGCTCGTCGCAGGACGATGCGGCCAACGCGCTGAGAGCCTTCGGCGAGATCACCGGCTCGTGGAAGTGGTCGTGACGACGGCTGACCGGCCGGCCAAGGCCCTTCCGGTGGTTGACCGAGGTTTAAACCGCGTGACGCGGCCGCTGCGCATGCGTCAGGCTTGACTCTCGTGGGACACGTCGACATCAACTCCGTCTCGTTCAGCCTGCCCGACGGGCGGCCGCTGCTCAACGACGTCTCGCTGCGGGTCGGGGACGGCGCCAAGGTGGCGCTGATCGGCCCCAACGGCACCGGCAAGACGACCCTTACGAAGATCGTCGCGGGCGACCTCGTCGCCCACGAGGGGGCGGTGACCCGCTCGGGGGGTCTCGGCGTCATGCGCCAGTTCGTGGGCCAGCTTCGCGACGAGTCGACGGTGCGCGACCTGCTGGTCTCGGTCGCCCCCGACCGGGTCCGTCGGGCGGCCGAAGAGATCGACCGCACCGAGCTGAACCTGATGGAGCGCGACACCGAGGCCGACCAGATGGACTACGCCCACGCCCTCGTCGAGTGGGGGGAGGCCGGCGGCTACGAGCAGGAGACGCTCTGGGACAAGGTGACGATGGCCGCGTTCGGGATCCCCTACGACGAGGCGCAGTGGCGCAAGGTGACCAGCCTGTCCGGCGGTGAGCAGAAGCGCCTCGTGCTCGAGGCCCTGCTCCGCGGCCCCGAGGAGGTGCTGCTGCTCGATGAGCCCGACAACTACCTCGACGTGCCGACGAAGCGCTGGCTCGAGGAGACGCTGGTGGCCTCGCCGAAGACGGTGCTGTTCATCAGCCACGACCGAGAGCTGCTGACCCGGGTGGCCACCCGGGTCGCGACGCTCGAACCCGGAGGCGCCGGCGCCTCGCTCTGGGTGCACCCCGGCCGCTTCGCCACCTACGCGCAGGCGCGCGACGACCGCAACAGCCGGCTCGAAGAGCTGCGGCGGCGCTGGGACGAGGAGCACATCAAGATCAAGGCCCTCGTGCAGATGTACAAGGACAAGGCGAAGTACAACGACGGTATGGCCTCGCGCTACCAAGCGGCCCAGACCCGCCTCGCGAAGTTTCTCGAGGCCGGCCCGCCCGAGGAGACGCCGATGACGCAGCAGGTCAAGATGCGCCTGACCGGTGGACGTACGGCCAAGCGGGCCGTCATCGCGACCAGCCTGGAGCTGACCGGCCTGATGAAGCCGTTCGACCTCGAGGTCTGGTACGGCGAACGGGTCGCCATCCTCGGCAGCAACGGTTCCGGCAAGTCGCACTTCCTGCGACTGCTGGCCGGGGGAGGCACCGATCCCGACCGTGAGCACCAACCGGTCGGGGACGTGCGCCCTGACCCGGTCGAGCACTCCGGCCTGGTGCGCCTCGGGTCGCGCGTGCGACCGGGCTGGTTCGCCCAGACGCATGAGCACCCGACCTTGACCGGTCGCTCCCTCCTCGAGGTGCTGCACCGAGGTGACGAGCACCGCGACGGCAAGCCTCGCGAGGAGGCCGCCAAGGCGCTCGACCGCTACGAGCTGGCCCGGTCGGGGGAGCAGACCTTCGAGTCACTCTCGGGCGGACAGCAGGCCAGGTTCCAGATCCTGCTGCTCGAGCTGTCAGGTGCCACGATGCTGCTCCTCGACGAGCCCACCGACAACCTCGACCTGCAGTCGGCCGAGGCCCTCGAGGAGGGGCTCGAGCGGTTCGACGGCACCGTCGTCGCCGTCACCCACGACCGCTGGTTCGCCCGTAGCTTCGATCGCTATCTCGTGTTCGGTGCCGACGGCCGGGTCTACGAGTCGACCGAACCGGTCTGGGACGAGGGCAGGGTCGTGCGCCGACGGTGAGGCCCGTGGGTGAGACTGGGGCCGTGCCCACCATCGCCGGAATCGACCACGTCGCCCTCACCGTCACCGACCTCGCCGTCAGTGTGCCGTTCTACACCGCGCTGTGGGGGTTGCAGCCGGTCGCGAGCATGGACGACGGCCCGTTCCGGAGGCAGGTCTTCGCCCTGCCCGGTGGCACGAACCTCGGACTGACCGAGCACGACCGGTCGGGTGCGGGGTTCGACCCGGCTGCCGCTGGGCTCGACCACATCGGGTTCGCCGTGGCCGACCGGGACGGGCTCGCGACGTGGGTGCGTCACCTCGACGCGCTCGGGATCGCGCACTCCGGCCCGGTCGAGGCCGACTACGGAGTCGCGGTCAGTTTCTCTGACCCCGACGGGGTCGCCCTCGAGCTGTTCGTCGGCGGCCGGCCGGACAAGCGCTGACAGGCTCCGCCTCGCACCCCCGCTGCCGTGGCGGGCGGAGCCCGACGCAGGGTCGCGCAGCTCCCCGCAGCGTCGGAGGGCGTCGACGGGCCGGGGAGGAGTAGCGTCGACGGATGGTCATCGCCCAGCTAGCCGTGCCCGTGGTTGCCGCCCCCATGGCGGGTGGCCCGTCGACGGCCGAGCTCGTGGCGGCGGTCGGGGAGGCCGGCGGGCTCGGCTTCCTGGCCGGTGGGTACCTCACGGCCGAGAGCCTCGCCCGCCAGATCGCCGACGTGTGGGACGCGAGCTCTCGTCCTTTCGGTGTCAATCTCTTCGTGCCTGATGCGTCGAACACCTATCTGAACGGACGTCCGCGCGGTCTGTCGGGTCGGGATCGGATCGAGGCCGTGGCCGCCTACCGTGACGCGCTCGCCGGTGAGGCCGCCCAGCGCGGGGTGGTGCTGGCACAACCCGGCGTGGTTGGACCAGACGACTGGGAGCGTCAGCTCGACCTCATGGTGCGCGAGCGCGTGCCCGTGGTGTCGTTCACCTTCGGGCTCCCGGGCGCCGCAGTGTTCTCCGAGCTCTCCCGGGCGGGCATCGAGACCGTGGTGACCGTGACCGATCATGACGAGGCGACGGCCGCCATCAGGGCCGGCGCCGACGCGCTCTGCCTTCAGGGCCCGGATGCCGGTGGCCACCGGGGCACCCTCGACCCGGTCAAGAGTCCGTCAGACCGGCACCTGGTCGACCTCGTCAGCGAGGTGCGGCCCTTGACGCAGCTGCCACTGATCGCGGCCGGTGGCATCGCCACCCCCGAGGCGGCGACCGCCCTGGTCGACGCGGGAGCGGATGCCGTGCAGCTCGGGACGGCGTTTCTGTTGTCGCCGGAGGCGGGGACGAGCCTGGCCCACCGCCGGGCGCTCGCCGACCCCGCGCTCACCACCACGACGGTGACGCGCGCGTTCTCCGGGCGATGGGCTCGAGCCCTGACGACCGACTTCGTTCTCCAGCACGGCCCGGCGGCCCCGGCGGCCTACCCGGAGGTGCATCACATGACCGTGCCGCTGCGCCGGGCCGCGGCGGCCGCCGACGA
Organism: Terracoccus sp.; assembly: GCA_040007275.1. Taxonomy (GTDB): domain Bacteria; phylum Actinomycetota; class Actinomycetes; order Actinomycetales; family Dermatophilaceae; genus DSM-29435. The sequence goes on from JBDTVJ010000045.1 coordinate 15,394, forward strand.
GCCCGAGCTGCTAGCGCTGTGGGCGGGCACCGGGTGGCGCGACGCCACCGCCGTTCCGGCCGCCACCGTGGTCGCTCACTTCGCGCGGTCGTTGGTGCGCCGCTGACGCTGCGCCGGTCGTGGCGCCGGTCGCGGCGACGGGCCTGACAGGGTGCCACAGCCGTCGTCGGCATACGGTTGTCTCGTGTCGAGCGCTAGAGGAAACCTGATCTGGCTGCCCCCTGCCGACCACCCCGGGCTCGTGACGGCATCGGTGGCTCGAGCGCTCACGGAGCTGCCTGACCCCGACGCCGTGCGGGTGGCGGCGATCGACCCGGGCCTGGCCGATACCGCAGCGTTCTGTGCCGCCTACGACGTGGCGCCAGACGCGTCCGCGAACTGTGTCGTGGTGCAAGCCCGTAGGGGGGAGGTGTGCACGATCGCCGCCGTTCTCGTGTTGGCCACCGATCGCGCCGACATCAACAAGGTGGTGCGACACCACTTGGGGGCGCGCAAGATCTCGTTCGCCGACCAAAGCCTGGTCGAACAGCTCACCGGCATGCAGAGCGGCGCCATCACGCCTTTCGGCCTGCCGCCGGACTGGCCGGTGCTCGTCGACCAGGCGGTCATCGCAGCCGGGCCCGTCGTCATCGGAGCCGGCCTCCGTGGGGCGAAGCTGATCGTCGACGGGGCGGTGCTCGCCGCTCTGCCGACAGCAACCACCCTGGCACTGGCGGTGCGTCCAGCAGGCCTCTGACCCGATCAGCCCCGGTCCGGGCCAGGCGACAGCCCCGGCCGAGGGGGGCAGCGATCGGGCCGGGGCTGTCTGGGGGGAGGGCCTGCAACGAGAGTCGAACTCCCGAGAGAACGGGCGATGGGCGTGGGCAGAATTGCGCCGGCGCTCCGGCAGGGGCAGGTGTCGCTGGCTGTGGTTCAGCCGGCGACGCTCCACAGCATCCTGGCGCGTTCGGGAGCGGTGGTGCCGCCCCAGATGCCGAACGGCTCCGGAACGCTGAGGGCGTGCTGCAGACAGCGGGCCACCACCGGGCAGGCGGCGCAGACCGCCTTCGCGGCCTCGGTCTGATCGTTGCGTGCCCGGCGGCCCTGGTCGGGGTCGTCGGTGAAGAACTGCTCGACGTTGCGGCCACGGCAGAGACCCTGCTGCTGCCACGCGTAGTTGTCGAGGATGGGACGGGGGAGGCGGGTGACGGTGCTCATGGTTCCTCCGGTTGCACTGAGTGGGGGACGCCGGTGTGGCGTGATGCCAAAGTTACGCAGAAATTACGCAACGCACAAGTGCTCAGACCCGCCTATGCTTGAAATGTCGCCAGGATCACGCCCGTTGGCGAACGGACATACCGATCGCCCGCGGCTGAACCCGACACTGGATGTGGTTGATGAGTGATGAGGAGCCCGCGCCGCAGCGCACCCCCCGCCGACGCAACGCTCTTCCCGAGCTCGCCTGGCCGGTCGGGGCGGTGGCCGAGAGGCTAGGGGTGTCCGCCTCCACGCTGCGCTCCTGGGACCGACGCCACGGCATCGGCCCCACCAGCCGCACGGATGGCCGACATCGGCGCTACTCCGAGACCGACATCCGCCGGGTGATGCTCATGGCGCGACTGACGGCTCACGGCATTCCGGCGCAAGCAGCCGCCGGTGTGCTCGACGAGATGGACGACGAGGCGGTGGCCCAGCGGTTGCAGGGCGGAGCGCCCGGATCGGGCCCCATGCGCAACGACGTGGAGTTGGACTCGCCGCTATCTGCATTCACCGGTTCGACGACGCGGTCGACGCGGGCGCAGTCCGCACAGACGACACCCGACGGCACGCCGTCCGAGGCTCGGATGGTCGACTCGATCATCGCCACCGCCACCGCACTTGACGGGCAGGGGTTGTCAACGCTCTACCGGCAGAGCCTTCGTCAGCACTCGGTGGCCGACGCGTGGAGTGAGATCTTCGTTCCGGCTCTGAGCCGCATCGGCGAGCTCTGGGCCGACGGCGGTGTCGGCATCGAGGTCGAGCACCTGGCCAGTGAGCTGTTGCAGAGCGAGCTGCGCGGGGTCTCCCGCGCCCAACGGCTTCGGGTCGTCGGGCCCCCCGTGGTGCTCGCCAACGCCGACAACGAGCTGCACCACCTGCCGTTGCTGGCTCTCGAAGCCGGGCTCGCCGGACAGTCGGTGGCCACCTTGTTCCTCGGTCCCAGGCTCCCCACGGAGTCGCTGATCGACGCCCTCGTCCAGACCAAGCCCCGGGTGCTCTTCCTTTGGGCGTCCCTGTCGCGGCGACACCGGGAGCCGCTCTGGGACGGCCTTCAGACCGTCGACTGGCCGCTGGCGGTCGTCATCGGCGGGCCCGGCTGGCCCGAACATGTTGACCACCGCAACCCGAACGTCACCCTGAGCCGCGTCGATGACTTCCCCTCCGCCCTGCGGGTGCTCGTGGCCGCCAACGGCGCCGATATCGCCGGTGGGGCCGACGCCGATCGCTCCGGTCCCGAGGCGACCGAGCCTGACTGACTTTCGGAAGCCAATCGCCTGTTCGCAAGGACCGTCATCTGATCTGAAAGATTTTGCAGTCACCTCTGGCGTGTTGTCGTCGGTCTTCGCTAGGTTTCGCGTTGTCGTCGGTACCCGAGATCGGGAGCGTCCGCACGGCCCGTCACGAAGGAGTGCCGCATGCGTCGCCGATCCATCTTCTCCGCCACCGGGGTGCCGGCCCTGGTCGCAGCCCTTGCTGGCGCCGTGCTCGCCGTTCCCGTCGCCGCGCCCAGCGCCGAGGCCGCCGCGGCGGCCCCGGCGGTCGTGGCAGCCGAGGCTCCTCGCACGGCGACCGTATCGGGCTCGCTGCAGAACGAGCTGGGATGTTCCGACGACTGGCAGCCTGCCTGTGCGGCGACCGACCTGATGCTGCAGGCGGGAACGACCGCCTACACAGCGACCTTCTCGGTGCCGGCCGGCTCCTACGAGTTCAAGATCGCCATCGACCACTCCTCCGACGAGAGCTACGGAAAGGCGGGAGCCAACTACCCCCTCGTGCTCCCGACCGCAGCGACGCTGCGGTTCGGCTACGACGACAAGACCCATGCGATCACGGTCGAGCCGGCCGATCTCCCGCACGACCAACCGGGCCCCGCTTCGGCCGCCGACCGCAAGCTCGCAGCGTCCTCCTTGCGCACCGGCGCCACGCGCGAGCGCTTCTACTTCCTGATGGCCGACCGCTTCGCGAACGGCGACCCGGCCAACGACCAGGGCGGACTCACCGGCAGCCGGCTCGAGACGGGCTACGACCCCACCGACAGCGGGTTCTACCACGGCGGTGACCTCAAGGGCGTTCAACAGAAGCTCGACTACATCAAGGGTCTGGGCACCACCGCCATCTGGCTCACTCCCTCGTTCAAGAACCGCCCGGTGCAGGGGGTCGGCTCCGACGCCAGCGCCGGCTACCACGGCTACTGGATCACCGACTTCACCCAGATCGACCCGCACCTGGGCAGCAACGCCGAGATGAAGTCGTTGATCAATGCGGCGCACGCCAAGGGGATGAAGGTCTACTTCGACATCATCACCAACCACACGGCTGACGTCATCGACTACCAGGGCGGTCAGCACGGCTACGTCTCGAAGGAGACCAAGCCCTACCAGGATGCCGCGGGCAACGTCTTCGACGACGCCGCGGTGGCCGGCACGTCGGCGTTCCCCCCGCTCGAGGCGAAGACCTCCTTCCCCTACCAGCCGATCTTCCGCACCCCAGCCGATCAGACCGTGAAGGTACCGGCGTGGCTCAATGACCCGACGATGTACCACAACCGCGGCGACTCGACCTTCGCCGGTGAGAGCTCGACGTACGGCGACTTCGTCGGGCTCGACGACCTGTTCACCGAGCGGCCCGAGGTCGTCAAGGGCATGGGCGAGATCTACAAGCAGTGGGTCGACTTCGGCATCGACGGCTTCCGCATCGACACCGTCAAGCACGTCAACCTCCAGTTCTGGCAGTCGTTCGGGCCCGACATCCTCCAGCACGCCCAGGCCATCGGCCGCAAGAACTTCTTCATGTTCGGTGAGGTCTACGACGGCAACCCCGCCTACACCAGCACGTTCACGACGGCCGGAAAGCTGCCGGCGACCCTCGACTTCGGCTTCCAGGGGGCGGCGCTCGGGTTCGCCCAGAGCAAGGCCACCACCGGGGTGCGTGACCTGTTCGCCGGCGACGACTACTACACCGACACCGACTCCAACGCCTACGAGCTGCCGACCTTCCTCGGCAACCACGACATGGGCCGGGTCGCCATGATGCTCAAGGGTGCCGGCTACGGCGGCGACGAGCTACTGAGGCGCGACCAGCTCGCCACGTCGCTGATGTTCCTCAGCCGGGGGCAGCCGGTCGTCTACTACGGCGACGAGCAGGGCTTCACCGGTTCCGGCGGCGACAAGGCGGCCCGCCAGGACATGTTCGCCACCCGTACGCCCTCCTACGCCGCTGACCCGATCGTCGGCAGCAGCGCGCCAGCAGGCACCGGCGAGCACTACGACACCAGTTCGCCGCTCTACCGCCAGATCAAGGCTCTCTCGGCTCTGCGCACGAAGTACCCGGCGCTCTCCGACGGCGCCCAGGTGCACCGCTACGCCTCCGACAGCGCCGGCATCTACGCCTTCTCACGCATCGACAAGGCCGCCAAGCGTGAGTACGTCGTCGTCGCCAACAATGCCACGACCCCGAAGACGGCGACGTTCTCCACCTACGCCAACGACGACTTCCTCATCCCGATCCTCGGCGGCGGCAAGCCGCTGGCCACCGACGGCGCCGGCCGGGTCACGCTGACCGTCCCGCCGCTCACCGTTCGCGCCTACCGCGCCTACGCCCCGATGAACCGAGGCCCGGCGAGCGAGGTCTACCCCGTGACGCCGAACGCCGGGTCGGTCGTGGGCGGGCGGGCCGAGATCCGCGCGGCCGTCCCGGCCAACGCCTTCACCGAGGTGACCTTCCTCTACCGCACCGCCGGCACCAGCACCTGGACGCCGATCGGTACCGACGACAACGCGCCCTATCGCGTCTTCCACGACGTGAGCGGTCTCGCCAAGAACTCCATCGTCGAGTACCGGATGATCGCCAAGGACGCCTTCGGCCGTGTATCGGCCACGTCCAGCTACGGCGTCGTCGGCGATCCGACCACCTCCGGGGGTGGCGACGGCGGCACGCCCACCGGCCCGGTGGTGCAGCCCGACAACGTCTCCGTGCCGGGGGCCCACAACTCCGAGATGGGGTGCCCCGGCGACTGGCAGCCCGAGTGCACGCAGGCCCAGCTGGTTCGCGACGTGAAGGACGACATCTGGAAGGGCACCTACACGATCCCGGCCGGTGACTACGAGTACAAGGCCGCGATCAACAACAGCTGGGACCAGAACTATGGCGTCGGCGGCGCACTCAACGGGTCGAACATTGCTTACACCGCCACTGGCGCGCCCGTCACCTTCTACTACGACCACCGCACGCACTGGGTCACCAGCGATCTGCAGAACCCCATCCTCACGGCTCCCGGTAGCTTCCAGAGCGAGCTCGGCTGCGCCGCTGACTGGCAACCCGACTGCATGCGGTCCTGGCTGCAGGACCCCGACGGCGACGGCACCTACGTGTGGAGCAGCGACCAGATCCCGGCCGGCAGCTACGAGTTCAAGGTGGCTCACGGATTGGCCTTTGACGAGTCGTACCCGGCCGACAACGTCGCGTTCACCGTTCCGGCGGCCGGCGTGCTCACGACCATCAGCTACCGGCTCTCCACTCACGAGGTGACCGTGAAGACCTCCAAGGCGGGCGCAGCGCCCGACCTCACCAAGGCGAAGGCCTTCGTCGTCTCGAAGAACCTCGTGGCCTGGCCGGCCAGCAGCATCCCGGCCGGTGTTGACGTGCGCACCCTCACCTGGCGCCTCCAGTGGTCAGCCAAGGGTGGCCTCGGCCTGGACGCCGAAGCCGTGACGGGAGGGTCGGTCGCCACCCTGACCCGTGACCCCGCGGGCCTGCCGGCGGCCCTGATCGCCGAGCACCCCGAGCTCAAGGGCTACCTCGCGCTGCGCCTCGACCGTAAGACGGCGCGGTCGATGGGAGAGATCCTCAAGGGGCAGGTGGCGGTCGGTCTGTTCGACGACGCCGGCCTCCTGCTCGACGCCAGCGGGGCCCAGACCGCCATCGCGCTCGACAGCCTGTATGCCGCGAAGGCCGCCGCCGGCTCCTACGGCGTCACCTTCTTGGGCGGCAAGGTCGGCTTCCGGTTGTGGGCACCGACGGCTCAGACGGTCGACCTGCTGACCTGGCCGTCGGGATCAGCGGGCTCGCAAGGGATGAACTTCGCGACCCGCACCCCGATGAAACGCGCGAACGACGGGTCGTGGTCGGTGTCCCGGCCGGGTGCGACGAAGAACGCCCGCTACCTCTACGAGCTCAAGGTCTACGCCCCGACCACCGGCAAGGTCGAACGCAACCGGGTCACCGACCCGAACTCCGTTGCCCTGACGCTGAACTCCACCAAGTCGGTGGCCGTCGACCTCAAGGACGCCGCCTACATCCCGTCGGTGTGGAAGAGCACCAAGGCCCCGGCGCTCGCGCAGTCGGTCGACTCCACCATCTACGAGCTGCACATCCGCGACTACTCGATGAGCGACGCCACGGTCCCCGCCAAGGTGCGCGGCAGCTACCTCGCCTTCGCCGCGAACGGCAACGGGCGGGCGCACCTGAAGTCGCTGGCGAAGGCGGGCCTGAACACGGTCCACCTGCTGCCCAGCTTTGACATCGCCTCGATCGAGGAGAACCCGGCGAAGCAGCAGACGACCGCCTGCGACCTCTCCTCCTACGCCCCCGACAGCACCGAGCAGCAGAAGTGCATCGGTGCGGTGGCGAGCAACGACGCCTTCAACTGGGGCTACGACCCCTACCACTGGAGCGTGCCCGACGGTTCGTACGCCTCCAGCGCCAAAGCGGCCGACGGCGGGTCCCGCGTGGCCGAGTTCCGCACCATGGTCGGGGCTCTGCACCAGGACGGTCTGCGGGTCGTGCTCGACCAGGTGTTCAACCACACCGCCGCCTCAGGTCAGGACGAGAAGTCGGTGCTCGACAAGGTAGTGCCCGGCTACTACCACCGGCTGAACGCGACCGGCGCGGTCGAGACCTCGACCTGCTGCCAGAACGTCGCCACCGAGCACGCGATGGGCCAGAAGATGATGGTCGACTCGGTCGTGTCGTGGGCCCGGAACTACCGCGTCGACGGCTTCCGCTTCGACCTGATGGGCCACGCCAGCAAGGCCAACATGCTGGCGGTGCGCGCTGCCCTCGACGAGCTCACGCTGAAGAAGGACGGAGTCGACGGAAAGTCGGTGTACCTCTACGGCGAGGGCTGGAACTTCGGCGAGGTCGCCAACAACGCCCTGTTCACCCAGGCCACGCAGGGCCAGCTCGGCGGCACCGGCATCGGTACGTTCAGCGATCGGCTCCGCGACGCCGTGCGTGGTGGTGGGCCGTTCGACGAGGACCCCCGGGTGCAGGGTTACGGCTCCGGGGAGTCGACCGACGACAACGGCGCGGTGAACGCGGCCGGCAACCCCGTCAACGCCGACGCGGCGACACGGCTGGCCCACGACACCGACCTGGTGCAGCTCGGGCTGGCGGGCAACCTGCGCTCGTTCTCGTTCCGCAGCCAGGGCAGTGGTGAGGTCGTCAACGGTACCCAGGTCGACTACAACGGCCAGCCGGCCGGCTACGCCGACCAGCCCGATGAGGTGGTCAGCTACGTCGACGCCCACGACAACGAGACGCTGTTCGACTCGCTCACGTACAAGCTGCCCGTGGCGACGTCGATGAGCGACCGCGTACGCATGAACACCCTCTCGCTGGCCACGACCGCCCTGTCACAGACTCCGTCGTTCTGGCACGCCGGCGCCGACCTGCTGCGCAGCAAGTCGCTGAACCGTGACTCCTACGACAGCGGCGACTGGTTCAACCGGCTCGACTGGACGGGCGTCGACAACGGCTTCGGCCACGGACTGCCACCGGAGGCGCAGAACGCCGCCAAGTGGCCGTTCATGAAGCCCCTGCTGGCCAACCCGGCCCTCAAGCCGTCGGCGGCTGACGTGCAGACGGCCGGCGCGGTGGCCCAGGACCTGCTGCGGCTGCGGTTCAGCACGCCGTTGTTCCGACTGGGCTCGGCCGAGGCGATCAACGCGAAGGTGTCCTTCCCGGCATCCGGCAGCGAGAACGCCCACCCCGGCGTGGTCGTCATGCGCATCGACGACACGGTGGGCACCGACCTGGACCCGGCACTGCGCGGCGTCGTCGTGGTCTTCAACGCCACCCCGCAGGCCGTCACCCAGAAGGTCGACGGGCTCTCGGGCCCGCTGACACTCAGCCCGGTGCAGGCGAGCGGCGCGGATGCCGTCGTCAAGGCCGCGTCGTACGACGCGGCAGCCTCGAGCGTCACGGTGCCGGCGCGCACCGTGGCGGTGTTCGTGGAGGGCAACTGAGGCCACACCACGGCGGCGCCGGTGCCGGCGCCACCGTGGTGGTCGACGAACGGCTACGACGGGCGGCGGATCTCGGCGATCGTGCTGTGACTGCTCATGCCCCCGTCGACGACGAGCGCCTGCCCGGTGATGTAGCGCGACTCGGGGGAGGCCAGAAAGAGCATGGCGTTGGCGAGATCGTCGGGCTCCCCGATGAAGGGCAGGGCGTTGTGCCGGCAGATCCCCTCGATCATCTCGGCGGGGAGGTTGTCTCGCAGAGCCGGGGTCATGACTGCGCCGGGGACGAGCGCGTTGCAGCGGATCCGCTCGTGGCCGTACTGGGTCGCGACGTACTGCGTCAGACGCAGCACGGCCGCCTTGGCGGTGCCGTAGGCGGTCTGGGTGAAGTCGCCCGAGAGTCCACCGACCGAGGCGGTGTTGATGATCGAACCTCCGCCTGCCGCGATGAGGTAGGGGATCGCGAGCTGGCACCCCAGCACGGTGCTGCGCACGTTGAGGTTCATGGTCCGGTCGAACTCGTCGAGGTCAAGACCCATCACGTCGAGGTCGAGGCGGGGGTTGCTGCCGCCCACGTGGTTGCACATGACGTCGAGGCGATCGAACTGCGTGATGGCGGTCTCGACCAGGGCGGCGAGCGACACCTTGTCGGTGACGTCGACCGCAACGCCGACGGCGCGGCCGCCCGCGGCGGTGATCTCCGCGGCCGTGGCCACCGCGACCTGCCCCTGTAACCGGTTCATGAATGCCTCCCTCGGTAGACGCCTCGTGGCCGAGGCTCAGCATGTCAGCATGTCACCCAGCGACGTGGGCCGTCAGTTGCCTCGTGACTGCCTACGCGGTGCGCGTCTGGCGAAGTACGTTGGACTCGTGACGACATCCGCAGGCATGACGTATCGACAGCTCG
>JBDTVJ010000046.1:0-23698 GCA_040007275.1 Terracoccus sp.
TCGGCGCCCCCGGCCAGGGCCCCTACGACCGCATCCTCGTCTCGGCGGACGCGCGTCAGCTGCCGCAGCCCCTCGTCGAGCTGCTCGCAGACGACGGACGTCTGGTGGTTCCCGTGCGAGGCGCCATGACGTTGGTCGTGCGTCGAGGCCAGTCGCTCACGACGACGCACCACGGCCACTACCGGTTCGTGCCGCTGCGCTGAGTGGGCGGCGACCTCGGCTCCCCGGTCGCACCCGGCATCTTCGGGCGCTGCCGGGGCCTGCACCTGGGATGCGAGGGACCGAACCGATACCGCTTAGAGTGGGGTCGTGTTCGGACGCAAGAAGACCCTCAACGAAGAGCTCGCCACCAGCGAGGCCGTCGACGAGCGCCCCGGCGCCAAGAACCGGCCGACGCCAAGGCGCCGCGACCAGGAGGCGGCCAACAAGCGGCCGCTCATCGTCACCGACCGCAAGGCAGCGGGCAAGACCGACAAGGTCGCACGCCGAGAGGCGCAGGCCAAACAGCGCGCCGGGATGATGTCGGGCGATGAGCGTTACCTGGCCGCCCGCGACAAGGGGCCGCGCCGCCGGTTCATTCGCGACACCGTCGACGCGCGCTGGAACGTCGGCGAGTTCCTGCTGCCGATCATGCTGCTCGTGCTGCTGCTCAGCTTTGTCAAGACCAGCTGGGCGCTGTTGCTCGTCTTCGCACTCGTGTACGGCCTGATCGCCGTGTCGATCCTCGACTCGGTGCTGATGTGGCGGCGCACCCGCAAGAAGCTCGAGGCGAAGCACGGCCCGCCCCAGAAGGGTGAGGCGTTCTACGCGATCATGCGTGCGTTCCAGATGCGTCGCACCCGGATGCCGAAGCCGCAGGTGGCGCGCGGAGCGGCCCCCCGCTGAGCTGCCGGTCAATCCGCGCGCACTTCTTGGGCCGACGCCCAAAGCGCCCGGCACAGCCCGGGTCGAATTCGAACGCCCGCCCGCCCGCTGAGCAGGATTCGCTCCGCGTCGGCGTTGTCGCACCGCGGTCGGGCCGACACGGGCGACAGATGAGGCCCACCCCTGGCGCAGGCGCGAGCAGTCGCCGATACCCATCACGCCGGCACAGTGCGACCACAGCCACCACATAGCGTCGGTCCCGATAGTGAAGGAATAAACCTTCCCTGAGGAGACCAGATGAGCCCCCTACCCCGCGCCCTGCAACGAGCCCGACTCCTGACCATGTCCGCCCTGGCCGCCTCGACCCTGCTCGTCGGCGGTCTCGGGATGCACCTGGCGGCGGCCCAGCAACAGGCGGGCACCGTCTCGGCCGTCTCCACGACCAAGCGTTCGACCGCCGCCCCCTCAACCAGCGTCCCCCCGGCCCGCGCCGCGTCGGCCACGACCTCATCGAGGACGGCCGCCGCAGCTGCGCCCTCGACCACCGCGTCGACGACGAAGAAGAAGGCGACCACCTCCGCTTCGAGAAGTGGCACCAGCTCAGGCAGCCGGAGTGCCCTGAGCTCGGCGGGGTCGGTCAGCAACAGTAGGTCGCCGGCGCAGACCGCGACAAGTGGGTCCTGATGGGCGCGACAGACGCCGCCTTGGGGGCAACGGCCCCGGGGCTTGCCACTTTCCGCGCGATCGGCACCACCAACTCCGTGCTCGCCACCGCGCCTGAGGTGATCGACGAGGCCCGCGAGATCGCGCGCCGCCACCTGCGTGAGCTGGATGCCGCGGTGTCGCGTTTCCGGCCCGACTCCGAGGTGAGCCTGCTCGCGGCCCGCGCCCTGAACGGCTCGGCCGGGGCCTTCGTGTCGCCGATCTTCGCCGACTACCTCTCGGCCGCCCTGCGCGTCGCCCGGCTGACCGGCGGTCTCGTCGATCCGACGGTCGGCTCGGTACTCTCGGCATCCGGCTATGACGCCGACCTCGACGTCGTGCGAGCTCGCGCCGGCTTCAGTCAGACGACCACCGGGGTGTTGCCGCGCTGGAACACGGTCAAGCTCGACGTCTCGCGCCGCCGGGTGAGCCTAGCGGCGGGCACCCTGCTTGACCTCGGGGCCTCAGCCAAGGCCCACGCCGCCGACCGCATCGCCGGTTTGCTCGCCGAGCGGCTGCCCGGTGGCTTCGTCGTCAACCTCGGCGGTGACATCGCCGTGTCGGGAGAGCTGCCTACCGGTGGGTGGGCGATCGGCGTCGACGGCGCGGACGGCACGACGCGGCAGGTGGTCACGAGCACAGGGCAGGCCCTCGCCACCTCGTCGACGCGGTTGCGCACGTGGCAGACCGACGACGGCCCCCGTCACCACATCATCGACCCGCGCACCGGCCGTTCGGCCCAGACGGTGTGGGCCCAGGCAACCTGCGTCGGCATCACCGCTCTCGAGGCCAACGCGGCGTCGACGTCCGCGATCGTCTTGGGGCGAGCTGCTCCCGGCTGGCTGGTAGAACAGGGCATTCCGTCGCGGCTCGAAGCCATCGACGGGTCGGTCGTGTCGACCCCCGGCTGGCCTGCCGAAGCCGGGAGGGCCGCCTGATGAACGCGTTGCTCTGGTACTTCTCGCGCGCCACCGGCGTCGCGAGCCTGGTGCTCATGACCACGGTGCTCGTGCTCGGCATGGTGACATCCGGTCGTCGCAGGCCGCACGGGGAGTCGGCCACGGTGGTGTTGGCGCTGCACCGTTGGCTCTCGCTCGGCACCGTCGTGTTTCTCATCGGTCACATCGCCACGGCGATCGCCGAGACCTACGTCTCGATCGACCTCATCTCCGCTGTGGTGCCTTTCACCGCTGGCTACGAGAAGGCCTGGGTGGGCCTGGGCACCATCGGCGTCGACATCCTTGTGGCCGTGATGGTCACCTCGCTGCTGCGCCACCGCCTGCCGGAGCGCACCTGGAAATGGGTGCACCTGACGGCCTACGCCCTCTGGCCGACCGCCGTCGCACATGGCTTCATGCTCGGCACCACCAATGAACCCCTGCTCCGCGCCCTCACGGTCGCCTGCGCCGCGGTCGGCGTGGGCGCGATCTTCTGGCGCGTCACCGCCACCCACGCCGACCTCACCCGCCGAGCCACCGTTGCAACCCAGGAGTGGTCATGAACCTGTCTGTCCTGCTTGAAGAATCTGGCCTGACAGGCCGTGGCGGCGCGGCCTTCAGCACCGCGACCAAGGTCGCGGCGACCCACGACCACCGTGCCGGGCTCATCGTCAACGCGTGCGACGGCGAGCTCGGTGCCAGGAAGGACGGCTGGGTGGTCGAGCATCATCTTGCCGAGCTGGTGAGCGGCGCCTCGCTCGTCGCCCGCCGACGTCGGGTGCGGTTCGCGGCCCACCGAGGATCGGCCACCGCATCACGTCTGGCCGCAGCCGGCCTCGACGTCCTGGAGGCCCCCCCGCGCTACGTCTCCTCCGAGGAGTCGTCACTCATCTCCCTGGCCCACGGCGGTCTGGCCCGGCCGATGACCAAGAAGGCGCCGTTCGTGCGCGGCGGAGCCGACGCGGCCGGCCACCGGGTCCGGCCCACCGTGGTGCTCAACGCCGAGACGGTGTGGCGCATCGACCAGGTGGCCCGTCTGGGCTCGCACTGGTTCAGGGCCTACGGCACGGCGCTCGAGCCCGGCCCGCGGCTCGCGTCCGTCAACGTCGGCGCGGTGGGTGGCCTCGTCGTCGAGAGCGAGGCGGGCGTTCCGCTCAGTTCGCTCTTCGAGCAGCTCGGTGGCTTCGGCGGCGCCCAGAACCTGCTCATCGGTGGCCTCGGCGGCGTGTTCGTGGACCGTGCGACGGCATCCGGACTGACCTGGTCTGGTGCCGACCTCGCCCCCCTGGGTGGCTCGGTCGGTCCGGGGGTCATCGAGGCGCTCGACCCCGACGAGTGCCCCCTCGACTTCGTGTCGCGTGCCCTCACCTTCGCCGCCGGAGAGACCGCCGGCCAGTGCGGCCCGTGCATGTTCGGTCTTCCGGCGCTCGCCCTCGACTGGTCGCGCCTCGTCGCCCGGCCGGATGCCGCGAGCTTCGTCGCCGTGCAGACCCGGGCCGGTCTCCTGCCCGGTCGCGGCGCGTGCCGCTTCCCCGACGGGGTGGCGGGTTTCACCCGGTCGGCGCTGCAGATCTTCGGCGAGCACCTCGACGAACACGCCAGCGGTCGGTGCCGCGTCAGCGAGCGGGGTGCCTCCGATGCGCTCGTCCGCTGAACCCCTTCGCGACGCCGGCCCTACGGCATCCCAGCTGTCCGTCGACCGGGTGGCCTGCACCGGCCACGGGGTCTGCGCGCAGCTGCTGGAGCAGGTGCGGCTCGACGAGTGGGGCTACCCCATCGTCGACGACCCACATGTCGCGAACGGTGCGGCTGACGGCGCCATCAAGCTCTGCCCCGCTCGCGCACTGTACCGGCGCTGAGCCGGCCTTCGCGGCATCCCCTTCCATCGCGGTAGCGCGACCACCCAGACAACCGCACCCGCGGTAGACCCCGCCTCGGAAAATCGTGGCTCACACGGCAGAGAGCACCCGCGACCTGCCGTGGAACACGTGGACCGCAGGAGTCGGCCAACCCCGGACACGTCTGCCGGGGGCCGGCAGAGCAGCACCAGCCCGCCCAGGACACCGAGCCCCATGTGCCACCACCCCACTCGGTTGACGCCCTGGCAACGGTCATGGATCTGGGCAGCGCACGCTATCTGCAGCAATGAGGGAAGGGCCCACGTGGCTGTGGGCCTCAGGGTGCCGGTTCGATGTCGAACCGACATCGGTCGAGGCTGCCCTGGCGCCCGCCGTTGGGCTGGCGACCTACGAGCAACGCCGAAGGCCTGCATCGTTCACGGTTCGCTGTCTGCAGGTCGGTGGTGTGGCCCGGGCCCCGGTCACAGTCCGAAGGCGGCTCGCAGCCCTGGCTCGGTGGCGCCCGCCTGCAGCGGTGCCAATCCAAGAATGTCGGTGTACAACCGGGCCAGCCCGTAGTGGGTGTACCGGGTGGTGATGACTTTGGCGGTCAGGGATGGATGCACGATGACGAAGGGGATGTTCTGGTTGGTGCCGGCCCCTTCGTCGAAAGTGATGACAACCGCGAGCCGGCCGGCGCGGTAGTCGGGCCCGGCCATGATCTGCGGCACCCACTGGTGCAGCCAGTGGTCGGCCTGTCCCAAGGTTCCGTCATGGGCGTCGTTGACCAGATTGGGCACGATCATGCCGGCGTTCGGGAGGGTGCCTGCGTCGATATCCGACCGCAGGGCCCCCGAGGTGGTGGTCCCCGCCGGCACGTCGTGTGCCGCGCACAGCGACCGTTCGGCGGCGAAGTAGGCCCACGGGTTGTGCCGGGCGGCGTACGGGTTGCTGTTGGTGCCTTGACAGGGCGTGGTCATCGACTCCGCATAGATGGTCGCGGTGCGGCCCGCCGACAGCGCGTGGCCGAAGACGGTCGCCTCGGACTGTGGGCACGAGGCCGGCAGCGGGTCGCTGAGCCCGCAGGTACCACTACCTTGCCCACTGACCATCGCGAGGTAGTTTCCGAGGCTGGGGTGAACGAGCCCGGTGTAACCGGTGGCGGTGCCGTAGTGGCTCGAGAGGCTCTTCAAGTAGGGCATCTGGGCGTAGGCCGCGGTCGTCTCATTCTCCTCAACGATGACGAGGAGCTTGCTCACAGACGGCGCTGGCCGGAAATAGCCGACGAGGTCGACGATCAGGTCGGTGCTGGCCTGCGAGTAGACGGTGAGGGCGCCGTTGGCGCCGAGCCGGACGGTGGCGGAGTTGGCGCGGCTCTCCCCTGCGACGTAGCTCAGGGTGGACGTGGTGGGGCGACTCACCCCGGACGGGTAGGTGGCGACGTACCCGGAACTCGCCGGCCGGGCCACGGTCAGGGTCACCTCGACCGCTGTCGGGCCGGTCGCCGGGACCGCGCCGACGCCGGCAACAGCAAGGGTGATCGACCCACCGGCCGGGACGCGCGCCTTCGGGACTCCGGTGCCGTCGCGGGTGTCCATCACCCGGGTCGGCGCCAACGGCACATAGTCGGAGGCGGCCGGGATCCACCCCGACACGTCGACAACCAGGTTCGCACCAGCGAGCGTGTACAGGCTCACCGCACCGCCGGTGCCGACCTTGGCCATGACCATGCCGGCGACGGTCCTGCCGGAGGCGTAGTTCAGGGTGGAGGCGATCGGCCGGCTCGTCCCGGCGGGGTAGGCGGTCACATACCCCGGTCCGGTGGAGCCCACCGCGGTCACGGTCAGCACGACCGCGGCAGCACCGGATGAGGGCACACCCCCGCGGCCGGTAACCACCACGTTGGTGGTCGACGCGGGCGCTGGGCGGGCCCCGGACCGAGTGTCCAGCACCCTCGCCGGCCTCAGGGTGGTGAATGCGGCACCGGTCGGGTAGTAGCCGGTCACGTCCACGATCAGGTGGCTGGAGGCCAGCGAGTACAGATGGACCGCGCCGCCGGAGCCGACCTTCACGATGGCCTGGTCCGCGACGGTCTGCCCCGTCACGTAGTTGACGTTGGAGGTCGTCGGTCGCCCAACCCCCGCCGGCCACGCGGTCAGGTACCCCGCAGCAGCGGGCTGGGTCACGGTCAGATTCACCACCACGGCCGCGATGCCCGCCGCGGGCACCCCTCCCCGACCGGCTACCGTCAACGCGGTCGTTGACCCCGCCGGGGCCGGCCCCTTCGCGCCGCCGACACCGCTGCGGGTGTCCAGCAGCCGCGCCGGCGACAACGCAACCATGGCCGGTGTCGCCGACGTGGCCGATGTGGGCTGGGCAAGGCCCGCAGCGGGAGCTGGCACGACCGCCTGGGCCGGGTGGCTGGCGACACCAGCGACGGTCAGCACAAGCGCGATGACGGTCATCCACCATGAGACGGTTCGACGCATCACCGGTGCCTCCAGACAGTTTGGGCCGACGGTGCGGCAGCCGTACGTGCACAGACTACGGCGGAACCCGAATCACGGCCGGGTCAAACCTGAGCAGGCAGACGAGAGACGCGAGCACGACGAGGGGAAGGTGCTCGACATGCCGAATGCGACTCACGGCACGACGTCACCGCTCGATAGCTCCGGCCAAACGCGCGAGGTCATCGCGGCAGGGTCACCGCCCGGTCGGCGGCGATGAGGTCGGCCGCCCGCTCACCGATCATGATCGTCGCCGCGTTGGTGTTGCCGCTCACCACGGTCGGCATGACGCTGGCGTCGGCGACGCGCAACCCACCCACCCCGAGCACCCTCAGCTCGGCATCGACGACGCTGCCCATCCGGCACGTCGACGTCTCGTGGTAGACGGTGAGGGCGTAGTGCCGGGCCAGGTCCTCCAGCAGGGCATCTGAGGGCACGGCGCCCGTGGTGTGCCCGTGGGCCTCGGCCAGGGCCGGTGGCACCAGCAGCGACCCGATACCGCCCCCCGGCCAGTGGCCCACGATGTCGAGGGCCCGTCGCATGACAGCGACCATCACGGTGACGTCGTGTGGGTCGGTCAGGTAGTTGAGGTCGATGCGTGGTGCGTCGGCGACGTCGGCGCTCACCAGACACACCTCGCCCTCCGAGTGCGGTTGCACCGGGTTGGGCAGCACCACGATGGTCTCGGCGTCGGGGGCCAGGGCGGCCTCGGGATCGGCGAAGTAGTCGGCCGGGTCGACGCGGAACAGGTGCCGCCAGATGTCAGGCGTGTAGCCGCAGGCGAGCAGCCCGATCTGCGCGTCGTGCGTGTGCAGGTCGCCGAGGCCTGTGGAGAAGAAGGCCACGGCGTCGTACAGCGAGGACGAGGCCAGGCCCTGCCCGGTGGTGGCCCACTCGGTCACCCGGCGCTCCGCCTCGGCGCGCAGTGCCTCGAGCTCGGGCGGGAGGTTCGCGTCGTCGGCCGGGTCAGCCGGTAGCGGCCCGGCCGGGGCCCGCAGGGCGTCCGGGCCGAGAGAGATGGCGATCTCGGTCATCGTCAGCGCCACACCCGGGGCGGGGAAGGCGAGCGGCACGTGCAGGTGGTCCTTGAGGTGCTTGCCGACGTGGGGGTTGTCGAGCAGGCACTCGACCCCGACCGCGGCCAGCTCGTCACGGGGCCCGATGCCCGAGAGCAGGAGCACCTGCGGCGACCCGATCGCCCCTGCGCTGACCACGACCTCGCGATCGGCCTGCAACGTGACGGTGTCGCCCTCGGCGTCGCGGTAGCGCACGCCGGTGGCACGCAGCCCGGCACCGCTCGACTCCATCAGCACCCGCTCGACCTGTGCGTGGGTGATGACCGTGAGGTTCGCCCGCTCCATCACCGGCTCGAGGAACGCGTGGTAGGTCGACGAGCGCTTGCCCTCGCGGGTGGTCGTCTGGAAGAGCGAGGCACAGCCGGTGGGCCCGCCGCGGTCACGCCCGTTGTAGTCACCCATCGGGATGCCGGCCGCCTGCGCCGCCGCGACGAACTGCTCGGCCGCCACGGTGCGCGGTGCCCGCACCGAGACCCCCAGCGGTCCGCCTTCGCCGTGCGCCTCCTCGTCGATGACCACCCCTTCGGGCGGGTCGGGCGGCGCAAGGTCTTCGCTCTTGACGAAGTACGGCAAGACGTCGTCGTACGACCAGCCCTTGGCCCCACCGGCCTCCCAGCCGTCGAAGTCGCCGGGGTGACCACGCACGTAGGCCATGTAGTTCAGCCCCGACGAGCCGCCGAGCATCTTGCCACGGGGCACCATCATGCGGCCGTCGGTGAGACCCTTCCCGGCGCCGCCCGGATCACCGGTGTACATCCAGTCGACGTCGGGGTCGAGCTGGAGTGACGCGACAGCAGCCGGCATCAGCGCGCGCTCCGGGGGCCTGCCTCCCGCTTCCACGAGGGCGACGCGCAACGTGGGGTCCTCGGTGAGGCGGGCGGCGATGACGGCGCCCGCCGACCCGCCTCCGACCACGATGACGTCGAAGGACCTCATCTCGGCTGGCTCTGACGGACGGGCTGACGAACGGGCTGCGTCACTCATCGACGCCACCTCTCTGATCGGGTCGCGCTGGCGAAGGCTCCCCCGAGGTGCCACGGACGACGGCGTCGGGCACCAGGTGGGGCCCCGTCAGGTGTCTACCACCGCACGCGACCGTCCGGAAGGGGACCCCGACCGCTGGAGCGCCTTCAGCCCTGCAGGTCGGCGAAGGCCAGTGGTTCTCGGGTGACGGCATACGTGGCGAAGTAGAGCTTTTCGAGCTCGCCGCCGGGTCGGCGCACCACCTCCAGCAGCTCGCCGCGCTCGCGACCCTCGACCGCGCGGAACCGATCTCGCCCCTCGGGGGCGTAGCGGGTCTCGGATGCCGGGTCGTTCTCGGCCAGGCGCGACCAGAGCAGCCCACCGCGCACGAAGAAGGTGATGGGAGACCCCTCCGACCACCACGGCCCGAGCAACGGGGCGAGGTCGGACGCGGGCACCTCGGGCTCCCAGGGCGTGGGCACCGACGGCTCGGCGTCGACGACGGCCTCGACGAGGTCGGTCGCGAGCCCGAGCGAAAGCGCGCCCGACGAGCAGTTGGCGAAGACGACCGCCCCCACCCCGTCGGAACGGCGCACCCGCAGCCCCGTGAGAAAACCCGGCATCGCTCCCCCGTGCCCGACGTAGACCCGGTCGCCCCGGCGACCCATGCCGAAGCCGAGACCGTAGCCGCCCGTCCACGCCTCGACATCGGTCAAGACGATCGGTCGGCACATCTCCTCGACCGTCTCGGGGCGAACCACGCGGCCGTCGGGCCGGGCCACGTAGGCGGCATAGCGTGCCATGTCGGCCACGGTCGACCAGAGTCCGCCGAGGGGCGCCGTGGCGTTGAGGGTGAAGAGCGGTTCCTCGGTGGCCGTGCCGGCGAAGGGGTCGACCTGGTAGCCCACGGCTCGGTCGTCGCCGGGAGTCAGGCCGGTGCGGGTCATGCCCAGCGGGGCCAGCACCCGCTCGTGCACGAGGTCGTTCCAGTCGCGACCGGTGACGTGTTCGACCACCTGGCCGAGCAGCCCGTACGCGAGGTTGGAGTAGTGGAAGGCGTGGTGGGCGGGCAGCACCTGCTCGGCCTGTTCGACCCCGGCCAGGAAGGCGTCACGGTCGGGGGCCACCAGGCTCTCCCAGATGTGCCCCACGGGCTCACGCTGCAGGCCCGAGGCGTGGGCGAGCAGCTGGCGCAGCGGGACCTTCGCGTGTCGGGTTCCACCCAGGTGGTCGCCCAGGGTGTCGTCGAGGGTCAACCGTCCCTCGTCGCGCAACGTCATGACGACCAGGGCCGTGAACGTCTTGGTGACCGAGCCGATCATGAACTGGGTGTCGTCGTCGGCTCGGGTCGGCCGGTCGCCCAGACGGGCGGCGCCCACGTGGCCGGACCAGACGAGGTGACCCTCGCGCACGACGCCGGCGCTGACCCCGGGTGAGCGCCAGTCCCGCTGCGCGCTGACGATGCGGGACTGCAGGTCACGCGCCAGCCCGGCCGACAACGTCTCGTCCGACGGTCGGGAACCGGATGCTGTTGACGGCTGAGGGTTGGCGCCGTCAGGACTCACTCGGCGGTCCGCAGGCTCATGGGTCCGTAGACGGCAACGTCGTTCTCGCGCAGGGTCACCGCCTCCACCCCCGCCTCGAGCAGGTCGCGCCACGACTCGCCGAGGTAGTTCTCGGCGTCGCTCTGGGTCGGGAAGCCGCTCTGCACGAGAGCGGCATCCGCCATGGCGTTGCCGTGGGCGTCGAGAAAGAGCCAGGTCCAGTCCGCACTCATGGGCCTCACCCTAGTTCGCCTGGCTCGGTGAAGTTTGCCGATGAGGTTTGACGGCCACCCCACGCACGTGCAACGGTTCGCGAGTACCCGATGGACGATGGGGCAAGCCGGCGAACTTCCGGCGCTGACCCGCAACCGTGACACCGCCCGACACCATCGGGCGGTCAGCCGGAAAACCCGCGCCCGTCGGCTCCATTGTCAGTCTGTCGTGGAATGCGGACCGGAGACACCAGGAGGTTTCCGGCCCCGGCCTGCCAACCCCACGGTGCCCCGCCCGCGAGGAGGAACCGTGAGACCTGTTCGGACGACCGCCCATCGCGGGCCCTGGCGCATCGCCCTGGCCCTGCTGCTCGCTGCCGCCTTTGCCGCGTTAACGGTGGCCCCGGCCCAGGCTGCTGCCTACCGCTACTGGGGTTTCTACCAGCAGACCGACGCGAAGTGGGTCTTCGCACAGAAGGGACCCGACCAGACGACCCCGAAGGACGGTTCGGTCGAGGGGTGGCGCTTCGCCGTCGGCGACGAGAGCTCGTCACGCCTGCCCCGTGCGACGGTGACCTTCGAGCAGGTGTGCGCGGCCACACCGGCCCAGGACGGCAACAAGCGCGTCGCACTCGTGGTCGACTTCGGCCGGGTCGCCGACTCGGCCGACGGTGCCACGCCGCCTGACCCCAAGGCGGTGTGCGCCGTGGTCCCGACCGACTCGACGAGCACCGACGTGCTGCGCGCTGCCGGCGACCTGCGGATGGACAAGGGCCTGCTCTGCGCCATCGCCGGCTACCCCGCCGCGGGGTGCGGCGAGGAGGTGAAGCAGGTCAGCGCAGAGGCAAAGGCCGCCGACACGGCCGTCACCCTGGCGCTCCCGACGGTGTCGGTCTCGAGTACCCCGAGCTCGAGCACCACCGGCTCGAGCACCACCGGCTCGAGCACCGCCGAGCCGAGCACCGCCGAGCCGAGCGCCGCTCCTGTCACGACCACCACGACGAGCGGGTCGAGCACCGGCACGACGATCGCGTACATCGTCGCGGCGCTGGCCCTGATCGCTCTCGTCGTCTTCCTCGTCGTGCGGTTACGCGCGGCCCGCAACACGAGCGCCTGACCGCGCTGGATCCACGTGACGGCCGCGGCACATGCACCTGCGTGAGAGGCTCCAGCACCCGGCAGCCTGGTGGCTCTGGGGGGTCGGTCTGGCCACGGCGGCCTCGCGGACGGCCAACCCGGTGCTGCTGCTCCTCATCATCGGGGTCTGCGTCGTCGTGGTCACCGAGCGTCGAGACCCCGCCACGCCGAACCCGCTCGTGCCGTTCCTACTCATCGGCGGGTTCATCGTCGCCTTCCGCGTCGTGCTGACCGCCGTGCTCGGCAACGGCATCACCGGCCCCACCGTGGTGTTCACCTTGCCGAGGGTGCCGCTGCCGGAGTGGGCGAGCGGGGTGCGCCTCGGCGGCCCGGTCAGTCTCGAGTCGCTGCTCTTCGCCCTCTACGACAGCCTTCGTCTCGCCGCGATCCTGACCTGTCTCGGGGCGGCCAACGCCCTGGCGAGCCCACGGCGGTTGCTGCGCTATCTGCCGGCGACCCTCTACGACGTCGGCACGGCGGTCGTGGTGGGCCTCACCTTCGCCCCGCAGCTGCTTTCCGATGCCCGCACCGTGAGGTCGGCACGCACCCTGCGCGGGCACGAGGGACGCGGGATCCGCGAGATCGCCCGCCTCGCGGTGCCGGTGCTCGAGACGGCCTTCGAGCGCTCGCTCGGCCTGGCGGCATCGATGGAGTCGCGCGGCTACGGGCGGGCCGTTCGATCGACCGTGCGCGACCGCCGGATCGCCTCGGCGCTGGCGCTCGTGGGCCTGCTCGGCGTGCTCGGCGGCCTCTACGGCCTGCTCGACTCCTCCGCCGGGGGCGCGCTCGGGCTGCCCCTGCTCGTGGTCGGGGCGGCGCTCGCGGCGGCCAGTCTTGCCGTCGGGGCCTCGCGCGACTCCCGCTCGGGTCACCGCCGGGAACAGTGGGCGTGGACCGAGACCCTCACCGTGCTCACCGGCATCCTCGCTGCGGCGGTGCTGGTCGTCGGGTCGGTACGGGGATGGCAGGGCATCGTGCCCACGCAGCGCGCTGAGCTGCCGGCAGTGCCGCTGGTGGCCGTGATCGCCGTCCTGGTCGCCGCGACCCCCGCCTTCTTCACCCCGAGGCCGCGGCAGGTCGACGGATGATCGTCTTCGACCGGGTGAGCGTTACGTACGCCGGCGCCTCCGCCCCGGCCCTGCGTGACGTCACCCTCGAGATCCCCGAGGGCGAGCTCGTGCTCGTCGTCGGTCCCACGGGCAGTGGAAAGTCCACGCTGTTGCGCACCATCAACGGGCTGGTGCCACACTTCACCGGCGGCACGCTCTCGGGCAGCGTCGTCGTCGACGGGCTCGACACGGCCGAGCACCGACCCCGCGACCTCGCGACCATGGTGGGTCTCGTCGACCAGAACCCGAGCTCCACGTTCGTCACCGACGTCGTCGAGGACGAGGTGGCCTACGGCATGGAGACGATGGGCCTGCACCCGACGACGATCCGGCGTCGTATCGAGGAGACGCTCGACCTGTTCGGCCTGACCCCCCTGCGGTCACGCCCGCTGGCCGACCTGTCCGGCGGCCAGCAGCAGCGGGTGGCGATCGCGTCGCTCTTCGCTGCCGGCCCCAAGGTGCTGGTACTCGACGAGCCCACCTCCGCCCTCGACCCGGTCGCGGCCGAGGAGGTGCTGGCCTCGCTGCAGCGCATCGTGCACGACCTGGGTGTGACGGTGGTGCTCGCCGAGCACCGGCTCGAGCGAGTCGTGCACCACGCCGACCGGGTGGTGCTCGTGTCGCAGGGGCGAACCTCGGGCCTGCTCGACCCGGCCACCGCCATGGCCACCTCGACGATCTTCCCCCCGGTGGTCGGGCTCTCACGACTCGCCGGGTGGACCCCCACCCCACTCTCGATCAGGGACGCCCGCCGCCACGCCGCCACGTTGCGAGCCACCCTCGGCGACCTGGGTGGGGCCCCCACCACCCCTCTGCGCGGCATCGGCCCGGCGGATGCCGTCACGGTCCGCGGCGCGCGCATCAGGCGCGGTTCGCGCGTCGTGATCGAGGATCTCGACCTCACGGTGGCCCGGGGTTCGGTCACGGCCTTGATGGGGCGCAACGGCGCCGGCAAGTCGACCCTGCTCGGGGCCCTGGCCGGTCAGCATCCACTCACGAGCGGCAGCATGCGCCTGGGTCGAACGGGTCTCGACCCGCACGACGTCCGGGCCCGCGAACGGGTCGCGGTCGTGGGTCTCGTACCGCAGCAACCCGAGCTGCTGCTCTACGCCGACTCAGTCGCGGCCGAGTGCGCCGACGCAGACCGTGACTTCGGGGTGGAACCGGGCACCACCGCGCGGATGCTGGCGCGCATCTCCGGGCCGATCGACGACGGCCTGCACCCCCGCGACCTCTCGGAGGGCCAGCGCCTCGAGCTGGCCGTGTCGGTGATCCTCGCCGGCGCCCCCGAGGTGCTGCTGCTCGACGAGCCGACCAGGGGGCTCGACTACGGCGCCAAGCAGCGGCTCGGCGCCACTCTCGCCGGCCTGGCCGCGCAGGGCACGACGGTGCTGCTCGCCACTCACGATGTCGAGCTGTGTGCTGAAGTGGCCGACCGGGTCGTCATCCTTGCCGACGGCGAGATCGTCAGCGACGGCCCGGCCCGTGAGGTGCTCTCCTCCTCCCCCGCCTTCGCGCCCCAGGTGACGAAGGTGCTGCTGCCGCAGACCTGGCTGACCGTGGCCGAGGTCGCCGCCGCCCTGGAGCGGTCGGCATGAGAGCAAGCATGAGCCGACGTGCGATTCCACTGCGTTGGCCGGCCGCGGTCGCGGTGTCGCTGGTGTGCGTGGTCGGGCTGCTCGCCTTCGTCTGGCCGTTCGTGGTCTCGGCCGAGTTCGCCACCTCGCACGGCAACGACGCCCCCTGGTTCTTCGCCGTGCTGCTCGCGCTGCTGGCCCTGGTGTGCCTGGCCGAGCTGACGTCGGGGCGGCTCGACGCCAAGACGATCGCCGTGCTGGGGGTGGCCGCCGCGGCCGGGGGCGGGATGCGGCTGCTCAGCGCCGGCACCGCGGGCCTCGAGCCGATGTTCTTCGTGGTCATCGTCGCCGGGCGGGTGCTCGGGCCCGGGGTCGGCTTCGTCTCGGGCTCCCTGGCCGTCACCACCGGAGCCCTGCTCACCGGTGGAGTGGGGCCGTGGCTGCCTTTTCAGATGATCTGCGCCGGCGCCGTCGGTCTCGGGGCCGGACTCCTGCCGGTGGCGGAGGGCGCCCGCGCCGAGCGTTGGGTCGTGGCCGGCTATGCGCTCGTCACCGGCCTCGGCTACGGCCTGATGATGAACCTCTGGTTCTGGCCCTTCCTCGGCGCGAACGCCCCGACCGGCATGGGCTTCGTGCCCGGCGCCCCCTGGTCGGAGAACCTCGGCCACTACGGCGTCTTCTATCTCGCCACCTCGCTCGGGTGGGACCTCCCTCGTGGGGTGCTCAACGCGGTGCTGGTGCTTGTGGCCGGCCCGGCCCTGCTGCGCGTCTTCCGCCGTGCGGCGCGTCGAGCCGCGTTTGATGCACCCGTCGCGTTCGAGCGACCACCCCCTCACGTCACACCGCATGGCGACCCCGGTGCGTGGGCACCGAGGCCGCCCGAAGTGGTGGGGCGATGAGCATCACGCTCGTCACCGGGCCGGTACGCAGCGGCAAGAGCCGCCACGCCGAGAACCTGCTCCGCAGCCACCCCGCGGTGACGTACGTCGCGACAGGGCGTTCCCCTGACGACACCGATGCGACGGATGCCGTTGACACCGAGTGGGCGCAACGGGTGCGGTTGCACCGGTCCCGACGGCCCGAGAGGTGGCTCACGCTCGAGACGCACGAGGTGGAGGCGGCCGTCAGCGAGGCCACGACCCCGGTACTGGTCGACTGCCTCGGCACCTGGCTCACCGCCGTCGTCGACGAGGTCGGCTGGGACGACCTCGCGGCGGCCGACCGCCTGCTGTCGACCCGGGTGCGCTCGCTGACCTCCGCCCTGATCGCTGCCCGGGTGCCGGTCGTCGTTGTGAGCAACGAGGTGGGCTGGTCGCTGGTGCCCACCACGGCCTCGGGCCGCTTCTTCCAGGACCAGCTCGGCCTGCTCAACGCCGCCGTGTCAGCTGTCGCGCACCAAGTGCACCTCGTCGTCGCCGGGCGGGTGCTCGACCTCAGCGGGGCGGCGCTGGTTGCGAACGTGTCGTCAGGCGGCGCGCGCGATGCGTGACGGTTGGCGTCTGGCCGTCGGCACCTTCACGGTGATCCGGGTGGCCCCACCGCGCGTCGTCGATGGGCGTGCCGCAGGGGTCGCGATGCTGCTGGCGCCCGTCACAGCCCTTCCGGCGCTCGTGGTGTGGGCGGCCCTGGCAGTACTCGTGGTCCACGGCCTGCTGCCCGCAGCAGTCGCCGCCGCACTGGCACTGGTCTGCACGGCGTTGCTCTCGCGGGCCATGCACCTCGACGGCCTGGCCGACACCGCTGACGGGTTCACCGCCAGCTACGACCGCGACCGAGCCCTCGAGGTGATGCGTCGAGGCGACACCGGCCCCGCGGGTGCGGCCGCCCTGGTGCTGACGCTGCTCGTGCAGGCAGCGGCGCTCGCGTCGCTCATGCAGGCGGTCGTCGGGGTGGCGCTCGCCGCGGTCGCCCTCGTCGCGAGCAGGCTGGCGCCGGCGGTCTGCGCGCGTACCGGCATCCCCGCTGCCCGACCGGAGGGTCTCGGGCACACCGTGGCCGGGTCGGTCCAGACCGGTCGGCTGCTGCCCACCGTCGTCGTGGTCGTCGGGGTCGCGGCAGTCGCGACCAGCCTCGTGGGCTCTACCCAGGGAGTGGTCTTGCCTGCGGGGGCGGCGGCCGTCGCTGTCATGCTCGCCTCCGGTGCTGCGACGGTGTCCGTGCTCCGGCGCGCCGTGCTGCGCTTCGGCGGCATCACGGGCGATGTGATCGGCGCGGCCATGGAGATCGCGCTGGCGGCGGGCCTCGTTGCCGCCACCGTGGCCCACAGCCTCCTCGCCCCCTGACTCTCGCATCCGGCGGTGCCGATGACGCAGCCCTCACGCGTCGTTCCATCGGCCTGCCCGGTCTGTTGTCCAGACGGTGCGCCCACCGCGATTCTCCTGCGGTCTGGTTCGAGCCGGCAGTACGCTGCGGGCGGGCTACGGGGCCTCACGCCTCTTGGATCGCCCACGAGGAGGCCTGCATCATGGCGACATCAGGCAGCGACCGTCCGCTGGGACGACGTACAGTTCTTCGCGGTATCGGCCTGGGCGCCA
The DNA here is from genome assembly GCA_040007275.1 of Terracoccus sp. Lineage (GTDB taxonomy): Bacteria > Actinomycetota > Actinomycetes > Actinomycetales > Dermatophilaceae > DSM-29435. Next base: position 17,002 of record JBDTVJ010000046.1, read on the forward strand.
CCGCAGCCCTGGCACCGGCGTTGCCGGCGCGTGCTGCCCGGCCGGCGGCAACGAGTGCCAGCCCCCCGCCCTGGTCGGCTCTGCGGTCCTCCATGGCAGGACCGTTGTATCTCCGAGGCGCCTCCGGCTACTCCGGCGTCGCGCGCGGCTTCAATCCGCGCTTCGACGCGATCATGCCGTCGGCGGTCGCCCGGTGTGCCTCTGCCCCCGACGTCGCGGCGGCACTACGTTTTGCCGGCCAGTACTCCGTGCCGTTCACGGTGCGCTCCGGAGGGCATGCTCTGGCCGGGTGGTCCACCGGAACCGGGCTCGTGATCGACGTCTCGAGCCAGTCGAGTGTCGTCATCGACGCCAGCTCCGCCACGGCGACCGTGGGTACCGGTACCCGGCTGATCGACCTGTACCAGAAGGTGTCGGCAGCCGGCTTCGCCATCCCCGGGGGAACGTGCCCGTCGGTCGGCATCGCGGGTCTCACCCTTGGCGGGGGTATCGGCGCCCTGACCCGAGCCTGGGGTCTGACCTGCGACCAGCTTCGCGGTGCCACGGTCGTGTTCGCAGACGGATCAACCAAGGCGGTCGACGACGCGCACTGGCCCGGGCTCTTCTGGGCGCTGAAAGGCGGAGGGGGAGGCTCGTTCGGCGTCGCTACGTCGTTCACCTTCGCGTTGCGGCCGACGCCGGCGCTGCAGAACTACTCGCTCGGCTACCCCTTCTCTGCCGCTGCTGACGTTCTTGCGGGCTGGCAGGCGTGGGCCCCCTACGCCGACCCACGCCTCTCCAGTGACCTCGTGTTCCGGGCCACGCGTACCAATGGGTCGCTCACCGTGGGCGTCAGCGGCAGATGGACCGGCCCCCCGGAGCTGCTCGGAGCGCAGATCGACGCACTGGTGGCCAGCATCGGCACTGCCCCGACGTCTCGCCGGGTCGCGAACACCACGTTCCTGCAGGCCGCCCTCGACGACGCAGGGTGCGCCGCCTACGGGTCCTGCCACCTCCCACCCCAAGGGACCGTGACCCGGCAGCCGTCGTCGGGCGCCTCCACGATGGCCTACCAGCCGCTCAGCAGCCAGGGCATCCAGACCGTGATCGCCCAGGTCCGCGCCGGGCTGTCAGTGCCCAAGGCTCAGTGGACCGGTCTCACGATCGTGGCGCTCGGTGGCGCCGTACGCGACGTCAGCATCACCACCTCGGCGTTCGCTCACCGCGAGGCGCTTTTCATGATGCATTACCTCGCCCGTTGGAGCCCGTCGACCCCGACACTCAACCCAGCTCCGTACGACGGGTACGTTCGCGGCTTTCGTGCCGCCATGGCGCCCTACCTCGGCAGCGGGGCCTACGTGAACTATCAGGACTCCGCCATCAGCGACTTCGGGAACGCCTACTGGCCCGGCACATACGCCCAGCTGCGCTCCGTCAAGTCGAAGGTCGACCCCGGCAACGCGTTCCGTTTCCCGCAGTCTGTCGTCCCTGCCTGAGGCTCGCCTCAACGCGTCAGGCCTGACGCACCTGCACCTGCACGAAGGGCGGCTTGACCACCGTCGCTGCGACGGCGCGTCCGCGCACGTCAATCTCGACCGTGGCCCCGTCGGCAACCGCGGGAGCCAGCAGGGCCAAGGCGATTCCCTGCTTGAGCGTCGGCGAGAACGTGCCCGATGTCACCTCACCCACGCCCGCCCCGTCGGCGCTGACCGCGCAGTGCGGTCGTGGGATGCCGCGGCCATCGACTCGCAGACCCCGGATCAGCCGCGTCGGCGCCGCCTTCTCGGCCACCAGGGCGTCCTTGCCCCAGAACCTCTCCTTCTTCCAACCGACCGCCCAACCGGCACGGGCCTGAACGGGTGAGATATCGAGGGAGAGGTCCTGGCCGTGCAGGGGGTAGCCCATCTCGGTGCGCAAGGTGTCGCGAGCACCCAGGCCGCACGGTTTGCCGTCGAAGAGCGCCATGGCCTCGACCAGGGCGTCCCACACGGCAGGAGTGTCGTCCCACCGAGGCACGATCTCGTAGCCGCGCTCGCCCGTGTAGCCGGTGCGACAGACGATGACCGGGCTGCCCTGCCAGTCGGCCTCGACGAACGACATGTAGTCGTGACCCGTGGGCAGACCGAGCGCGTCGAGCACCTCGTCGCTCCGGCTCCCCTGCACCGCGACGACGCCGTAGTTCTCGTGCTGGTTGGTCACCTCGATGCCGTCGGGAGCGGCGGCCTGCAGCCGGCGAACCACCTCGGCGGTGTTGGCCGCGTTCGGGATCAGGAAGAGCTCGTCATCGCTCTTGAGGTAGACGATGAGGTCGTCGACGACGCCCCCCGACTCGTCGCAACACATGGTGTACTGCGCCGAGCCGGGCTGGATGCGGCGCACATCGTTGGTCAGGCACCCGTTGACGAAGTCGGCGGCCCCTGGCCCGGTGACGGAGGCCTTGCCGAGGTGGCTCACGTCGAAGATGCCGACCCGCTCTCGAACGGCCGTGTGCTCGGCGACGACACCCCCACCCGGATACTCGATCGGCATGTCCCACCCACCGAAGTCGGCCATCTTGGCGCCCAGGGCAGTGTGGCGGTCGTGAAGCGGGGAGGTCTTCCCCGACGTCGCTGTCGTCATGGCCGACAACCTACCGCGCCCGTCATGCACCGGAGCGCCAGCGGCGTCGGGTCGATACCATCGAGCGCCGCCACCCCGGCAAACGTGGAGCGCCCACACGGAGCGCCCCCGATTCCACGACAACCAAGGAGCCTCTTCGTGGTCAACCTGACTCTCTCGACCCGCTCGGCGGCCGACGCCACGGGCGACGCGCTCGTCATCGCGCTGGTGTCTGACTCCACCGGCACGAACGGCGCCGCCATCGCACCGGGGCACGACCTCTCGCGCAAGATCGTCGCTCACCTCACGTCGGTCCTCGCTGACCTCGAGCTCACAGGAAAGGTCGGTGAGGTGACCGTCGTCGCCGCCGTGCCCGCGGTCGCGAGCAAAGTCGTGGTGCTGGCCGGGGTCGGCGACCGGGGCTCGGGCAGCGACGATCTCGAGAACATCCGTCAGGGCATCGGCACGGCGATCCGGTCGCTCAGCAAGAAGAAGAAGGCCACGGTGGTCGTTCCGGGAACCACCGCTGAGATCGTGGCGGCGACCGCAGAGGGGGCGGCCCTCGGCGCCTACGCCGTGTCCAAAGCGGGCACCACCAACCAGGATGCCGTCGAAGCCGTCGTCCTCGTCGGGCCGGGCGATGCGGCATCCCGCAAGGCCGTCAAGCGCGCTGCGGCGCTCGGATCCGCCGTGGCCTACTGCCGCGACCTGGTCAACCTCGCTCCGAACCTGCTCTACCCCGAGACGTTCGTCGACTCGCTGGCCGAGAAGACCAAGGGCACCAAGGTCAAGCTCAAGAGCTACGACATGAAGGCGCTGCGTTCGGGCGGCTTCGGTGGCACCGTGGGCGTCGGCCAGGGTTCGGCGAACGAGCCTCGTATCGCCGTGCTCTCGTATGCCCCGTCGCGGCCGAAGGCCTCGATCGCTTTCGTGGGCAAGGGAATCACCTTCGACTCGGGCGGCCTCTGCATCAAGCCGGCCGGCGGGATGCTCACGATGAAGTGCGACATGGCCGGCGCCGCCGCCGTGGCGGCGGCGGTGCTCGCTGTGGCCGAGCTCGGTCTGCCCGTGGCGGTGACCGGCTACCTGGGCCTGGCCGAGAACATGCCAAGCTCGACGGCTCAGCGCCCGAGCGATGTCGTCACGATGCGGGGCGGCACGACGGTCGAGGTGCTCAACACCGATGCCGAGGGCCGGATGGTGCTGGGCGACTGCATCGCCCTCGCGAGCGAGTCGACGCCCGACGCTATCATCGACATCGCCACGCTCACCGGTGCCCAGGTGATCGCCCTGGCCAACACGGCCGCTGTGATGGCCAACGACGACGCGCTACGCACCCGTGTGGTCGAGGCCTCGGCCACAGTCGGTGAGGCGATGTGGCCGATGCCCCTGCCCAAGGAGCTGCGCCCCGCCCTCGACTCGATCAACGCCGACCTCGCCCACAAGGGCGGCTCGGAGGGCGGCATGCTCACCGCTGGCATCTTCCTGAGCGAATTCGTCGGCGCGGGCATCCCTTGGAGCCACATCGACATCGCCGGACCGGCGTTCAACGACAAGGGAGCCGCGGGCTACTCACCCAAGGGCGGCACCGGTTTCGGGGTGCGTACCCTCGTCGGGCTCGCCGAGTCGTACGCCTGACCCCCCTCAACGTCGAGAGGGCAGTTCGTGCTGTCGCGCGGGTCCGTCAGGTCTCGCGGTCAGAGCACGAACTACCCTCTCGACGTTTGTCAGCCCCCGGACTTGCGGCGGAACATCTGCTGCGCCTTCGCGGGCCCGTGCGATCCGTGCACCTTGGAACGTTCGGTGTCATCGGAGGACACGTCCTTGCCGCCGTGCGAGTGCTTCTTGTCGAGGGCCGCGCGGAACTTCGCCTTCATCTCTTCGCTCGGCGCGTTCGCCCCATCATCCTGCTTGGGCATCTGACTACCTCCTGCTGCTGGAACGGTCGGTCGTGGGTCTCGACCCTCTCACCATTGCAGCCCGGCGGCGGACGTGCCACGGACTTACCGGTGTGGAGTATTGTTTCGGGATGCCGCTCTGCGAGCTCGGCATCACGCGTCGCCCTTGCGCTTGCGGGAGTTCCACTCGCGCATCCGGTTCGGGTAGCCCGTCTGATTGACGTCGTAGGCGGGCACTCCGAGCTTCTGGCTGAGCGAGAACGCGTCCTTCGGGGTGCCGACCGCACGACGGGTCCACTCGCCGTCCCAGGCAATGAGCACGATGGTCGTGGTGGTCACACTGGTGGCCGGCTCGACGTAGGCCTCCACACCGCGATGGGTCTCGACGAACGTCGTGAAGTGCTCGACCACCGCCTTCCGGTCGATCTCCATCTGAGGGCCGTCAGAGCGCAACGCCGCCTTTCTCAGACCCGCAGTCGAGCCGCGACCCTTGCCACGAGAGAACAAACCCATGGCGGCACTTTACGTGCCGAGACCATGAGACTGGGACAACGGCGAGAAGACGCGCGAAGGAAACGGGGTCGGTCTGCTTGTGACGTCGACCACGATCAATGACAAGATGCTCTTGCTGCGACCCCGTTAACCCGCCAATGCCCGAAGGAGCCCCATCACATGCCGGCTGGTGCCGCTGACGACTACGACGTCGTCATCCTCGGTGGGGGCTCAGGTGGTTACGCCTGTGCATTGCGCTCGGCCGAGCTCGGGCTGTCGGTGGCTCTCGTCGAGAAGGGCAAGCTGGGCGGCACCTGCCTTCACGTGGGGTGCATTCCGACCAAGGCGCTGCTCCATGCCGCCGAGGTGGCCGATACGGCCCGCGCGGGCGCGAGCTTCGGGGTCAACACCCGCCTCGAGGGCGTCGACATGCCTGGCGTCAACCGCTACAAGGACTCCATCGTGGCGCGGCTCTACAAGGGCCTGCAGGGCCTGGTGAAGGCCGCGAAGATCGACTTCGTCGAAGGCGCCGGCCGGCTCGACGGCCCCGCCACGGTCGTCGTGGGCGAGCGCCGCATCACCGGTCGCAACGTCGTGCTCGCCACAGGCAGCTATCCCCGAACCCTTCCGGGCCTCGAGATCGCGGGCCGGGTCATGACGAGTGAGCAGGCGCTGCTCCTCGAGGACGTGCCCGCGCGAGTGGTCGTTCTCGGGGGCGGGGTCATCGGTGTCGAGTTCGCTTCAGTGTTCAGGAGCTTCGGCTCCGACGTCACGGTGGTCGAAGCCCTGCCACGGCTGATCGCCGCCGAGGACGAGGCGCTGAGCAGACAGCTCGAGCGGGCCTTTCGCAAGCGAAAGATCACGGTGAAGACCGGCGTGCGCTTCGCCGGCGCCACTCAGCGTGGAAGCGTCGTGACCGTGTCGCTTGATTCCGGCGAGACCATCGAGGCCGACCTGCTGCTCGTCGCGGTCGGGCGCGGACCGGTCACCGACGGCCTGGGTTTCGAGCAGGCGGGTGTCACCGTCGATCGCGGCTTCGTGCCCACCGACGAGCGGCTGCGCACGAACGTCGCCGGTGTCTACGCCGTCGGCGACATCGTTCCGGGCCTGCAGCTCGCCCACCGCGGCTTCGCCCAAGGCATCTTCGTGGCCGAGCAGATCGCGGGTCTCGAACCGCCCGTCATCGACGAGACGGGTATCCCCCGCGTCACCTACTGCGACCCCGAGGTCGCCAGCGTGGGCCTCACCGAGGGCCAGGCAAAGGAGAAGTACGGTGACGTCGAGACCTACGAGTACAACCTCGGTGGCAACGGTAAGTCGCAGATCCTGGGCACCCAGGGCTTCGTCAAGCTCGTTCGAGCCACGGGCGGTCCGGTCGTCGGCGTCCACCTGATCGGGGCCCGGATGGGTGAGCAGATCGGTGAGGCGCAGCTCATCGTGAACTGGGAGGCTCATCCCGAAGACGTCGCCGGGCTCGTGCATGCCCACCCCACCCAGAACGAGGCGCTCGGAGAGGCCCACCTGGCCTTGGCCGGGAAGCCCCTGCACGCACACGCTTGAGCCAGAAACTCGGAAGAGGAGAGAACACGTCATGTCAGAACGCGTGACCATGCCGGCCCTGGGTGAGTCAGTCACCGAAGGGACCGTGACCCGCTGGCTGAAGAACGTCGGTGATCAGGTCGAGGTCGACGAGCCCCTGCTCGAGGTCTCGACCGACAAGGTCGACACCG
>JBDTVJ010000047.1:0-23692 GCA_040007275.1 Terracoccus sp.
CGAGCGCCGCGTTGACCTGCACGTCGGCGAACTGCGAGGCACGCAGCACCGGGTCGGCGTCGCGGAACTGATCACCGAGGGCTGCGGCGATGGCGGACTGCACCACGGGGGTGAGGGCGACGAGCGGGGAGACCATGTGGCCAGTTTATGGGCGTGGCGCCGGTGCTCGCGCCGCAGTTTCGTGCGGGCAACCCGCTCTCCTGGGCAGCGCCGGTCAGACACCCGCGGGACGGCCTCCACCCGAATGAGTGGATGCCGTCCCGCGGCGACGGCCAGCTCGCTCAGTTGTCGTTGCGACCGAATCCTGCTCGACGAGCGGCATCCTCGTTGTAGAACCAGACATCGGGCTCGGCACCGTCGTAACCCGCGTCACCTGGGGCAACGAAGCTCTTGCGGTCGACCCATGCCTTGACGGGGTGGGCGAGGGGCTGGGCACCGTCGTGGATGGGCTGAGCCGAACCGATGCCGTAGCCACCGTCGAAGACCTCGTCGAAGCCCGAGATCCGCCGTTCGACACTGGTCGGGCCTGCGGCGACCGAGGCCTCGTCAGGCTCGGCGTTCGGGTTCCCTTCCTCGGCCACCGGCTCGTCTGCTGACGCGTCGGTCGACTCGATCGGTGACTCGGGGGCGGGCGGCACGGCCTCATGCGCGTCATCCGCCGAGTCTGCTGTTGAGGCCGTGGCCTCCATCGGGGCGGCCGTTTCGGAAGCTGCCGCTTCGGTTTCGCTGCCACTCTCGGGGGCGGCATCAGACGGAGTGTGAGCCGCGAACCCCTCGTCGGTGTTGTCGGCCAGCTCGTCACCCTTGTCGAGGCCGGGCTCGCCCGGTGTCGTGGCCCAAGGCTGGCCGCGGTGGTCACCGGGGTCGTTGTCGGGCGGCCCGCCGGCCACGAGCACGTCGTCACGCTCGTCGAGCGCCGGAACCGAGACCTCCTTGGGCTGCGTGGCGGTGGCTACCGGCGGGCCGTCGCCGATGGAGGTCTGCTCCACGGCCTCCGCCTCATCGGTTCGGTCCTCCCGGGGGGTCTCGAGATCTGCGGCCGCCTCCGTCGAGATTCCCGGAGCCTGCGTCTGGGCGGTGCTGCTCTTCTTCTTCTTCTTCATGTCCTCGTCGTACCCGGCCACAGCCGCTTCCTCCCCTGCTGTCGCGAAGGGGTCTTGCGCGTCGGCCAGGTCGGGCTCGTCGTCGTGGTCGTCCAACGTGCTGGCGCCGCCGAGCACGCCCGTGTTCTCGGCCGCCACCGCGCCCGAGCCGGGCACCGTCTCGGCGCCGGAGCTGGAAACCGTCTCGGCCCTCTGGTCAGGGTCTGCGGGCTCGTCGCTCTGCTGCTGCGCGTCGTGGTCTGAGTGGTGGTCTGAGTCCTGGTTTGAGTCCTGGTCTGACTTTTCGTCGTGCTGACCAACTCGGTGACCCTCATCGTCGGTGGTCACGTCGGGGTCGATCCGGTCGGCCTCGCGGGCGAGGTCGTCACGTTCGGCCTTCACCCCCTCAGCCGCCGCCCGTTGAACGTGGGCCTGGCCCTCCAGCGTCGCCGCGGTGGCCGCCTTCTCGTCGGCCTCGGCCCGCGCATCGGCCGCGATCCGCTCCGTGACCGAGGCACGGTCGGCGCGCTCCTGAATCAGCGGCGTCTTCTCCTGCGCCTCCGCACGCAGCTCGCCGGCCTGGAAGCGGCGCTCGTCGAGTCTCCGGCGTCTGCGCGAGGACATCACCACCCAGAAGATGACCAGCAGGACGACGACAGCGAGTGCGATCCAGAGGATCGTCTTGGTGGAGGCGGACATGGCTACCCCTTCAGGTCAGGCTCGGTTGCATCTGTTGCACCGAAACCTACCGGCGGCGCGGTGGCTCGGGTCACGAACCGCCACGGCGCAGGTCGTCCGGCTCGCGTCCTGACCCTGGCCTGACGCACGGGGCCACTCCTGCTCAGCCGAGCCCGAGGCGGGCCGCCGTGGTCTCGCGCATCTCGATCTTGCGGATCTTTCCGGTGACGGTCATCGGGAACTCGTCGACGATCTCGACGTAGCGGGGAATCTTGTAGCGAGCGAGCTTGCCTTCGGAGAAGGCGCGCACCGACTCGGCCGTGAGGGGCTGAGCCCCGTCTCTCATCCGGATCCAGGCGCACAGCTCCTCGCCGTACTTCTCGTCGGGCACCCCGATCACCTGCGCGTCGAGGATGTCGGGATGCGTGTAGAGGAACTCCTCGACCTCGCGCGGGTAGACGTTCTCGCCCCCGCGAATGACCATGTCCTTGATGCGGCCGGTGATCTCGACGTAGCCGTCGTCGTGCATCACCCCGATGTCGCCGGTGTGCATCCAGCCATCGACAAGGGCTTCGGCGGTCTTGTCGGGCGCCTCCCAGTAACCGAGCATCACCGAGTAGCCCTTGGTCTGAAACTCCCCCGCCCGTCCGCGCGGAACCGTCTCCCCGGTCACCGGGTCCACGATCCGGATCTGCAGGTGCGGCCCGACCCGGCCGACGGTGCCCACCTTCTGCTCGAACGTGTCGTCGGTGCGGTTCTGCGTCGAGACCGGCGACGTCTCGGTCATGCCGTAGGCGATCGTCATCTCCTCGATCCCCGACGCGATCAGCTGCTTCATCAGCTCGGCCGGGCACGGTGAGCCGGCCATGATGCCGGTGCGCACGCTCGAGAGGTCGTAGTCGGCGAACCCGGGCAGGTTCCACTCGGCGATGAACATCGTCGGAACGCCGTAGAGGCTGGTGACCAGCTCGTCCTGGGTCGCCTGCAGCGTCGCGGCCGGATCGAAGCCCGGTGCCGGGATGACCATGCACGCGCCGTGAGAGGTGCAGGCCAGGTTGCCCATGACCATGCCGAAACAGTGGTAGAACGGCACCGGGATGCACACCCGGTCGGCCTCGGTGTAGTCGCAGAGCTCGCCGACGAAGTAGCCGTTGTTGAGGATGTTGCGGTGGCTGAGGGTGGCCCCCTTGGGAAAGCCGGTGGTGCCCGACGTGTACTGGATGTTGATCGGGTCGATGTTCGACAGGCTCGCCGCGATGCCGTGCAACACGGTCTCGGGCACTTCGTCGGCCCGTGCGACCAGCTCGTGCCAGCTCGCGCTGCCGATGTACACGACGCGTTTGAGGGCGTCGAGGTCGCCGCACACCTCGTCGATCATCTCGTGGTAGCTGCTGCTCTTGAAGGCTTCGGCCGAGACCAGCGTCGAGATACCGGCCTGGTCGAGAACGTACTGCAGCTCGTGGGAGCGGTAGCTGGGGTTGATGTTGACGAGGATGGCGCCGATCTTCGCGGTGGCGTACTGGGTCAGCGTCCACTCCGAGCAGTTCGGCGCCCAAATACCCACCCGGTCACCGGTCTTCACCCCGACCGCAAGAAACGCCCGGGCCAGCCGGTCGACGTCAGCGCGTAGCTCGGCGTAGGTCCACCGCTTGCCCTGGGCCACGTCGACCAGTGCCTCACGGTCGGGAAAGCGGGATGCCGTCTCGTCGAAGTTGTCACCGATCGTGGCCTCGAGCAGCGGGGTGTCGGTCTCTCCATGGGTGTGGGAGAGGGTGGGGGAGATCGGGTCGGGCAGGCCCGGCACCGGTTCGGGTGGACCCTGCTCAGGCGTGGCGTCGGTCATCGGTTGCCTCCCGGGCGGGATGAGTGGATGTGGAGCGGACGCAACGCATCGAGACCACCCAACCCCCTGACGGGGCTCGGGTGCAAGGGACAACCCCGGCTTCGTGCGCCATCGTCTCCCGCGCAGCACGGCATCCGTGGTCCGGCCTCTGCCGCGAACACCACGAAGGGCGGCCCGGGCACCTGGCCCGGACCGCCCCTTCTGGTCGTTCTACCGATCGTCGTGACCTACTTGACGGTCACCACGGTCAGGCTGGGGCTCGTCGAGTACCCGATCCAGCCGAGGTAGCGCTTCGACGCGTCGAGCCCGCTCCACTTCGCCGTCACCGTGGCCGACGCTCCCTGCGCCAGGGTGACCGGGTTCGGCGTCACCGTGAAGCCGCCCTGGTCGGTGGTCGGGTTCACGTTGAAGACGTCGAGTCGGTAGTCGGTCGCAGCCCCAGCCGTGTCGTACGCGTCGACGAGAGCGATGTACTGGCCCGCCCCGAGCCCGAGCTGGTCGATGCGCTCGTCGCCCGAGCTCGTTGCCGACTGTGCCACGAGCGTGGCCGCGCCAGCCTCGACCTTGTAGAGGTAGAGGTCGAAGTCGGCAGCATTGGGGGTGACGTCAAGGTCGACCCGGGTCAGCGACGTGCCCGCAGCGATCGTGAACGGAACCTGCTTCTGGTCGCCCGTCGTGGCTGACCCGGTCGTGACGTTGGACTCGGCCAGACCGGTCGGTGTCATCGCGACCTTGCCCGTCTCACCACCGGTGACGGTGTAGCCCACCGAACCGGCCGAGACCGAACCGGTGACCTCACTCGGTACGGCCAGCGCCACCGGCTTGAGGGCCACTGGAACACGGATGAACGAGGGGCCCGTCATCCAGACGTTGCCCTGGGCCCATTCGCCGACGGTCGCTCGTGCGCGGGTGAAGGTCATCGTGACCGTCTTGGACTGGCCGACCTTGGTGAACTTCACCTTCGCCGGCGAGGCCTTGAAGCTGAAGCCGGGCATATTCGCTCTCACCCGCCACGTACCCTTCTGTACCGCGGTGAAGGTGCGCTTGACCGTGATCGACCCGGTGACGTTGCCCGACGCGATCGACGGACCGTTGAAGTCGGTCGCCGAGATGGCGGGCACCCCGGTGTCGAGGCCCTGGCCGGTGATGAAGCCGCGGAAGTCGGCGGCCCCGGAGTCGATGACCAGGCCCGGGTTGAGGAACCTTCTGGGGTTGACGAAGCCGGCCCCCTGGGCGAAGAGGTCGCGCTCCCTGGCCCCGGTGGCGGTCTTGTTGTCGAAGGCCGTGGTCATCATGGCCGACTTGACCGCCATCGGGCTCCACGTCGGGTGTACCCCGAAGTAGAGGGCGGCGAGACCGGCGATGTGCGGCGCGGCCATCGAGGTACCCGAGTAGAGGTCGAAGTCACGGCCGCTGTTCGTCGGTGGGGCGACCGCGGCGAGAACCGAGCTGCCGGGAGCCGAGATGTCGGGCTTGAGCAGGTCGGAGCCGTTGGCCAACGCCGGCCCGCGAGAGGAGAACGCGCTCACCTGGGGCAGCGGGGTGGTGGCGCCACCCGTGGTGTCGCCCAGCACGAAGCTCGCCGTGGCACCGGTCGTCGCGGCGTAGGCCTTGATGGCGGCACCGGCCACCTCGTCGACGTGCACGGTCGGCACGGCGTGGAAGTCGGCGTCGAGGCTGTTCGGCGTCGCGTTCGCGAGCACCATCCCCACCCCGCCGGCGCGCTTGACCTCAGCCGACTTGGCGACGCGGTCGTAGGTGCCGCGGGTGCAGACGACGATCTTGCCTGACACCGCGGCGGGGTCGAGCACGTCCGGCCCACAGAGGTCGAGAGCCGTCGGGTCGGCGCCGGCGATGCCCACCGCGGTCGAGTTGACCAACGGGCTGCTGGGCAGCGCGGTGGCGACGATGCTGGCGCCCTTGAACTTCCGGTAGTTGCCGAGCATGACCGTGTTCTCGAAGTTGACGTGGGTCGAGCTCGCGACCGTCATCAGCCACGGGCTGTTGTGGGCCACGGTCGAGGCTGCCGGCCCGCTGTTGCCGGCGGAGGCGGCCACGAGGATACCGGCCTCGGCCGCGCCCTCGAAGGCGATCTCGACCGAGTCGATGACCGTGTTCTGGGCACCGGAGATCGAGTAGTTGAGCACGTCGACGCCGTCTTCGATGCTGTCGTCGATCGCCGCGACCGAACCGCTGGTGTAGCAGTCACCGGTGTCGGGGTTGCCGTCGTCGAAGCAGGTCTTGTAGACCGAGAGCTTGGCACCGGGCGCCATGCCGGAGCCCTTGCCGAAGTCGACGCCCTCGACCGACATCTTCACGCCGTGGTTGCCGACCGCCGTAGAGGCCGTGTGCGAGCCGTGGCCGCCACCGTCGCGGGGCGAGAGGTACTCGCTCGCCGGACGGGCGGACTCGGGCACGTTGGCGATGTAGGCGTCGGCGTAGTAGCGGGCCGCGATGATCTTGCTGTTGCAGTCGGCGAGCGTCCACTCCTGCCCCGTCTGGCAGACCCCGGTGAAGATGCCACCGTCCGCCTTCTTCATGACGTTGACGCCGTTGGCGCGCTTGAGCCCCCACGTGCCCTGTGGGGTGCCGGTGATGGGCGAGCCTGCGAAGGAGGCACTTTCGGGCCAGGCGCCAGAGTCGATGACGCCGACGACCACGCCGTCGCCGGCCTTCTGGTAGCCGCCCAGCTTGTTCCAGACGGAGTTCTTGCCGCCCTCGAGACCAAGGAACGACGGGGTCTGCCAGGTGTCGAGCTGGCGGGCCTCGTCGCGCTGCACGAGGAGCACGTCCTTGCTACCCGCCAGCGTGGTCGCCTGTGCTTTGGTGAGCTTGGCCGAGAAGCCGCTCAACGCCAGCGAGAAATGGCGGTTGGCCTTGGCCCCCACGGACGAGGCCACCCGGTTCTGCTTGGTCTTCAGCTGGTCGCGGTAGGCCGTGACCGAGCTTCGCTTGGCGTCAAAGTGCTTGCCGGCGGCGGCGCGCGTCGTTGGGTTGGTGGTGGCACCGCGGTCTCTCGTGACGACGATGTAGTTGCCGTCCTTGAACGCAGCGATCGCCTTGGCGGTCGTGCCCGGGCTGGCCTCAGAGGGCAGCTTGGGCGGCATCAGCAAACTGGGCAGAGCGGCCGAGGTGGACCCTTCGCCTGCGGTGGTGGTCGCGGCCGAGGCCGTGGTGGAGGCCGCTGAGATGGCTCCCGCGGCAACCATCGGCGCTAGAGCCAGGGCTGCGATGCGCTTCGTGGCGCGTCGGTGCCGTCGTTGTGTACTGGTCAAGACAGTTTCCCCCATCAGGTCGCCCGAAGGCTGGTGAACGGCACTCGACCTCGTCGTACAGGCGTCAGTGCCCGGCGAAGGACAGACAACCTGCGTATTGGAACCGCGTCAAGGGGTACCGCCACTCTCAATGGCCCAAACACCGCTTGATTCCCTAGTAAAGGGTGATTTATACGTGGATATTTCGATTGGTCAACCGCGCCCGATGAACGGCATCGTCGTGGCCATGATCGTCATGAACTGCACGTTGACGCTCAGCGGGAGCCGCGCCATCGCCAGCACGGCCTCGGCCACGTGGGTGGGGTCGAAGGTCGGCTCGCCCCGGGTGCTGCCGTCGGCCTGCCGCGCGGCGACCGCCAACCCGGCGGTCATCTCGGTCGTCGCGTTGCCGATGTCGATCTGGCCACAGGCGATCCCATGCGGACGCCCGTCGAGAGAGATCGCCTTGGTCAACCCGGTGATCGCATGCTTCGTCGCGGTGTAGGCCACGCTGGCCGGCCGGGGGCTGTGCGCCGAGACTGAGCCGATGTTGATGATCCGCCCGCCCCGCGGTTGCTGCACCTTCATGGCTCGCACCGCCTCTCGAGCGCAGAGGAACGCGCCGGTCAGGTTGACGTCGAGGGTCTGCTGCCAGGCGTCGACCTCGATCTCGTCGACCTCCCCTGACGGCCCGAAGGTGCCGGCGTTGTTGACGAGCAGGTCCACCCGACCCCACCGGCCGACGACCGCCTCGAAAAGGTTGCTGACCTGGAGCGCGGAGGCGACGTCGGTGACGTGTACGAGCGCGTCCGGATGACCCGCAGCCGTCGCCTCCAGTGACGAGCGGGTGCGGCCGGCCACGGCGACGGCGTAGCCGGCCTCGAGCAGGGCGGCTGCGATCTCACGGCCCAACCCCGAGCCGGCCCCCGTCACGACCGCCACCCCTTCAGACATCTGGTCCTCCCCTGGTTCGTGACGACGCACTGGCCGCCTCGGATGGTGCCTCGCATGCCGTGGCCCGGCGGTTCGATCGCGGTGACGCCAGTGTTGCAGGATGGCCCCATGAGCACACCTCCGCGCTGGTTCACCGAGACCGACGAGAACCACTCGCAGTGGTACGTCGACCGGTTCCGTCGACTGGCCGAAGAGGGGGCGGACCTGGCCGGTGAGGCCCGGCTGGTCGACGCGCTCGTCCCACCGGCCTCGCGGGTGCTGGATGCCGGCTGCGGACCCGGCCGTCTCGGTGCCGAGCTGTTCCAGCGCGGCCACGACGTCGTCGGCGTCGACGTCGACCCCGTGCTGCTCGCTGCCGCCGAGCACGACCACCCGGGCCCCACCTGGTTGCAGTCCGACCTCAGTGTGCTCGACCTGCCGGCCCTGGGTCAGCCCAAGCCGTTCGAGGCCGCAGTACTGGCCGGCAACGTCATGGCCTTCGTCGCCGCCGGTACCGAGGCGGTGGTGCTCGAGCGGGTCGCGGCTCACGTGGTCAGGGGCGGACGCGTCATCGTCGGGTTCGGTCTCGAACGCGGTTACCCCCTGGCCGAGTTCGACACCCACTGTGTTCAGGCCGGTCTCGACCTTGAGCTACGGCTGGGCACGTGGGATGTGACGCCGTTCACCGGCGACAGCGACTTTGCCGTCAGCCTGCTCCGTCGTCGCTGAGGGGTTGCTCCGGCGCTCACTTTCCTGGAGCACACCCGCCCCGAGCCGGGTTGACCGGCTCGGGGCGGCTGTCTGTCGCTGGCGTCCGAGGGCGGCCCGTCAGGCGGGCGTGGTCGGCTGCAGCGGGCTGGTCATCCGCACCGGGTCGAGCATCTCGTCGAGCTGCTCACGGGTGAGCCACCCCTTGGCGATGACCAGGTCGTACACGCTGTCGCCAGTGGCCAGGGCCTCCTTGGCCACCTGTGCCGAACGTTCGTAGCCCAGAACGGGGTTGAGGGCGGTGACCAGGCCGATGGAGCGCTGCACGTAGGCAAGGCAGACCTCCCGGTTGGCCGTGATCCCCTTCACGCACTTGTTGGTCAGCGCGATGGTGGCGTTGGTGAGGATCGTCAGCCCCTGCAGGAGGTCATAGGCGATGATCGGCTCGGCCATGTTGAGCTCCAGGTCGCTGGCCTCAGCGGCCATGCCGATCGTCGTGTCGAAGCCGATGATCTGGTAGCAGACCTGGTTGACCATCTCGGGCATCACCGGGTTGACCTTGCCAGGCATGATCGACGAGCCGGGCTGCATGGGTGGCAGGTTGATCTCGCCCAGCCCTGCCCGCGGGCCGCTCGAGAGCCAACGCAGGTCGTTACAGATCTTCGAGACCTGGATCGCGACCCGCTTCAGGGCCCCGGACAGGTAGGCGAAGGCGCCAGAGTCCTGGGTCGACTCGACGAGGTCGCCGGCGAGGGTCAGCGGCATCCCGGTGATCGTGGCCAGTCGTTCGGTGACGAGAGCCGCATACCCCGCCGGGCTGTTGATTCCGGTCCCGATGGCGGTGGCACCCATGTTGACCTCATGCAGCTCTTTGGTCGCGTGCTCGAGGGCGTGGCGAGCCGTGGTGACCATGCGCGCGTAGGCGCCGAACTCCTGGCCGAGCGTCATGGGAACAGCGTCCTGGTTCTCGGTGCGTCCCATCTTCAGCACGTCGGCGAACTCGACCGACTTGGCCCGCAGGGCTTCGGCGAGCTGGTCGAGGGCCTGCAAGGTCTCACCGATGGTCAGCAGCACGGCAATCTTGACCGCGGTGGGGTAAGCGTCGTTGGTCGACTGCGAGAGGTTCACGTGGTCGAGCGGATGCAGGTGGGTGTACTCGCCCCGCCGGTGCCCAAGCAGCTCGAGGCCACGGTTGGCGATCACCTCGTTGGCGTTCATGTTCGTCGAGGTGCCGGCGCCTCCCTGGATCAGGTCCACCACGAAGTGTCGTCGCAGCTTGCCCTCGATGATCTCGTCACACGCGGTGGAGATGGCCGCGGCCCGGTCGGCGTCGAGCACGCCGAGCTCGCGGTTGGCTTGGGCGGCAGCCTTCTTCACCATGGCCAACGCCGTGCACATGGCGCCGACGTCATGCAGCCGATGGCCTGATATCGGGAAGTTCTCCATCGCCCGCAGGGTCTGCACCCCGTAGTACGCGCTGGCTGGGACCTCCCGGGCGCCGAGCGAGTCCTTCTCGAGCCGGGTGGTGCCGATCGGCTCCAGCGCCTCTCCGTGGTCGGCAAGGTGGGCGGTGGCGACCCGCAGGCGGGCGCGCAGTCGTTGGGCCACGCGCATCATCAGCCCGGACCAGACGTCGGGTCGCTCTGTGCGCAAGCGGTCGACCGCGGCCGTGTCGACGACCAGCATCTCGACGGGCCCCAGCGCTCGGGTAGACAGACGGTGCGGCGTCTGGTCCTCCATGAGCACGCCCTCAAAGACCATGGCGCCCCGTTCGAGCAGCCCCACTCGCCGAGGGTCCCCGTGGCGGCCGTGGAGCAGCTCGAGCTCGCCGGTGAGAACCACTCCGAACCACTCACGCGGGGCGCCCTGCTCGGCGACGAACACCCCCGACCCGAACGTCTGCACGCGGCCGATGCCGTGCAGCACATCGAGCAGCTTCTGGTCGGCGTCGTTGACCTCGGGTGCGAGGTCGTCGATGTCATGGATGTCGCTGACGCCGACGATCTCTCGGGTGCCGTCCTTGTCGTGCTGATCGACGTAGGTCGTGTCGTTCATGATGCTCCCTTCGAGCAGTGGTGACGCCGGCCTGGTGGGTAGACCGGATGAGGTGCGGTTGGTCGTGCGGGGTCAGAAGAATCTGGCGATGAGCAGCCCGACGGCCACGGAGCCGGTGGTGGCAACGAGCCCCGGAATCATGAAGGAGTGGTTGAGCACGAACCGTCCGATCCGGGTCGTGCCGCTGCGGTCGAAGCTGATGGCCGCGATGAGGGTTCCGTAGGTCGGCAGGAAGAAGTAGCCGTTGACCGCCGGCCACATCGCGACGAGCTGGGGGCCACCGATGCCGAGCGCCAGGCCCAGTGGCAGCAGCGCCCGGGTCGTGGCGGCCTGGCTGAAGAGCAGCACCGACGCGGCAAAGAGGCCGATCGCGAAGGTCCAGGGCGCTGCAGTGACCATGTTGGTCAGACCCCCGACGACGGTCTTCTCGTTGGCGTCGATGAGGGTCTGACCCAACCACGCCAGCCCGAAGATACCGACGAGAGCAACGAAGCCAGAGCGCGCCGTGGCGGCCCGGGGGACCGCTTCGATGTCGACCCGACAGACCAGCATGATGATGGCCGCAATGGCCAGCATGGTGATCTGGATCGTCAGGGCCATCGACAACGGGGCGGCCACACCCTTGTCGTTCGGGAAGGCCGGACGCAAGCCCTCGAAGGCACCCAGTACGACGATCGAGCCGACGCCGACCAGGAAGATGAGGGCGCTGAGGCGGCCCGTCCCCGGTCGCTCGTTCTCGTTCGGGCCGGCCTCCGTGGTGCCCTTCGCTGGCAGCAGCGCGGTTGCGGTGGTCGCCGCCGGCGTGACGGCTCCTGGGCTGGACGTGGTGGAGGTGGTGGCACCAGCCGAGCCCCCCTTGGTCGCAGCCGTATTAGACGATCCGACCGTCACCTCGACCGCACCCTCTCCGGTGGTACCGACGTCACCTGACCGGCCGGTCCTGACTGCGCCTCTGACGGGTATCGGGGGCACCAGCCCGTCGCGGACGCGCTGCTGGAACACCGGGTCGTCAGCGAGCTCGGCGCCGCGTCGGTACGACAACAGGGCAGCGATCACCACGCCGGCCAGGGTGGCGGGGACCGCGATCGCCATGATCTTCAACAGCGTCATGCCTTCGGGTTCGAGGATGACGATGATGGCGGCCGTCGCGGCCGACACCGGGCTGGCGGTGATCGCCTGCTGTGAGGCGATGGTGGCGACGGCTATCGGCCGTTCGGGCCTGATGCCGTTGTCGTGCGCGACATCGTGGATGACAGGCAGTAGCGGGTAGAAGATGTGGCCGGTGCCGGCCCCGAACGTGAACAGGTATGCCACGAGCGGGGCCACGATCGTGATGTGCTGCGGGAACCGGCGGATGACCCGCTCGGCGACGCTCACCAGCCAGGCGATGCCGCCTGCGGCCTCCATCGCGGCGGCGGCGCTGATCACGGCCAGGATGATGAGCATGACATCGATGGGCGGCGCCGAGGGCTTCTCTCGGAAGATCACGGTGAGGATGAGAACCCCCACCCCTCCCCAGAGGCCGAGTGCGATGCCGCCCTTGCGCGCGCCGAGGGCGATGACGCCCAGCACCACGATGAGTTCGACGGTGAATTTCCAGTCCATGCTCTGACTCCTGTGATCGCCAGTCACACTGATGCCGGGCCGTGCGAGCGCACGACCAGGCGAGGGTGACCTTCACGGTAGGGGTCCGTCAGCGGCCGCCACAGGGCCAAAAGTCCCGACGGACCATCCCGTGGAGCCGACGGTTGCCACCTCGCCTGGTCAATACCGGCCCGAAGGTCAGGCTCGTTAACCGTTGTGCCGCAATGAAGTTCAGTCGCAGGAGATCAGTCGTCCTTCTGCCGGAAGAAGCTGCGCAGCCCTTCCTTGTTGACGGCAGCGATCGCGGTCAGGGGGATGTTCGCCGGGCAGACTCGGGCGCACTCTCCGTAGAGCGAGCACGGGCCGAAGTCCTGCTCCATCTCGGAGAGCATGGCGCGAGCACGCTTCCCCCGTTCCTGCCTGGCGGTCGGAAGCAGCGCCAGATGGGTGAGCTTGGAGCCGACGAACAGGTGAGCGGCGCCGTTGGGGCAGGCAGCGACGCAGGCGCCGCAGCCGATACAGGCAGCCATGTCGAGGGCCCGCTCGGCGCTCTCGTGCGATACCAGCAGCGAGTCCGCGTCGGGAGCGGTGCCGGCGGCGATGGCGACGTGCCCACCAGCGGTAATGATGCGGTCCAGCGCAGAGCGGTCGACGACAAGGTCGCGGATGACCGGGAAGGCAGCCGACCGCAACGGCTCCAGTCGAATTCGTTGACCGTCGTCGTAGCCGTCGAGGCGCTGGTGGCAGGAGGGGGTGTTGGGCTGGCGCCCATGGGGGTTGCCGTCGACGGTGACTCCGCAGGCTCCGCAGATGCCCTCCCGGCAGTCTGACTCGAACGCCACCGGATCGAGCCCGTCCTCTACGAGCTGGTCGTTGAGGCGGTCGAGCAGCTCGAGGATGGACATCTCGGGCGTCGCGTCGTCGACCGTGTGGGTCTCATATCGTCCCGGGCCCTGCGGAGTGTCCTGACGCCAGACCTCGATGACCAGCCTCATGCGTAGTTCCGAGTCTGGAGGCGCACCGATTCAAACGTCAGCGGCTCGTGGTGACGCACGAAGTGTCCGTCGTCGACCTGCCACGCGGACGCGAACGCCCAGTGCTCGTCGTCGCGGGCCGCCTCGCCCTCGACCTGGTGCTCGTCACGGAAATGCGCGCCACACGACTCCTCACGATCGAGGGCGTCGACGCACATCAGCTCTGCGAGCTCGAGGTAGTCGGCCACCCTCCCGGCCCGCTCGAGCTCCTGGTTGAGACGTTCCGCGGTGCCCATGATCCGCAGGTCGCTCCAGAACCGCTCTCGCAGCTGTCGAATCGCCGCGATGGTCGCCGTCAGCGACTGCTCGGTGCGAGTGACCCCGCACCCCTCGTAGAGGAGGTCGCCGAGGATGCGGTGGAAGTGGCTGGGACCGTGGCTGCCACCGATGGTCATCAGGCTGTCCACCCGTGCTCGGGTGCGGGCGAGTGCCTCCCTCACCGGGGCCGAGTCGGGCGGCAGCGGAGCGCTGCCGAGCAGCGGCGCCAGGTAGTTCGGCACCGAGTAGGGCAGGGTGAACCAGCCGTCCACGCACGCCGACAGCAGTGAGTTGGCCCCGAGGCGGTTGGCGCCGTGGTAGCCCCAGCCGCACTCGCCGCCGACGAAGAGGCCCGGTAGTGACGTCATCTGGTCGTAGTCACTCCACAGCCCGCCCATGGTGAAGTGCGCACCAGGGGCGATGCGCATTGGAACGGCATAGGGGTCCTCGCCGGTCGCGTGCTGGTACATGTCGAAGAGGTTGCCGTACCGCTCGGAGATGGTCGCCCTGCCCAGACGCGCGATGGCGTCACGGAAGTCGAGGTACACGCCGTTCTTCAGCGAGCCGACGCCGTGCCCCGAGCGGATCTGGGCCACGGCATTGCGGGACGCGACGTCGCGCGGCGTGAGGTTGCCGAAGGCGGGGTACTTGCGTTCGAGGTAGTAGTCGCGCTCCTCCTCAGGGATGCTGCCTGCGCCTCGTTCATCGCCCGCGGCCGACGGCACCCAGATCCGGCCGTCGTTGCGCAGGGACTCGCTCATGAGGATCGTCTTGGACTGCCACTTGGAGCCCACCGGCAGCGCGGTCGGGTGGAACTGGATGAACGAGGGCGACGCGATAAGCGCACCATGTTGCACAGCCCGCCACGCTGCCGACGCGTTGGAGTTCTTGGCCAACGTTGAGAAGTAGTAGATGTTCCCGTAGCCGCCCGTGCTCAGTACCACGGCGTGGGCGGTGTGCGCCGTGATTCGTCCGGAGACGAGGTTGCGCATGACGACACCCGCCACCCGACCGTCGTGCATCACCAGGTCCAGCATCTCGTGACGGATCCGCAGGGTGACGGTGCCGGCATCCACCTGGCGCAACAACGCCTGCGAGCCCGCGACCTGCAGCTGCTGTCCGGTCTGCCCACGCGCGTAGTAGGTGCGGGAGACCTGCACCCCGCCGAAGGACCGGGTGGCCAACGTTCCCCCGTACTCACGGGCGAAGGGCGCGCCGATGGCGTTGAGGTGGTTGATCACCCGGTGCGACTCCTCGCCGAGGCGGAACGCGTCAGCCTCTCGACCACGGAAGTCGCCGCCCTTGACCGTGTCCCTGACGAAGCGCTCGAGGGAGTCGTTGTCGACGGTGTTGTCACCGGCCGCATTGATGCCGCCCTGCGCAGCGACGGAGTGCGCCCGGCGCGGCGAGTCATGGTAGGTGAAGCACTCGACCTCGTAGCCCAGCTCACCCAGGGCAGCAGCGGCGCCGGCGCCGGCCAAACCGGTGCCGACCACGATCACCTTGAGACGGCGCCGGTTCGCGGGGTTGACGAGTCGGTAGTCCAGCCGGCGTCGTCGCCAGGCGGTCGACAACGGGCCCTCGGGCGCGCCTCCGTCGATCACACCACCGGCCCGCGCCCCCGGAACGGTGCAGGGTGGCGGCGTCCAGCCCGAGGTAGCGGCCGTCATGGCAACAGTCCCGTCAGGACGCTGATGGGGATGATGATGTTGCCCAGCATCACCGCGAGGGCAAGAACCCCTGCGGTGGCGGAGCCCACGGCGCGCAGGCGTCGACCGGTAGCGCCCAGGTCGCTGACGGCGGTCCACAGCCCGTGAGCCAGGTGCAGGAAGAGGGCGATCAGGGCAAGCAGGTAGAAGGCCGCGGCGACGGGGCGCTGGAAGCTGGCGATGAGGTTCTCGTAGGCGTAGGTCCGCTCGAGCGTCGCGGGCCGGAACGAGGTGGATGCCGGACCGGCGGTACCGGTGGTCAGGTCGAGCACGTGAAAGACGATGAAGCCAAGGAGCACGACGCCGGTGACCAGCATCGTGCGAGCGGTGAAGTTGCGCAGCCCCAAACCCTGATGCCGGTGGGCTCCTCGCGAGGCCCGGCCGCGCGACCAGAGCACCCCGGCAGCTCCCACGTGCGCGACCAGGCACACGAGCAGCACGGCGCGCACGATCCACAGCAGGCCCTGGTAGGGCAGGAACGGCTGCAGAACCGTGCGCAGCCAATGCGCGTACTCGTTGAAGTGGTCGGCACCGGTGAACACCTTGAGGTTGCCGATCATGTGGACCAGCACGTACAGCGCGAAGACGACGCCAGAGAGGGCCATCACCACCTTGAGCACCCAGCTGGGCACCGTCGGCGGTCGGCGCACCCGACCGTGACGCACCCTGCCCAGCTTCAGGTCGGCATCATCGGCACCGGGCAAGACAGAGTCTGCAGCCCGAGACGGGTGACCTGCGGCTGTCTGTGATGACGCCATGCTCGCCTCCTGTAACGGCGAACTGTACACGCGCCTGTCGTTGAGCGACTGACGCTGCGCCCTCAAGCCGCGAGAACCCCATGTCAACCGAGCTGATGCCCGTGCGCTCACGGCCCCCTCGATCAACAACGGTCGTCCCCGGGTGGCTGGGCTCGAGCTCGGTGCCCTTGCGGGATAGGTCGCGTTGGTCACGCATTCTGTGTGCCTGCATGTAGCGGACGCCATCTCTCCTGCCAGACGTGAGCGGCCGCGCTACCGGTAGGGTCCAGACTCTCGAAACGTTGGCTGTTGCGTCGGAGAGTTGGAGGGCATGGTGACTTCGTCGAACGTCTCGAGCCAGGACCTGGCTGACCGTCTTGGCGTCATCGCTCGTGAGCTGCGAACTCAGTCTGAGGATGTCGCGGACACCCTTGAGTCGGTGGTGGCCATCGCGACCGACCTGGTGCCCGCTTGCGATGAGGCCGGCGTGACGCTGATGCGGCGCAAAGGCGGCATCACCACACCAGCTGCGACCGGCGAGGTAGCCCGCGCCGGGGATGCACTCCAGGTCGAACTCAACGAAGGGCCGTGCCTGGACGCGCTGTGGGGTCAGGAAGTGGTGTCCAGCTCGAACCTGGCCGCTGACCTTCGCTGGCCGCAATGGGGTCCGCGGATCGCCCGCGACTTCGAGGTGGGCAGCATGTTGTGCGTGAGGTTGTTCACCGACGAAGACACGCTGGGGGCCCTTAATCTCTACTCCCTGCGCGAGGATGCCTTCGATGAGATGGCGCGGATCGAGGCACTGGCGCTGGCCGCTCACGTGGCGGTGGCTCTCGCGGCCGCGCAGGAGATCGGTCAGCTGCGGGTGGCGATCGAGAGTCGGACCGTCATCGGTCAGGCCGAAGGCATTCTCATGGAACGCTTCGGTCTTTCGGCGGGACAGGCGTTCGCAGCGCTCGTGCGAGCGTCCTCGGTGGCGAACCGGAAACTATCGGCGATCGCGGGCGAGCTGGTGGCCTCGCGCCAACTGCCGACGGTGCCCCGGTAGGAGAGGCCTGGATCAGGGCGCCTGACGCCGGTCACCCCGTGCGAGGTGTTCAGCCCTCGACGTCGGCGGGTGTCGCCTCGTGACCCGGCAGGCCGCGGGTGCGCTCCTTCTGCTTGAGCCGGGCCTCGAACAGGTGGCGGCGCCCGGCCGCGAGCTCGTCGCGGGCCTGCTTCTCTGCTGCCCGGAAAACCGACCAGTAGTTGTCGTCGTAGTCCTCGACGACCTGGAAGGTCCAGCGGCCGGCGATGACGTTGCGTCCCAACAGCTCTTGGGTGATCCGGTCGGCCACGGTGTCATGTCCTGACTCGCGCAGCGCCGCCAGGGCGTCCTGCAGCTTCATGTCCGCCGAGCCGCTGAGCTGGTGGAAGGCGTACAAGTTGCCGCGGGCCTGCTCGGCGGTCTCGAGAGCTGCGGACAACTTCCCGAGGGCGTCGACGGTGGCGTCAGTGACGCCGTCCGGGGTCTGGTGGTCAGGGTCGGGCAGGTCATCGGAGGGGATCGGGTCGGTCATAGAACGAGAATGCCACGGCGGCTACCGGGTGTCGCGGATGGCAACCCCTGTGCCCCGTGGTGGGCCGCGATGAACACGGTTGGCCAAACCTCCGGTGAGGCCTTGGGGGCGCCGGAGCCGTTGGATCGTGTAGCAGCACCGCTCACATGGGCTCGCGGTAGTGCAGCGGGGCTGCCTTGGCGTGGCTGTCGATGTCGGCGATCAGTGCATCCAGGGAGGTGAAGCGGATGTCGGGATTGACGCCGCTCAGTCGCCAGAGGAGCCGGCTCGGCGCCTGAACCTGGGCCAGATGCGCAGCCAGATCTGCCAGGCGCGCAGGGAAGCACCGGCTCCCGAGCAGTAGAGCGATCTCGGTACGCCACTTTGCTTCGTCCTGCGCAGCCGAGGTCTCACCGGTCGCGCCCTCAAGACGCCTGCTCGGCAGGGCCCCTTCCGTACCGCCTGCTCCTGACACGCCGCTACCTCCAGGTTATATCGGTGCCGTGCTGCACCGAACTTGGGACCGCGCTTACCCGCGCTCCCCGTGCACCAGTGCCCACCGGACCGCCTGGGCGCGGCTGGTGACACCGATCTTGCGGTAGGCCGTGCGGATGTATGACTTGACTGTGTTGACGGTCACGAAAATGGCGGCGGCGATGTCCTGGTTGGACAGGCCCTCCCCGATGAGGCACAGCACCTGGGCTTCCCTGCGGGTCAGACTATCTCGTTCCCACCTCCAGCTTTCCCCCGAATTCGCTGGGACATCTTGGGTGGCTTGCGGATGGGCCGTTGCGACGAGGTGCAGGACCGAAGCACGGGGGTAGGACGGGCGTCGTGGGTCTGACTCCCGTTCCGGCCCGAGGGTTTGCTGTCTGGCCAACAACGCACCGAGGACGTCAGGGGTCATGGGCGCACACCGACGGCTGACCAAACCCATGACATCCTCAGCGAGGTCGGCCATCGACGTGTTGCGTTGGGCGCTGTGCCACTGCAGTTCCCTGACCGCGGCCGACGCGGAGACACCGAACACGGCCATCACCACCCCCTGGAGCTGAGCGACGCGCACCACGCCGACGGGTATCCGGCCGGATGGCCGGGAGGGGGCAAGAGCCGAGGGGTGGTGACGGTCACGCCAGTGCTGGTCCACCACCGAGGTGGTCATGTCGGCTTTCCTGGTCTGCCCTCGGCCAGGTAGGCCAACCGTCGCAGACTCTCCCGGTTGCGTGGCCCGATCGCCAGCTGGCGCAACGGCTTGGGCACCAACGTTCCCGGGCCCGACACGGCATCCTCTCGGATGCGGATCAGCGTGCCGCTCTGCCACGGCGCGAGGGTGATGTGAACGGTGGCCTCCCCGACGGGCCAGCCGCGGGCCCGCAACGTCAGCGACTCCGGCTCGTTCGCCTCGAGCACCTCGGTGGTGTCGTTCAGCAGCACCGGCCAGGTCCCGAACGAGTGATGGATCCGTTGGCCGGCCTGCGGCCAGTCCGGCTCCACCGCACGGACCCGGCAGGCGCCGACCACCCACGTCGGGTACGCCCACCCGTCGGCCAGCACCGACCACACCTGCTCCGGGGAGGCCGAGGTCTGCCTCGCGACGGTCGCCGCGTCCACCGGGCTGCTCACGGCGCCCTCCCCTCGTCTGGGGTCTGCTCAGGAGAGCACTGCATCGATCGTCTTCTTCAAAGCGCCGGGCTGGGCGGGCTCGCGCGGCGCGGTCTTCCGCGACTCGATGAGCTCCTGCCCCAGCTGCTGAAGCGCCTTGCGTCCCAGCCCGTCTCGGACCTTGGGGAACCAGTCCTTCTCCTCCTCGTCCATGTGATGGGTGACGTTCTCGATCAGCACGGTGGTCTTCGCCTCGAACCGTTCGTCACCCGGTGTCATCGCGAAGAGCTCCATGGTCAGCACGTCGGCGACGTGGTGCTCCTCGTAGGACTCGAGGATGTCCGCCTCCAGGTCGGGAAGCAGCTGACGGACCCGGGGGTACATCACCTCGTTCTCGATGTAGGTGTGGACCGTGAGCAGCTCGATCATCTGCTCGACCAGACGGGCTTTGCGGGCCTCGGTCGTGCCCGACTTCTGAAACTCACGAAAGAGGGCACGAATCTGCTGGTGCTCATCCTTGAGCACCACGATGGCATCAGTTGAGGAGGTGGACATGAGTGTTCCTTTCGGTACGGGCAGCTACGGCCACGTCATACCCGGCGACCCGGCCTCTTGGTCGGACGCCCCGGGCCGAGGCCCCGCGGCTTGGCCACGTGTGTCCATGTCTCGTACGGACCATGAGCTGGTGGGGCGACCTCTCCGGTCAGACCTTGCCGCGCAGGATGCGCTTGAAGTAGGTCACCGGCAGGACATAGCGATCAACCCACCACGTGGCCCGTCGGGGCCGGACGAGGTCAGGGAAGGGCACGGTCGGGGCTGGCCGTCCCTCGCGGTCCACCTCCACGAGCATGAGCTGGTGGCGCGAGAGGGTGATCGGCATGACGGTGTAGCCGTCGTAGTGCTGCAGCGGGGCCATGTCGGCGGCTGCGATGTTGTGCGCCAGAACCTTGACCTGCTTGCGGAGCGCACCGCCAGAGGGCTTGATGCCGAGGTCGGCCACATCGCCGAGCGACCAGATCCTCGGATGACGCCGGTGGCGCAACGTGAACGGGTCGACGTCGATCAGGCCCGCCTGCGTTTCGCCGGCCAGCTCGCACTCGGCGATCCAGTCAGGGGCCCGGTAGTGCGGTACGACATGGGCATACGAGAGGCCGTCCAGCTCGTGGTCTCCCTCGGGAGTCGTCACCGTGATCCGTCTCGCTTCGGCGCCCGTGACCCGGGCCTCGCGCAGCACCTGCACGCCGTACGACGCCAGCGCCCGCTCAAGCACCCGGTCAGCCTTGGGCACCCCCACCGGGGAGAGGCCGGGCAGAATCAGGTGCACATCGAGGGCCGGCAGCACTCCGGTTCGTCGCCACTGGTCGCACGCCATGAACAGCGGCTTGAGGGCGGTTGCGGCGCACGGAGCCGGCTCGGGCGGCATCGTGAAGACCACGCGCCCGCCGGTGACGTCCCGCAGAACGGGCCACACCTGCGGAGCACTATCGACAACGAAGGTCGACCCGGCCCAACCGGCCGCGTAGGCCTGCGCCAGGCCGGGGGTGGCCTCCCAGTCCTCCTCCAGGCCGGGGCAGAGAACCAGCGTGGTGGCGCTGATCCGTTGGCCGTCCCGCGTCACCACGATCGGGCCGTCGGCCTCGACCGCCACCACCTGGTCCTGTATCCACGTGCACCCCTGCGGCATCACCGTGGCCGCGGGCCGCTCCAGCGAGGCCATCCTCGCCTCGCCGGCTCCGACGTAGTTCAGCAGTGGCCGGTACCGGTGAATGGACTCGGACTCCACCACCGCGACATCGTGCGCACCATCGCGTAGCAGCCGGGCGGCCAGCGAGATCCCAGCGTTGCCACCCCCCACAATCAGTACCTCATGATGCTTCATGCGGTGTCACGTACCCGTGCAGCCCACTCCCTCGAACGTCACGGCAGGAGCACAACCCTCGATGTTGCCGGCGGCGACGCGTCCTGGCAGCGACGCGGGCGGGGCGTCTGGGCTACAAGGTCACCACCGAACGAAGGAGTGACCTCATGTCCGAGATCGCCGCGCTGTCGATCACCCGCACTACGTCGGGCGCGTCGGCACCATCGTCGGCGACCCTGCCGTCGACGACGAGCAGGTCGCGCTCCTCGTACTCACCCGACTCGACATCCAAGGGCCGCCCGTTGATATCGAGGACTGACCCGGTAGTCATGCCGCCTCCCTGAGGTAGCCCGCTTGGGTCCGACCTGTCGCGCTGCACCAAGGTCTCGGCTGGGCGCAGAGTTTCGCTGTCGATGGCGCCCTCGGGCCCCTCGGCATCATTCAATGGCTCCTTTGCCATGGTGACGTCCACGCGTGGCAGTGGTTCGACAGACGCGCGGCGCACCAAAACCAGGCCCGGCAGCCCGCAACAATCTTGGTCTTGACGTCCGCGCCCTCCAGGGTGCACCAGCGTCTGTCCAAGCCGCCAGACTAGGCGCTACACCAAGGTTTCATCGGGGCGAGTTCCGTCGGGATTGCCTGATACTGGTCGCCGCTGGTGATATCACAGCGGCAGCCACGCAGGGCCGAGGCGGCGCTGACCACGATCGCCATGCCCCATCTCCCAACACCGTCCCCGTTCAAGAACTGACGACACACGCCACTACGAACCATCTGAGCCGCGGGGCAAGACCAGCTCGGCGTATGTGGCGCGCGCGTGTTCCAGGGCCACCACGTACCCCGCCCTTTCGTAGGCCGTCCGGTCGACGTCGAGGGGGACGGCCAGCAGTCCACGAACCTCCGCCACCGAGTGGTAGCCACCCAACTCGAGCCAGGACCCGAGCCCGTCGAGCAGGACGCCGACGTGGTCGGCGCCGTGCCGCAGGAGCGCGGACGCCGTCATCACGACATCGGCGCCGGCCAGGAGATACTTGACGACGTCGTCGGCCTGGTCCACACCCGTGGTCGCGGCCAGCGAGCCCGAGAGGTGACGGCGCAGAAGCGCGATCCACGTCCGCGGCAGCCGGGCCTCGTCGGGCGAGGAGAGGCCGAACCCGGGCTCGACCCGCATCGAGCGGAGGTCGATGTCGGGCTGCAGGAAACGGTTGAAGAGCACCAAGCCGTCAGCGCCAGCTGCGTTGAGGCGCAGCGCCATCTCTCCCACCGAGCTGAAGTGGGGGCTCAGCTTGACCGCGATCGGCACCGACACGACCGCCCGCACCTGCTGCAGGATCTCGAGATGGCGGTCCTCGACCGATCGACCACTCGTATGCGGATCACCGGGCAGGGCGAAGATGTTCAGCTCGAGGGCGGCCGCCCCGGCCTCCTCGATCAAGCGGGCGAAGTCCACCCAGGCCCCGGTGGCGCCGGCGTTGAGGCTGGCAATGACCGGCACGTCGACGGCCTGTGCCGCACGCTCGATGAGGTCGAGGTAGCGGCGGGCTCCTCCCGGCGCCTCAGCGGGCACGGACGGAAAGTAGGACAGGGCCTCACCGAAAGACCCCTCGTGGGCCTCATGGAGGATGAGGTCGCGCAGGTCCTCTTGACGCAGTTGCTCCTCGAAGAGCGAATAGAGCACGACCGCGCCGATGCCCGCGTCGACCAGCCGTCGGACCCGCTCGACCGAGTTCGACAGCGGGGAGGCTGACGCAACAAGGGGATTGCGCAGCGGCAGTCCGAGATAGCTGGTGGCGAGGTCCATCATGCGTTCCCGCGGGCGTCGGCGGTGAAGTGGGCGGCCCCCCGCGTTGCCATCTCCTCATAGACGGCCCATCGTTGGTCGACGGCCTCCTGCGCCAGCCCGAGCAGGCGCTCGGCCTCGGCTGGGTTCGAGGTGCGCAGCATCCGGTAGCGCAGCTCGCGGTAGATGTAGTCCTCCAACGGGATTCGCGGCCGCGGGGAGTCGAGCATGAAGGGGTTCCCCCCCTGGGCACGGACCGTGGGGTCGTAGCGCACCAAGGGCCAGTGCCCACTCGCGACGGCCCGGTACTGCTGGTCGAGCCCGTCCTTCATCTCGATGCCGTGGGCGATGCAGTGGCTGTAGGCGATGATCAGCGAAGGCCCCTCGTGCGCCTCCGCCTCACGGAACGCAGTGAGCGTCTGCTGCGGGTCCGCGCCCATGGCCACCCGGGCCACGTAGACGCTGCCGTAGGCGATCGCCTGGAGGGCGATGTCCTTCTTGGCCACCGCCTTGCCCGACGCCGCGAACTTCGCCACCGCGGCCAGAGGCGTGGACTTGGAGGACTGGCCCCCGGTGTTGGAGTAGACCTCGGTGTCGAGCACGAGCACGTTCACGTTGCGGCCGCCGGCGAGGACGTGGTCGAGCCCACCCGAGCCGATGTCGTACGCCCACCCGTCACCGCCGACGATCCAGACGCTGCGCCGCAGCAGGTGGTCGGCCACGCTGCGGAGATCCTCCGCGGCCGGTCCGTCCAACCCCTTGAGCCGGTCAGCGAGCACCAGAAGCCGATCCCGCTGTGCCGCGATCTCGAACTCCCGCACCTGGGGCGCGTCGAGGATCGCATCCACGAGCTCTGAACCCACCCCGTCCCGCAGCTGGTCCAGGCGCTCGCGTGCGAGTCGCGTGTGCAGGTCGGCCGCGAGCCGCAGGCCGAGACCGAACTCGGCGTTGTCCTCGAAAAGCGAGTTCGACCAGGCCGGACCTCGACCGTCAGCGTTCTTGGTCCACGGGGTCGTCGGCAGGTTGCCACCGTAGATCG
>JBDTVJ010000048.1:0-23232 GCA_040007275.1 Terracoccus sp.
GCAGGTCGGCATCGTTGTCAGGCCCGTTAAGGTGAGGCTAACCTCATAGCGGAGCCGTCGTCAACTGCTAGCTACGCAGGAATCGCGTCGACGGGAGAGACTGAGGTGTGAACGACTCCGGTGGCCCGGCCGCCCCCGCTACTACCGCCGGCGGTACGAGCGACCGCCTTGAGGCCACCGGTGTCGCCCAGAGCGATGACCACCACGACCCCGCGGTCGACGGCTCCAGCGTCACGAACGGCGACAACCCCAACAGCAGCCCGCGCGAGCAGGATGCCACGCACGAGCGGCCCGCCCCGGCGACGAAGACCGAGGCCCCCGACCCGAGGCGGTGGAAGGCGCTCGCCGTCTGTCTCGTCGCCGGCTTCATGACCCTGCTCGACGTCAGCATCGTCAACGTCGCGCTGCCGTCGATCCAGACCGGCATAGACGCCTCCCCGAGCGACCTTCAGTGGGTGGTGTCCGGATACGCGCTCACGTTCGGTCTGACGTTGGTCGGTGCCGGCCGCATCGGTGACGCGATCGGGCGCCGCACGGTGTTCATCATCGGGGTGGTGCTCTTCGGCTTGGCCTCCCTGGCCTGTGGTCTCGCTGGGAGCGCAGGGTTGCTCGTCGTGGCCCGGCTCGTACAGGGAGCCGCGGGCGGCATCCTCAACCCGCAGGTCTCGGGCCTGATCCAAGAGCTGTTCAGGGGCCGCGAGCGGGGTCGGGCGTTCGGCATGCTCGGCGCCACGATCGGCATCTCGACCGCCGTGGGTCCCATCGTCGGGGGCCTGATCATCAGCGCTCTCGGGCCGGCCACGGGGTGGCGGTGGATCTTCTTCGTCAACCTTCCCGTGGCGGTCGGCGCGGTCGTGCTGGCCCGTCTCTGGCTGCCGGCTCCGAAGCCACGGTCGGAGAAGTCGCGCCTTGACCTCGACCCGGTTGGCGTCGTTCTGCTCGCCCTCGCCGTGGTGACGCTGCTGCTCCCGCTCGTCGAGACCGGACGAGGGGGCGCCCCCAGCGTTCCCTGGTGGGTCGCCGTGGTCGGACTGGGCCTCACCGGCGTCTTCGTGCAGTGGGAGCGCGTCTACACCCGTCGGGGGCGCAGCCCACTCGTTGATCTCGCGCTCTTCCGGGTTCCCGGCTACTCGTCCGGGGCCGCGGTCGGCACCATCTACTTCGCGGGGTTCACCGGGATCTTCTTCGTGCTCACCATCTACTTCCAGCAGGGTCTTGGCTATACCCCTCTGTTGGCTGGCCTCGCCGTGACGCCGTTCGCTGCCGGCTCCGCTGTGTCGGCTGCCGTCGGAGGTAACCTTGTCGACCGCTTCGGCCGGGTACTGGTCACCGTGGGGCTGATCACCGTTCTGGTCGGTCTCATCGCCACCGACATCGTGCTGGGGCTGGTCAGTGGCCCCGCACTCGGTTGGGCGCTCGCCGGACCACTGCTCGTGGCCGGCGTCGGCAGCGGCATCGTCATCTCTCCGAACGTCACGCTGACCCTCGCCGACATCCCGGTGGCACGCGCCGGTACAGCCGGCGGTCTGCTCCAGACCGGCCAACGGATCGGAACGGCAGCCGGCATCGCCCTCATCGGCGCGGTCTTCTTCGCCTCGACGCGGGCTGACGGGCCTGGTGGGCCCGGTGGGCCCAGCGGTGCGACCTCGTCGCTACGGGTGGCCGCTGTGCTCGTCTTCGTCGCCCTCGTCGCCAGCCTGCTCGACCTGCGCGGTCGTCGACACCGCGAGACCGTCTGAGGTCAGCCCGTACCACCCGCGGCTCAACCAGCCGGACTCGCCTTCGGCGGGTCGGTGTAGGCCTGCTCGACGGCCGACTGCACCCGTCGGTGCGGCCACGAGATCGCCGCGGCCGCGAGGAGGGCCAGGGAAGCTCCGGCACTGGCGGCGACTCCGACATAGGGGTCGGTGTGCTGCCCCATCCAACCCGCCGCGAGAAAGGACCCACCGGCACAAGCCACCGAAACGGCTCCGGCCAGGCTGTAAACCCGGCCGCGCAGCGCCGGCGCCGTGACGAGGGCAAAGGTCGCCTGCAACGGAACCATGAACGCCTGCAGCATGCCGCTGACGAAGAAGAGCAGGGCCACGACGATCGTCGGGGGGTAGAACGCCGTCAGCAGCAGGGGCAACGGCATCGCGAGGGCCAGCGGCACGATCAAGCGGTTCTGCGCCTGCACCCCACGACGGGAGATGAGCACGATGCCGAACACGGCGCCGATGATGGGTGCCGCCATCAACGCGCCACCCCACCCGTTCTCGCCGGCGATCGGGATGGCCAGGGCCTCGGGCGCCGCGATGCCCAAGGTGGCACAGGCTCCCAGCAGCACGAACCGGGCGAGCACCGGATGTCGCATCAGGTCGCCGACGGCGTCGCCGAGGTCACGCACGAAGCCCGAGAACCCGAGGCCACGCTCACCGTGCACGGGCCTCATCTCGACCACCACAGCAATGACGCACGCGGCCACGACGAAGGTCGCCAGATCGAGCAGGAGGCCCGTCCCAGGGCCGAGCAGTGCCACCAGGCCCCCGCCGAGGGCCAGCCCGATGGCCTGGTTGACCTGTTCGGTCATCGCCAGCAGACCGACCGACCGGGCGTAGAGGTGCCGGTCTTCGAACAGGTCCATGTAGAGCACCTGGTTCGAGGCCGAGGCGGCCCCACCGATGGTCTCGAGAGCGACGAGCACGCCGAAGATCCCCCACAGCGACGACTGCATCTGCACGAGCAGGATCAACCCGAGCACACACAGGGCACGCAGCACGTGAGCGAAGATGAGCACCCGCTTGTAGGCGATCCGGTCGACGAGCGGGCCCAGCAGGCTACGGCCCAGGAAGGTCGGCAGGAGGCTGACGGCAAAGGTCGTCGCGGTGGCGAGCGGCGAGCGCGTGCGTTCGAAGACGACCGCGGCGATGGTCACGCGGGCGATGTAGTCGCCCCACATCGACAACGCGTTGGCGACGAAGACCGGCAGGAAGCGCGGCGCGCGAAGCACTGCGACGAAAGTCGGCTCGCCGTTCTTCCCCCTCTCCGCCATCGTCACAACTCGACGCTACCTTGCGTTCGCGAGGCGTAAAAGTTGAAATCTGTCGCCTGCCGTGAACGGCGGGCGACCTTGCGCCACAGCGGTTCGAGCTGGTGCCCGCTACCGGCCGTGCGGCCCATGAGCCGGCTGACCCCTTCGAGGTCACGCAGGTCGGAGGGCACGCTGTCGACGGCTCGCCCCCGCCAGAGGACCGAGGCGTTGCGGATGAGCGATCCGAGCAGCCACGCCTCGCGCAACGCCCGGGCATCTTCGGCGGGTAGGAGGCCGGCCGTGACCAGGGCGTCGAGGCCGGCCATCGTTCCCACCACCCTGAGGGCGGGCGTGTTGTGGGCGTGCTTCAGCTGCAACAACTGCACGGTCCACTCCACGTCGGTGAGGCCACCCAGCCCGAGCTTGAGGTGCTTACGCGGGTCCGCGCCCCGTGGCAGCCGTTCGGCCTCGACCCGTGCCTTGAGCGTGCGGATGTCACGCGTCTGCTCTCGAGACAACCCTCCATCGGGGTAGCGGAGAGGGTCGATGAGGGCGGCGAACTGTTCGGCCAGGTCGGCCGGCCCGGCGATCGGCCGCGCCCGGAGCAGCGCCTGGAACTCCCACGTGAGCGCCCACCGGTCGTAGTAGGTACGGAAGGAGTCGAGGCTGCGAACGAGGGGGCCGGCCTTGCCCTCTGGCCGGAGATCCGCGTCGATGCCCAATGCCGGGTCGGGGCCCGGGCCGGACAACAGCTTCTTGAGGTTCTGGACCACCTGGGTGGCCCGAGTCGCGACGGCTGCCTCGTCGCCCTGAGACCGCAGGACGAACATCACGTCGGCGTCGGAGGCGTAACCCATCTCGGCGCCGCCGAAGCTGCCCATGGCCACGACGAGGATCTCGCCACCCAGGGCGACCCCTTCGTCTCGCTCGACCTGAGACACGACAGCGCCAAGAGAGACCTCGATGGTGGCTGCGGCCAGATCGCTGAGGGCTGCCCCCACGGAGGGCAGGTCGAGCTCGCCCACGACGTCGGCCATCACGATGCGCACCAACTCGTGTCGTCGGATGGCTCGCACCGCCGCCACCGCCTCGGCGCCTGTCTCGCGCCGGTTCACCGCTGAGGTCATGGTGGCGACCAGAGCCTCGCGGGTACGGGGCACCAACCCGGTGGCGTCGCCGAAGATCGAGACGCTCTCGGGTGAGCGCACGAGCAGGTCGGCAGCGAAGCGGCTTCGAGCTAGCCCGTGGGCGAGGCGATCGGCGGCCCGGCCCTCGTCGCGCAGCATCTTCAGGTACCAGTGCGTCGAACCCAGCTCGTCGGAGACGCGCCGAAAAGACAACAGTCCGGCATCCGGGTCGGCTTCGTCGGCGAACCAGCCGAGCATGACGGGCAGCAGGGTGCGTTGGATGGCGGCACGCCGGCTGACCCCGGCCGTGAGCGCCTCGATGTGACGCATCGCGCCGGCTG
The DNA here is from genome assembly GCA_040007275.1 of Terracoccus sp. Classification (GTDB taxonomy): domain Bacteria; phylum Actinomycetota; class Actinomycetes; order Actinomycetales; family Dermatophilaceae; genus DSM-29435. The sequence continues at coordinate 4,479 of JBDTVJ010000048.1, forward strand.
GGTCACGAAAACCCAACGCCAGGAGTCGCGCCCGGGCGGCCTCCGGTGTGAGGCCCACTTCTTGAGGGGTCAGCTTCGCGGCAGCCGCGAGCAGGGGTCGGTAGAAGAGCCGCTCGTGGATGCGGCGCACCTCACGAGCGATCGCCTGCCGGTCGGCGACGACCTGCTGCTCGGGATGCGTGCGATGGCCCATCAACCGGCCGAGGCGGCGCAGGTCGGCCGGTGACTCGGGCATCAGGTGGGTGCGGCGTAGCCGGTGGAGCTGGATGCGGTGCTCGAGGCAGCGCAGGTGCCGGTAGTCGCGGTCGAGGGCTGCGGCGTCGTCACGTCCGACGTACCCACCACGGGCCAGCGATGCCAGGGCCTCCAGCGTGGTGGCCGAACGCAGCTTGGGGTCGGCGCGCCCGTGCACGAGCTGGAGCAGCTGAACGCTGAACTCGACGTCACGCAGCCCACCGGGGCCCAGCTTGAGCTGACGGGCGGCCTCGTTGGGGGGGACGTGGCTCTCCACCCGACGACGCATGGCCTGGACGTCCTCCACGAAGTTCTCCCGCCCGGCCGCCTCCCACACGAGTGGCCCGATCTCGGCCTTGTAGCGCAACCCGATCTCGCGGTCGCCCGCCGAGACCCAGGCCTTGAGCAGCGCCTGGAACTCCCAGGTCTTCGCCCAGCGTTCGTAGTAGGCCCGATGGCTCGCGATGGTGCGCACCAATGGCCCTTGCTTGCCCTCCGGCCGCAGCGCCGCGTCGACGGGCCACAGGCTCCCCTCGGGCGTGGGCGCCGAGCAGGCCCGCATCGTGGCAGCCGCGAGGGTCGTGCCGATGCGCAGGGCCAGCTCCTCATCGACGCCGTCAGCCGGCTCGGCCACAAAGATGACGTCGACATCACTGACGTAGTTGAGCTCGCCACCGCCTGTCTTGCCCATGCCGATGATCGCGAGGCGACACTGCTCGTGCCCTGGCCCGAACTCCTCACGCGCAATGGCGAGAGCAGCCTCGAGGGCGGCTTCGGCCAGCTCGGCCAGCGCCTCCCCCACGGCCGGCATCTCGGTCAGCGGGTCGGGCGCGGTCACGTCGAGTGCTGCGATGCGCAGCAGGCCGCGCCGGTAGGCCACTCGCAGGGCGTGCAAGGCCGGCACCTCGCCGCGCCCGGGCCCGACCGCCGCGACCAGGTCGGCGCGCACGTGTTCTCCACTGGGCCGCGTGGCAGCAGCCGCCACAAGCCAGTCGGCAGGATGTTTGACGAGGTGGTCGACGATCGCGGTGGAGGCACCCAGCAGACCGAGCACGCGTGACCGGGAAACGGCGTCGTCGGTGAGCGCGGCGCGCAGTGCCGTGACCCCGTGACCTGCTGCGTCGGGCTGGGTGGCCAGCGACTCCATCACGCGCACCAGGCCGAGCAGAGCCTGGTCGGGATCGGCGGAGTCGCCGAGAGCCGAGAGCACCACCTCGGGCAGGCCGGTGGGCTCGTCCTGGCGACGAAGCGAGGCGAGCGCCCGGTCGTCGAGCAGTCCGGCGGCTCGCGGCACGTCGGCGAACCCGACCCGGGCGAGGGCCGCTTCGACGGAGGAGGTTCGCGACACCATTCTCGTCAGTGACCCCTTTCCGGGTGTCCTGGAGCGGTCACAGGCGCGGCAGGTAGCGGTCGAGCTCGAACGTGCTGACCTCGTGCCGATAATCGAGCCATTCCTGACGCTTGTTGCGCAGGAAGAAGTCGAAGACGTGTTCGCCGAGGATGTCGGCCACGAGGTCACTCTGTTCCATCACCTCGAGCGCCCGCCCGAGGGAGGCCGGCAAGGTCTTGATGCCCATGGCGCGCCGCTCGGCATCAGTGAGTCCCCACACGTCATCCTCGGTCTCGGGGGGCAGTTCGTAGCCCTCCTCGATCCCCTTGAGCCCGGCACCGAGGATGACCGCGAAGGCCAGGTAGGGGTTGCAGGCAGGATCAAGCGAGCGCACCTCGATGCGGGTCGACTGGCCCTTGTTCGGCTTGTGCATCGGCACCCGCAGCAGGGCTGACCGGTTGTTGTGTCCCCAGGTCAGGTGCGCCGGCGCCTCACCGCCACCCCAGAGGCGTTTGTAGCTGTTGACCCACTGGTTGGTCACCGCCGTGATCTCGGCGCCGTGCACGAGCAGACCGGCCATGAACTGCCGACCGACCTTGCTCAGCTGGTAGGGAGCGCCGGGCCCGAAGAAGGCGTTGGTGTCACCCTCGAAGAGCGAGACGTGGGTGTGCATGCCGGAGCCCGGGTGCTCCGAGAACGGCTTCGGCATGAAGGTGGCGTAGATCCCCTGGGTGAGCGCGACCTCCTTGATCACGGTGCGGAAGGTCATGACGTTGTCGGCCATGCTGAGCGCGTCGGCGTAGCGAAGGTCGATCTCGTTCTGACCGGGCGCCCCCTCGTGGTGGCTGAACTCGACCGAGATCCCCATGCTCTCGAGCATCGTGATCGCGGCCCGCCGGAAGTCATGGCCGGTGCCGTGCGGTACGTGGTCGAAGTAGCCGGCGTGGTCGACCGGCACGGGACGGCCGTCGGGGCCTCGACCCGGCTCGAGCAGGAAGAACTCGATCTCCGGGTGGGTGTAGAAGGTGAACCCGAGATCGGCGGCCCGGGTCAAGGCCCGCTGCAGCACGTTGCGCGGGTCGGCGATGCTGGGGCTGCCGTCGGGCAGCTGCAGGTCGCAGAACATCCGGGCCGTGCCCGGGGCGTCACCGCGCCACGGCAGAATCGAGAAGGTGGAAGGGTCGGGCTTGGCCAGCATGTCGGCCTCGTACACCCGGGTCAGCCCCTCCATCGCCGATCCGTCGAACCCGATGCCCTCGGCGAACGCGCCTTCGAGCTCGGCCGGGGCGACGGCCACCGACTTGAGGGTGCCCAGCACGTCGGTGAACCACAGACGGACGAAGCGGATGTCACGCTCTTCGATCGTGCGCAGAACAAACTCTTCCTGACGGTTCATAGGTCGATCCTGCCGCATCGAGGTCTCATCGGCGTGCCGGCTCTCCTAGCTGCTTCTGTTCTGCCTCTGCCCTGCGCTCACCCGCGGCCAACCGGCCCAATGCCGGCCTGCTGGCGCAGACGTGGGCCCCCGAAAGCGATCCCGAGGGCCCACGACGCTGGTGCGGTTCGGACGTCGTCCGGGCCGGTTCAGGTCACTTGGTGGTGACGCGCACGAGCATGTTCTCCTTGTTGCCCGAGGTCTGCACGACCTTCATCGTGACCCCGAGCCCGCTGACGGCCGTCGAGGCCCACGGGTTCGAGGCGTCCCAGTAGCCCAGCTTGTTCGTGTCGTCGAACGTGGGGATCGCCGGGGCCGACTTCAGCGTCACGCCGTAGCCGTTGCGGTGGAAGGTCACCATGTCGGTGCGCTCCTGGCCGAATGTGGCGTCGAAGGGCTGACGCCGGTTGCCCAGCAGAGCGCCGTCGGGGAACTTGACCGCCTTGGGGCGGGCGTCGACGGGCAGGACGAGCCCGCCGCCCGGGTGTGCCGACGTGTTGTTGTCGGTGTACTCGCCGTTGCTGAACCAGACGAGCAGGCCGTTCTGGTACGGGAAGCGCTCAACCCACTTGGGCCGGGTGTTGGTCCAGCCGAAGTTGTACGGACCCGACTTCAGACCCTTGTCGTAGTTGCTGTAGACCCGGTTCTCGGCGTAGTAGACGTCCTGGACCTGCTTGGACGTCGTGCCGTCGATGATCGAGAAGCCACTGGCGACCCAGGCTCCGGCGCCGCTCTCAACGTCGTCGATGGCTCCCTCGACGCCGTCCTTGGTGACCGAGAGGTCATCGAGGTAGGCCTCGCTCGCCAGTCCACCGTCGGTGGAGACCCGGAAGCGGAACTGCACCGACTGCCCCTTGTAGGCAGAGAGGTCCCAGCTCTTCCGGGCCCAGGCGAACGCACCGTCGACCGGGTCGCCCACCTTCGCCCACGTGGCGCCGTTGTCGGTCGAGACCTCGCCGTAGAGGAGGTCGTACCCGGCCTCGAGGTTGCCCTGGACCCAGGCGTTGACCGAGGCCGACGTAGCCACACCGGTCAGGTCGACGGTGGTGCCGAGCGTCGAGTTCATGTCGTTGCCGAGCCCGCTCCACCATTCCGCTGATCCCGAGTGGGGAGTGTTCTTCTCGGTGTAGACCGACCGCTCCGGGAGCGGGACGACGATCGCCTGCGGCTTGACACCGTAGGAGTCCTCGTCCTTGTTCGTCTTGTCCTTGACCGCGCGGTCGGCGGGGCCGAGGTTGACGAGCTTGTTCTTGCCGTAGTCGACCGTGGTGTAGTCGAGCCAGCCGAGCTGCAGCTTCTCCCACGGGCCCATGTAGCCGGGCTTGGTGCCGATGGCGTCCTTGCTCTGGTTGAGCCACGAGCCACCGCTCATCAGGGTCCAGAAGCCGGTGCCGTTGTCGCCACCGGCCGTGTCATACAGGTCGGGCAGACCGAGGTCGTGGCCGAACTCGTGGGCGAACACGCCGAGGCCACCGTTCTCAGGCTCGGTGGTGTAGTCGCCGATCCACATGCCGGAGTCACCCAGCGGCACACCGCCGTTGAGGTTGAAGGACGGTCCGGCGACGCCTGCGGTGTTCGAGAAGGCGAACCAGCGGTGCGACCAGATGGCGTCGGTGCCCTCGGCGCCGCCGCCGGCCTCCTCGCCCTCGCCGGCGTGGATCGCCTGGAAGTGGTCGATGTAGCCGTCGGGCTCGTTGAAGTTGCCGTCACCGTCGTAGTCGTAGCGGTCGACCTTGTCGAACTGGGCCAGGTAGGTCTTGATCTGGGCGTCGGTCTGACCCGCGGCCTTCTGGGCGTTGTACCAGGAGGTCGCGGTGTCCTTGACGTAGTTCCAGTAGCCGTTCGACTGGGGAACCGTGTTCGACCCGTAGCGCGCCTCGTTGTAGGGCACGGTCACCCAGTTGGACACATCGCCCTTGGCCACGAAGCGGCCGTTGCTCTGCTTGAGGTAGAAGTCCTTGAACGAGTCCTTGGCCCCGAACATCAGGTTCAGGTAGTGGTCCTGGCTGAAGTCGGGCGCCCAGTACGTCGAGTTGTTGTCGGTGGCGTCTCGGTTCCAGAGCCGGTCAGGCTGGGGGATCGCGTTGTGCGCGGGACCGGCGGCGGTCGACTGCCCCGCCAGAGTCTGGGTGCCGAAGTCGGTGAGGATCGTGAAGATGTCCTCCTCGCGGTCGACCGGGTAGTTGATGTAGCGCGACTTCTTCGCGTTCTTTCCGCGTTTGTCCTTGACGGTCGAGTCAACCTTGATGACGCGGTTGCCGTTGATCGTCGTGGTCGTGGCCTCGCCCTTGATGAGCTTGGTCACGGCCTCCTTGCGCTCCGCAGCGGCCTTGTCGGCGAGCGGGTTGGGCAGGTTGTCCGACCGGGAAGCCTGAGCGGCGGCAGGATCGCTGCTGACCGGGGCCTTCGGGCTGGGGGTTGCCTGAGCCTGGACGGGAGCCGTCAGCCCGGCGGCGACCAGCGCCCCGACTGCCAGTCCCGACACTGCGCTCCATTGGCGCTTGTTCAAGGTTCGTCCTCCTGGTTCCGAGCGCCGACGTGGCGCCCACGGAATAAGAACACGACGGAGGGCCGAAAAGGAGGTTCCTTACCAAGAATTTGCCAAGAAACTCTGATGTCAGCCTGTGAGTTGTCCGAGAGTCCGTCCCCAGACCGTTAGATTTGTCGTCATCACGGCATCTGGCAGACAGACTGCGGTCAGGTTCCCCGGCCTGCGCTGTCGTCCCGGCGTTGCGGCCGCGGTCGCGCTTCGCCCTGCGGGGTCACCCCTGAGCGCGGCTCACTATGCTCGGCCGCATGGCCGACGAGACGAGGCGAGGGAAACTGGCGGGTTCCAGTGCGCGAGCTCCGGCAAGAGACGAAGGTCAGTTGCCGGAGGGGCCCAACCCGTACGGCTCGGGCTCCCGGGCGGCAAGCCGTTCCTCCGGGCCAGGGGCTGCGCGTCGCAAGGTGCGCATCCCCCACCTGCAGGCGATGAAGAACGACGGTCGCAAGTGGGCGATGCTCACGGCCTACGACATGTACTCGGCCGAGATCTTCGACGAGGCCGGCATCCCGGTGCTGCTCGTGGGCGACTCCGCCGGCAACAACGTCTACGGCTACGAGACGACGGTGCCGGTCACCCTTGATCAGATGGTGCCGCTCGTACGCGCGGTGGCGACCGCCGCCCGTTATGCCTTCGTCGTGGCCGACCTGCCCTTCGGCTGCTACGGCGGATCGGTGGGGCAGGGGTTCGACTCCGCCGTGCGGATGATGAAAGAAGGCCTGGCGCATGCCGTCAAGCTCGAGGGAGGCGCGCCGATGGTGCCCCTCGTCGAGGCGCTGACCGGCGCCGGCATCCCCGTCATGGCGCACGTCGGTTTCACACCGCAGAGCGAGCACCAGCTCGGCGGCTACCGCGTGCAGGGTCGCGGCGACGGGGCCGCCGAGCTCGTGCGTCAGGCCCTGGCGCTGGAGCGGGCCGGCGCCTTCGCCGTGGTCCTCGAGATGGTTCCGGCGCCAGTGGCCGAACGTGTCACTCTCGAGCTCACGATCCCGACGATCGGGATCGGTGCCGGACCGGCAACCGATGCCCAGGTGCTGGTCTGGAGCGACTTCGCGGGCTTGCGGGGCGGCACGGCGCCGCGCTTCGTGAAGAGGTACGCCGACCTTCGGGGCACGCTGCTCTCGGCGGCGCGTGCGTACGCTGCCGACGTGGAGTCGGGGGCCTTTCCCGACGCTGAGCACTCGTTCGAGGCCTGAGACTCCAACAGACCGAACGCAGTGTTCGTCGTCGAACTCACTGTTGTAACGAGGCTTTCAAGAACGAACGCTGCGTTCAGTTTGCTGGGTACGGGCGACTTGGCCTCAGTCGTCGTCGCTGTCGTTGATGCCTTTCTCGTTCCAGGCCCGGTCGTCGCTGTCCCACTTCTCGGTGTTCGCCCGGGCCTTGTCGAGTGCCGCCTGCGCGTCGGCCTCCGTGGCGTACGGCCCGAGTACCTGCTCGCCTCGACTGCGATTCGCATCGGTCTCGACCTTGCCGCTGTCGACGTTGTACCAGAAGCTCATCTGTCGCTCGTCCTCTCCGACCCAGCCGCACCCCGTCCCTCGTGGACGCTGCCGGCTGACGACCTAGACTCCACCGTATGCCGCTCCTGCATGCCAGTGTGTCTCCGCACGCGATCAGTGCTCGCCGACCCGTACCCAGCTCGATCGAACGCCCACACTATGTCGACGTGGCAGACCCGCGTGAAGACGGCGACGTCAAGAACAAGGACGCCGAGCTCATCGAGAAGATGCGTCATGCCGGTCGCATCGCAGCACGAGCCATGGCCGCCGCCGCCGCCGAGATCGCGCCTGGAGTCACCACCGAGCACCTTGACGCCGTGGCGCACGAGTACCTGCTCGACAACGGCGCCTACCCGAGCCCGCTCGGCTACAAGGCGTTCCCCAAGTCGGTGTGCACCAGCGTCAACGAGGTCATCTGCCACGGCATCCCCGACGCTCGCCCCTTGGGCGAGGGCGACATCGTCAACATCGACGTCACAGCCTTCATTCACGGCGTCCACGGAGACACCGATGCCACCTACCTGGTGGGTGCGGTCGACGACGAGTCGAGACTGCTCGTCGAGCGCACGCGCGAGGCAATGATGCGCGGGATCCGCGCGGCGCGGCCCGGTCGGGCGATCAACGTGATCGGCCGGGTCATCGAGAGCTACGCGAAACGCTTCGGCTACGGGGTCGTACGCGACTTCACCGGGCACGGCATCGGCCTCGAGTTCCACTCCGGCCTCATCGTGCCGCACTACGACGCCGCACCCCACTACGCGACCGTCATCGAGCCGGGTATGACCTTCACGATCGAGCCGATGCTGAACCTCGGCTCGCCCGAATGGGAGATGTGGGACGACCGCTGGACCGTCGTCACCAAAGACCGTCGCCGGTCTGCACAGTTCGAGCACACGATCCTGATCACCGACGACGGCAACGAGATTCTCACCCTGCCGTAGGGTGTGGCGCGACGGCTTCGGGGCCAGCTGCCCCCACCACCTGCGAGAAGGGTCGAATCAATGGCGAAGCACGGCAAACCCCTGGGAATCGACATCGGCGGCAGCGGCATCAAGGGCGCGCCGGTCGACCTCGAGAAGGGAGACTTCGCGGAGAAGCGCCTGAAGATCCTCACCCCGCAGCCCGCCACGCCGGATGCCGTCGCCGACGTCGTCGACCAGATCGTCGACCACTTCGCGGAGCAGACCGGCGACTCGCCCATCGGGGTGACGGTGCCGGCGGTGGTCATTCACGGCACCGTGCTCTCGGCGGCGAACATCGACCCGACCTGGCTCAACACCGACGCCGAGGCCCTCATTCAGAAGCACACGGGGCGTGCAGTCACGGTGCTCAACGACGCGGATGCCGCGGGCCTGGCCGAGATGCACTACGGCGCGGCCAAGGGTGTCCAGGGCGTCGTCATCCTCACCACCCTCGGCACCGGCATCGGGTCGGCGTTGATCAGCGACGGCCAGCTCGTACCGAACACCGAGCTCGGCCACCTCGAGATCGACGGCTACGACGCCGAACGTCGCGCCGCCTCGTCTGTGATGGAGAACGAGGGTCTCTCCTGGGATGAGTACGTCGAGCGGCTTCAGATCTACTACAACACGCTCGAGAAGCTCTTCTCCCCTGACCTCATCGTTGTCGGCGGCGGCATCAGCAAGGACGCCGACCAGTTCCTGCCGAAGCTGAAGCTGCGAGCCGCCATCGTGCCGGCCCAGCTGCGCAACAAGGCGGGCATCATCGGCGCCGCACGCCGTGCCGTCGACCAAGCCTGATTGGTCGACGGCACCGTTCAGACAGGGCTGAGAGCGGGGATCGGCGATGAAGAGCGCGAGCGAGTCGCCGGCCACAGGGCAAGGCCGGCCGCCACGAGGAAGGTCCCGCTGACGGCTTCCGACCACGGGGTGGTGTCGTACGACGAGCCCAGCAGGGCCGAAGCGATGAAGAACTCGCCCAGGGGTGCACTCGCGCTGATCAAGACGGCGACCACGAGTCGCCAAGGGATACCCGGAGACGGATCGGTCCTCTCGCTGCAGAACACCGTGACGACGAGTGCGATCGGCGTCACGACCCACAGCCAGTAAGCCCAGACCAGTCCAGGAACCTCGAAAACCCGACCCGAGAAGCCCGACCACCCCGTCGCCACGGCGATCGCCAACATGGCGGCAGCCAAGAGAGCACCCAGAGGTAAGGTCACCGCCGGCCGAGGGTCGCCACCGAGCAGCCAGGGCAGAAAGAGCAGCGCCAGCCCCAGCAACAACAGGGCCCCGGCCCCGACCTGAGCTGCTGCTCCGACGGGGACCCACGGCTGCGCAGGCGCCATGAAGTCGTACTGGTGGTCTTGAAGCCTCAAGCAGTCGGGAGCCTCGAAGTTTCTCAGTCGACAGGCAGGCCACCACCGTTCGCGCGCCGACACGATCATGAGAACACCGGAACCGACCACCAGCACCGGGACCACGGTCCGAAGAATCCGTCTCGCATTGTCGGCAGCAGCACGCCCCATGGCCGTGACGGTAGTGCAAGCAGCACTGGCGAGTCTGGGGAATCGACGCGACGGCCCGAGGTGTGGCCGGTAGCCGGATCAGTTGGCGGTGAGGCTGGCCAGCAGCTCGGGGGCACGTCGCTCGTACACGCGCGCCCCGACCCGCACCCCGACCTCGAGCAGCAGCACGCCCCAGATGAGCCCGACCACGGCTCCCGCCCACACGGCCCACGCGGCACCTGACCAGGCGAGCAGCGCGAGCACGATCGGGGGCGCCGAGAGCACCACGCTGCTGATCGCTGCCACCGTCTGGGCCGCGAGCGTGATGCCGGTGGCGCCGGGCGGTGTCGAGAAGGGGCTCTCCCCCGGTTTCGCGACCGGGTAGGGCATCACGATGCTCAGCACGCTCGAGACGGCGTATCCCGTGCCGAGCAGAGCCGCTGACAGGCCCAGCACCACTGCCAGCAGGTCGAACCGGGCCGCCAGGGCTGCGCCCACTACCGCGTACACGACCACCAGCGGAGCCGCGATCAGCAGGCTCGGCACGAGGCGACCGCGACGGTCGGCCAGGCCGGGTGTGCCGGCGGCCACGTGCATCCAGAACGCGTCGGCCTCGTAGGCCACAGCGTTGTGCTCCCCCCAGGCCATCATGAACGCGAGCAGGGGCGCCATCAGGAGGGTGACCCACTGCGCGTCGGCGGTGAAGTACGGGATGAGCAGGGCGAGCGGAACGAAGGGCGTGAGCAGCATCCCGGCCTGGTATCGCGGGTCACGCCACCAGTAGACGAGCACTCGCATCGCCACCGCCCCGGTCGGGGTGTCGGGGCCGCGACCGAGGAGGCCGAGGTCGCCGTCAGCGGCTTTGGCCGAGCCCGAACGTGCCGCGGACCTCGGGTTCTCGACCTGACGGGTCAGCGCACGTAGCCACACCACCCCCAGCGCCCAGAGGAAGACGAGGCCGAGTGAGAGACGCGCCAGACCGACGACGGTGTGCCCGAGGGCGATGTCACCGGGGGCGGCCCACGCCCAGCCCAAGGGCGTCCAGCCGGCCACCGACGAGACCGACCGGGCCACCGCCAGGTAGTCACCGCCCGAGTTGGACAGCACGATCAAGACGGGTGAGATCAGTACGAGGAGGATGAGTGCCAGCACCCCCATGACGTCGTTGCCGCGCCGGCTCGACAGCGAGGCGGTCGCGATCGCCGACACCCAGCGGCTCATCGTCACGGCGGTCAACACACCGACCGCCGTCGACACGATGCCGACGAGCGTGGACAGCATGGTGTGCGACCACGCCACCACGACCCCCAGGGAGATGAGCACCGTCGCGATGGCGGGCAACCCGACCAGCGCCCCGGCGATGAGGCCGACGGCCAGCTGGCGAGGGGGCACTGCGAACGTGGCGAATCGCCCGGGTTCGAGCGTGGGGTCGGAGCCGAACGAGAACAGCGGCACGAGGGTCCAGAGCACCACGGCGACCGCACCGGCCGCCGGGATGATGTCGACAGCGAGGCCGAGGTCGCCGCGGAGGCTGGCGACGCCGAAGGCCACGGCCACGACGAGAAACCCGAAGTACACAATCGCGAGAACGACGCCGATCGCCTGGGCGCGGCTGCGCCGCAACATGTTCCGCAGCAGGGTGAGCTTCAGTCTGACGAGGTGCGCAACCACGAGAGCCCCTCCACCTGGGTCGTGCCGCCGACGAGGGCGACAAAGCGCTGCTCGAGGCTCTGCCCGTCACGCACCTCGTCGATGTCTCCGTGGGCCAGCAGCTGTCCATCGGCGATCACTGCGACGTGGGAGCAGATGCGTTCGACGAGGTCCATGACGTGGCTCGAGATGATCACGGTTCCACCCGCCCCCACGAAGTCCGCGAGGATGCTGCGGATCGTCGCCGACGACACCGGGTCGACGGCCTCAAAGGGCTCGTCGAGCACCAGCACCCGTGGGCCGTGGATCAGGGCCGAAGCCAGGGTGACCTTCTTCGTCATGCCGGCCGAGTAGTCGACAACAAGCTTCCCCTGCGCCGCCGCCAGGCCGAGAGCGTTGACCAGCTCGGTGGCCCGCTCGACCGCAAGTTCGCGTGGCATGCCTCGCAGCAGACCGGAGTAGGTGATCAGCTGCAGGCCGGTGAGCCGGTCGAAGGTGCGCAGGCCATCGGGCAGGATGCCGAGCAACCGCTTTGCTGCGACGGGGTCGGCCCACACGTCTCGACCCAGCACGAAGGCCTGGCCCACCGTGGGGCGAAGCAGGCCGGTGACCATCGAGAGCGTCGTCGTCTTTCCTGCGCCGTTGGGGCCTACCAGGCCGAAGAAGGAGCCTCGCGGAACGTCGAGGTCGATGCCCTTCACGGCGATGACGTCGCCGAAGCGCTTGCCCAGGCCACGGATGGCCACAGCCGGGCCGGCGGCGGGACCGCCTCGTGGCGCCGGAAGGGCGGCGGGGGCGGTGACCCCGGCCGAGGTGGTGCCCTTTTCCGTGGTCTGCGACTCGGTCATGCTCGGATCGGTCATGGCTTCCCCTGTCTCGTTCTACCCTCGGCCCGTCCCGTCAGAAAGTGGCCGACTCGTCGTCCTTGAGGTCGACGTAGGTCAGACCGTCGACCCCGCTGAACGTCTCGATGTGTGTCGCGTACATGCGCCGACCGGCTTCGGACAGCAGCGCGTCGTGGATCGGAATGAAGACCTTGGGGGCGATGCGCGCCACGAACGCGATCGAGTCACGGCTGGCGGCCCACGGCGCATTGAGAGGGTGGGCGAGCACGTCGACCTCGCCGGGTTCGGCGTCGTAGGCGTCACCGGGGTGGAAGAGCGTCGGCTCGCCCCCGGCGCGGAAGACGAAACCCACGTTGGGGATCTGAGGCATGGCCTCGTGGTTGAAGGCGTGCAGCACTCCCACCGGTGACACCGTGAGGTCGCCGACGGCGAACGGATCGCCCTCGGCGGTGGGCACGGCCGCCAGGCCCTCCTCCCGCAGCTTCTGGGCGGTGAGGGGGTCGGTGTAGACATCGGCGCCCGGATTGGCCCGGATGAGCTCCGCCGCCGGCCCCGGGTCGAAGTGGTCGGCATGGTTGTGGGTCACCACGATCGCATCGAGGTCACGCAGCTCGGCGAAACCCTTCGAGAAGTTGCCGGGGTCAACGAGCACCCGGCGGTCGGCAGCTTCGATGAGAAGGCAGGCGTGTCCGAGATGAGTGAGGCGCATGGCTCCACCTAATCACGGCTCCCTCTAGGCGCCAGTCAGGCGCCGACCGACGCTCGGGCATCGACCTTGACCTTGACCTTGACCTTGACCTGGGAGGGTGAGTGACAGAATCAGACCAAGAGCTTCGAGAGTGCGGAGGGCGTCGTGGAGCAGGAGAGCGCCACCCAGGCAGGAGTCAGTGACGGCATGGACCACAGTGCTGTCGACGACCACGTGTTGCTACGTGCCCACGAACCGGTGCTGAGTCTGACCGCCGGTGAGTACTTCGTGCCCGTGGCGGTCGACGGCTTCGTGTCACAGTCCCAGCTCTTCGTGCGCGACCTCGCTGACAACGCGGTGGTGCTGGCGACCCCGGGCACCCTCGACCTCGACCGGCTGGCCCGGCTTGGTACCGACCATGACGGCCCCGGCCTGTCGCTCAGCGGCATCACCGCGCCGACGACCTTGTCCGGCCGGTTCCGCGCCTGGCTGCCGAAGCCTCGACCGAGGTTCCGCGCAGGCAGCCGCCTCGCCCAGGTGGGGCTGGTCGGCCGCTCGATCGACATCCTCAGCCGTCTCTCGCTGTTCGTTCGCGGCACCGTGCCCGGAGGCAGTGCCGGCGACTCGCTGGTGGCCCAGCAGCAGCACTTCGCCCCGGATCGCCCCACGTACTACGGCCGGGTGGTGCGCGACAACGGGTGGATCGTCTGCCAGTACTGGTTCTTCTACTCCTTCAACAACTGGCGCTCAGCCTTCTCCGGCGTCAACGAGCACGAGGGCGACTGGGAGCAGGTCACCGTCTACCTCGACGGCAGCGGGGCCGGAGGCCCCGACGGGCTGCCGCAGCCGCGCTGGGTGGTCTTCTCGGCGCACGACGAGACCGGAGACGACCTGCGCCGCCGCTGGGATGACCCCGACCTGCGCACGGAGGGCGAGCGGCATCCGGTGGTGTTCGTCGGGGCCGGGTCGCACTCGGGTGCCTACCTGCCCGGCGACTACCTGATCACCGTCGTGCCCCCCTCGTGGGGCGGGGTGCTGCCCTTCATCCGCCGGGCAGCCCGGGTGGTGACCCCCTGGGCCAGGGCCGCTCAGGGCCCCGGCTTCGGCATTCCCTACATCGACTACGCCCGTGGTGACGGCGACACCATCGGGCCCGGTCACGAGCGCGAGTGGACCCAGGTCGTCATCGACGAGCACACCCCGTGGGTGCGGGACTACCGAGGTCTCTGGGGTCACGACAGCCGCGACGCGTTCGGCGGCGAGCGTGGCCCCGCCGGCCCTCGCTACGAGCGCGACACGTCGGTTCGGGCGTCGTGGGGAGACCCGGTCGGCTGGGCCGGCCTGGCCAAGGTGGCGCCCAACCCCGCCGTCGAGCTGGAGCATGTCGAGACCAGGGTCGAGCAGATCCACGCGGAGCTCGGGATGCTGAACGATGAGGTCGAGCAGGCGCGCCACGACCTGACCACCCGCGCGGCCGGGCTCGACCCGGCCACCCCCGTGGTGCGCGCCATGGCCGTGCGCGAACGTGAGCTCGTGACGACCCGGATGCGAGCGGTACGTCTGAGCGACGAACGGGCGCAGCTGGTTCGGGAGGTGCGGCACGGCATCCGGCCCACGTCAGCGCACAGCCACCTGACCCACCGGCGGCTGCCCATCGCCGTGGCGGAGCGGGGTCGGGCGCGATTCCTGGCCGTGTGGGCCGTCGTCAGCACTCCCCTGGTGCTGGCGCTGCTCGGTTCGTTGTTCCGGGTCGACAGCACCGGCCGTCAGGTCACCGCGGTCGGCGCCCTCGTGATCGTGCTCTCGGTCGAAGCCTTCGGTCGCGGCTACCTGCTGGCGTACATCGTGCGCGTGCTGCTGGTGGTCGCGCTGGGGTCGCTCGTCGTACTGCTCCTGGGCGCGTGGCAGACCGTGCTGTGGGCGGCGCTGTCGACCCTGGCCGTTCTCGTGCTGCTCGTGAACGTCAGGGACGCGGTGCGACGCTGACCGGTGAACGCACTCGGCGGTCAGACATCGATACTCGACATATCACCGTAGCGGGCGCCCGACACCGACTCCTTCGGCACGGCAACGTCGATGGCGGCCAGGTCATCGGCCGTCAGGTCGACGTCGACCGCCCCCACGTTCTCCTCCAGGTAGCGCACCCGCTTCGTGCCGGGAATGGGCGCGATGTCATTGCCCTGCGCCAATACCCAGGCCAGTGCCAGCTGTCCGGCCGTCGCGCCCTTCGCCTCGGCCAGCTCGCGCAGCCGCTCGACGAGGGCGAGGTTGGCTGAGAGGGCGGCACCCTGGAAACGGGGGAAGTAGGCGGTTCGGCGCGAGTCGGCCTCGTCGAGGTCGTCGGCTGAGGTGATGGCACCGGTGAGGATGCCGCGTCCGAGGGGCGAGTAGGGCACCAGCCCGATGCCGAGCTCGCGCAGCGTCGGCAGGATCTCGCGTTCGACGTCGCGAGTGAAGAGCGAGTACTCGGTCTGCAGCGCGGTGATCGGGTGAACCGCGTGAGCGCGTCGGATCGTGAGGGGTGAGGCCTCCGAGAGACCGAGGTGGGTCACCTTGCCCGCGGTGACCAGCTCGGCCATCGCTCCGACGGTCTCCTCGATGGGCACGCGCTGGTCCACGCGGTGCTGGTAGTAGAGGTCGATGTGGTCGACGCCGAGTCGCTGAAGACTCGCCTCGGCGGCGCGGCGCACGTACTCCGGTCGGCCGTTGACACCGAGTCGGGTGCCGTCCTCGGCCCGCTCGTTGCCGAACTTCGTAGCGAGCACGACCTGGTCGCGACGGTCGGAAATGGCGCGTCCCACCAGCTGCTCGTTGGTGAACGGCCCGTACATGTCAGCCGTGTCGAGAAAGGTCACGCCGAGCTCGAGGGCGCGATGAATCGTCGCCGTGGCCTGCGCCTCGTCACCGGTTCCGTAGAACTCCGACATCCCCATGCAGCCGAGGCCGATGGCCGAGACGTCGAGGGGAGCGGTGGTGCCAAGAGTGCGAGTGGGGAGGCTCTGCCGGTTCGTGGTCATGACCCCCAGTCAAGACGGTCGGGTGCGCTCCGGGTGCAGCGGGGGCCGGATGCCGCGAAATTCCGGCAGCATCCGGACTTCAGGTCAGACCGGGTCGGGTCGGGAGACAGACAACCCCTCGGTGACGGCCTCGATGATGCGCGGGCGCAGCTCGTGCGGGTCGATGACCGCGTCGACCGAGCCCACCGAGACAGCGCGGTGGATGCTGTGCACCCGGTCGAACTCCGACGCGACCTCGCCCAGCTTCTCGGAGCGCACCCCACCACGCAGCTCGGCCATCTCGGCCACGAGCGAGGCCCCATCGACGCCGGTCGACCCCGCGATCCTCGTCTCGAGGTCGGTCACTCGGGGGTCCGCCGCCGTGCGCGAGTCGACGACTCGTGAGAACACCACGGCCGCCGCCGGGGCTCCGCCGATCACCGAGGCGAACGAGCCCTCGACGGCGAGCACGGTCATCTGCGGGTTGAGGGCCTTGGAGAACACGACGAACGCCCCACCGTGGTAGCGCGAGACGACCGTGAACACGATCGGCCCGTCGAAGTTGACGATGGCCCGACCGATCTCGGCGCCGTACTCCAGCTGCAGGCTACGCATCGACTCGGGCGAGCCGTCGAACCCCGACAGGTTCGCAAGCACGACGAGCGGCCGGTTGCCGCTCGCGGCGTTGATCGCCCTCGCAACCTTCTTCGACGACCGCGGAAACAGCGTGCCGGCGGTGTAGGTGTCAGGCCCGTCAGTGGGCGGGAAGCCCCGGCGCGGAACGTTTCTCGACTCGATACCGATGAGGCAGACCGGGATGCCGCCCAGGTGGGCGTCTTGCACCACGGCTGTCTCGGCGTCGGCCATGCCGGCCCACCGCTCGAGCGGTTCGCGGTCCTGGTCGGCGACGGCCCTCATCAGGGTGCGAATGTCGAAGGGCTTCTTGCGGTCGGGGTTGGTGCTCGCCGCGAAGATGTCACCCACGGTCGCGAAGCCCGACTCGGCCGGGTCGTGGGGGTAGAGCGTCACGTCGCGGCCCACCGGGTCGTCGGTGGTGGCGTTGCGCGGGCGGCTCTCGCCGGCCGCGATGTAGGAGTGCTCGTAGTGGGTCATCAGGATCTCGCGCGCACCGGCGAGGTTCGGCGCCCAGTACTGCGCCTGGCCGTTCGGCCCCATCACCCGGTCGTAGCCGCCGATGCCGAAGTTGTCTTCGGCCGAGACCCCACCCGAGAAGTCGAGCGACTGCTTGCCCGTCAGCACCATGGCGCTGTCGGGGGTCATGATGAGCACGCCCTTCGTATGCATCAGCATCGTGGCCTCGGCGTTCCAGTAGGGCTGGGCGCCGACGTTGATCCCGGCGACGACGATGTTGATCTCGCCGCCCGCCTGGGTGAACTCGATGATGCGTTTGAGGGCGCGGGCCACCCAGTCCATGTTCTCGGTGCCCGAGTCCATCGAGATGCGCGCACCGGCCGAGAGCGAGTACCACTCGAGCGGCACCTGCAGCCGTTCCGCGAGGTCGATCGCCGCGATAACGCGTGCGCATTCCGCCTCAGCGACCGACCCGAGCGACCGCAGCGGGTCGCCGGAAAGGACGACCCGCTTGACCCCCTCGGGATGCCGCACGGTCGGCGAGGAGACGACCGCCACGATGATGCCGGCCTTGTTCAGGCCGAGGGCCCGATCAACGGGAACGAGCACCCCTGAGTCGTCGAGGTCGTGCTCCACGACGGAGCCGCCGTCACCCGCGATCATCGACTGCACCTCGTAGGGGTAGACGAGGCCGCGACGGCGCAGGCGCACCACCTTGGAGGTGTAGTCGTCGAGCGGCTTGAGCGGCTCCGTCGGCGGCGGCCCCACCGAGGCCACCACGCCCGAGCCGGGCTGGTAGTGGAAGCGCCCCGCGATCGGGGCTGGAGCCTCACCGGGGGCCGCGACCAGCTGGGCCTGCACGAGCACCTCCTCGATGCCGGCGCCGGCCGTGCCGGGAGCGATCTTGCCCTGCAGCGCCGTGAGCTGGCGCAGGTCGGCCTCGATCTCTGGCCAGATCTGCACCCACACGTGGTTCATGTCGAGCTTGCTGGCGCTGCTGCCCCGGCTGTTGCGCACGCGACGGATCGCCTCGAGGCAGTTGGCGATGGCCCGTTCGACGTGCGGCAGCCCGGTCACCTCGCCCGACTCGTCGCGCACCACGACGATCTGGCGCACCTGGGCCAGCGCGACGAGTCGCCGGTCGTCGGCGTTCTCGCGAGCCACACACTCGTAGAGCAGGACGTCGTCGGGGGCATCGAGGCGGGTGATGTCGAAGGCGCGCAGCCGCCAGAGGTTGAGACGGCGCCCGACCATCGGGTGGACGCCGCGAACCAGGGGGTCCTCGGCGAGCCCTCCGTCAACGGGTCGAAAGGTGAAGTAGCTCACCGGTCGACCAGCGCCCGGGCTGACGGCGACCGCCACCCGTCGCACCTCGTGCGCGAACGGCAGGGCCTCGAGCCGTCTGGCCAGCCCCTCGGCCTGCTCGTCGGTCGACTCGGGCCCGTCGGCCCAGCTCAGGTAGAGGTCGACGACCGCGTGCTGCTTCTCGGAACGGGCCTTGACGTCGGCGCTGACCGAGGCGACGAGTTCACTGCCCGGTACCAGCTCGGCCACGGTGCCGATGGTCGAGGTCAGGTGCGTCGGCCGGTCATCGAGCGTGTAGTCGGCAACGGCGAAGGGCCGACCGCCGGCCGTCAGGGTTGCCACCCCGTGCAACCCGTGCTCACGGTAGTGCCGCTTGATGAGCACCTCGAGCATCGGCTCGTGCGCGGGCATCTCACGCGTGCCCACTTCCGGCAGACGCTCGGCCAGAAAGCGCACGATCTGTTCGGGAATGGCCACGAGCTCGTCGATGCGGGCGCCATGGTCAGCGGCATCCGGGCTGGCGGCGAGGTTGGCGACCTGGTCGCGGACGCCGGCGAGTACGCTCTCGCGTTCCTCGTCGACGAGGGGCTGGTCGAACCAGCGGAAACGTACGCTGCGGGCCATGTCGCCGATGACGGGGAAGCGCAGCTGCATCGCCACGACCA
>JBDTVJ010000049.1:0-22903 GCA_040007275.1 Terracoccus sp.
GCCCGGCCAAGGCCAAGGACATCATCTTCAGCGGGCGTTTCCTCGACGCGCAGGAAGCCCTGGCCATCGGGCTCGCCGACAAGGTCGCGCCCGCCGCCGAGGTGTATGCCGTCGCCCGCGACTGGGCCGCCACCTTCGTCGGAGCAGCCTCCTACGCGGTCCGGGCGGCCAAGGAGGCGGTCGACCGGGGCCTCGAGGTCGACCTCGAGACCGGCCTGCAGATCGAGCGGATGCTGTTCGCCGGGCTCTTCGCCACGCGTGACCGCGCGATCGGGATGAGCTCGTTCATCGAGCACGGTCCCGGCAAGGCGCAGTTCGAGGGCCAGTGAGCGGGCGATGACCGAGCCCGCGACCGTGCGCGTGAACGGGCCGGCGAACCGCCATCCGCTCGACGTGCTCGTGTTCTACGTGCCCGTAGCCGATACCGAGCCGGTGCTGGATGCCGTGCTGGCCGCCGGGGCAGGAGCCGTGGGAAACTACCGCGACTGCGCCTGGGTCACCTCGGGTACCGGCCAGTTCCGACCGATGGCCGGCGCGGACCCGGTACTGGGCCGTGTCGGTGACCTCGAGCACGTGCCGGAGAACCGGGTCGAGCTCGTGGCGCACCGCTCGCTCCGGCGGGACGTCGTGGCGGCGTTGCGAGCCGCTCATCCCTACGAGGAGCCGGCCTTCCACGTCATCGAGGTGACCGACCCCGACGCCCGCTGACTCCGGCGGGATGCCGCTGGTCTGGCGGCCCGAGCCCGTTGCGGCCGCGGGCGGCGTCCCATCAGGTCCGGGCGGCATCCCATCAGGTCGTGGTGAGCGTCACGCCCCCACGGTCGGCCTCGCCGTCGGCCGGGTGCGAGGATGGACAGTGCGCCGGGGCGACCTCCGGCGGCCCCCAACCACCGGAAGAGGACGTTCACCCATGAACATCGTCGTCTGTGTCAAGTACGTGCCCGACGCCCAGGCTGAGCGCACCTTCGACAGCTCCGACAACACGACTGACCGCGCCAACGTCGACGGTCTGTTGTCCGAGCTCGACGAGTACGCGGTAGAGGAAGCCCTGCAGATCGTCGAGGCAGGCGAGGGTGAGGTGACCGTGCTGACCGTCGGCCCCGCGGCTGCTGCAGACGCCATCAAGAAGTCGCTGCAGATGGGCGCCCACCGGGGCGTGCACGTCGACGACGACGCGATTCACGGCTCTGACGCCATCGCGACCTCGCTCGTGCTCGCCGAGGCGATCAAGAAGATCGGAAGCCAGACCCCCGTCGATCTCGTGATGACGGGGATGGCGAGCACCGACGGCACGATGGGCGTCGTGCCGGTGATGCTGGCCGAGCGGCTCGGGCTGCCCGCGGTCACGCTGGCGTCCGAGCTGAAGGTCGAGGGTGGCGCGGCGACCATCCGCCGCGACGGCGACACCTCGACGCAGAACATCACGGCTACGTTGCCTGCCCTCGTGTCGGTCACCGACCAGATCAACGAGCCGCGGTACCCCTCGTTCAAGGGCATCATGGCGGCGAAGAAGAAGCCGGTCGAGCACTGGAGCCTCGCTGACCTCGGCGTCGACGCGAGCCAGGTCGGCCTCGATGCGGCCTGGACGCGGGTCGAGGCCTTCACCGCGCGCCCGCCGCGCTCGCAGGGCGAGATCGTCAACGACGAGGGCGACGGTGGGCAGAAGCTCGCGGCCTTCCTGGGCGAGCACAAGTTCGTCTGACCCGCCCCTCGGGCCGCCCCGCAACCCCTAGACACACCAGACATACCGGCTAAACCGGATACGCAGGAGAGAACTCAATGGCTGAAGTACTCGTGCTCGTCGACCACGTCGACGGCAAGGTTCGCAAGACCACCGCTGAGCTGCTGACGATCGCGCGCCGACTCGGCGAGCCGTCGGCGGTCTTCGTCGGTGCCGGTTTCGACGACGCCAAGGAGTCGCTGGCGAAGTACGGCGCGGAGAAGATCTACCGCGTCGAGGGCGAGGTGCTCGACTACCTCGTCGTGCCGCAGGCCGAGCTGTTGGCCCAGCTGGTCGCGTCGACCTCACCGGCCGCGGTTCTGGTGCCGAGCTCGCCTGAGGGCAAAGAGATTGCGGCCCGGCTGGCCGTCAAGACGGAGTCGGGCCTGATCACCGATGCCGTCGACGTGCAGGCCGGTGAGGGCGGCGGCGTGGCCACCACCCAGTCGGTCTTCGCCGGGGCTTACACGGTCTCGGCCACGGTGACCAAGGGCACCCCCATCATCACGGTCAAGCCGAACTCGGCGACGCCGGAGGAAGTCCCGGGGGCGGCTGCTGATGAGGTCGTCGACTTCACCCCGTCAGAAGCGGCCAAGGGCGCCAGGATCGCCTCGTCGAAGCCCAAGGAGGCCTCCGGGCGGCCAGAGCTGAGCGAGGCCGCCATCGTCGTGTCAGGTGGGCGTGGCACGGCTGGCGATTTCAGCAAGGTCGAGGACTTCGCCGACTCGCTCGGCGCAGCCGTCGGTGCTTCCCGAGCGGCAGTGGATGCCGGGTGGTACCCGCACGCGTCGCAGGTGGGCCAGACCGGTAAGCAGGTCAGCCCACAGCTCTACGTCGCTTGCGGCATCTCGGGTGCCATCCAGCACCGAGCCGGCATGCAGACCTCCAAGACGATCATCGCGGTCAACAAGGACAACGAGGCCCCGATCTTCGAGCTCGTCGACTTCGGTGTGGTGGGCGACCTGTTTGCCGTCTTGCCCCAGGCGACCGAGGCCATCAACACCTCGAAGGGCTGACCCGCGCCGCGCGCCGCGTAGGTGGGGGGTCAAGCGGCGGTGTCATCCAGGGCGTCGGCCGCCCCAGCATGGACCGGGCCGACCCGGATCCAGCTGCGCACCTGCTCGCGGTTGACCGCGTAGGTCGCGTTCCCGTTGCCGAAAGCCCACCACGGCTGGTGCAGGGCATCAGCGGGCAGGTGGGTGCTGCGCGGCGACCGGGCGTCGCGGGACTCGATGCGACCGCGGTCACTGACCCGGCGCACCGTCGCACGCGAGATGGTCGAGGTGGCCAGGCTGTTGTGCACCCGAATCACGTCGGGCGCCAGCTCGACCCGGGTGGAAACGGCCCGGTAGCCGATGAGCACGCCAACGGCCAGGCACACGGCATACGTCGCCCCCGAGGGCAGCCCGGTGAGCCGCAGCAGCAGCCGGGCCACGAAGTAGGCGACCACCGGGCTGGCGATCGCGGCCGCGGCGCGGTGCAGGACGGGGGCGCGCAGGGCCTGACGAGCGCTCATGTCACCGATCATAGGCAACCAGCTGGCAGGGCGGTCGGTGCATCCAGTCTGTGCCACCACGGCGCGACTCGCGTCCGGCTCGACCTAGACTCTGACGGTGAACGCCTACCTCGACCACGCGGCCACGACGCCGATGCTTCCCGCTGCGCTCGCGGCGATGGCAGAGCAGCTGGCGATCGTGGGCAACCCGTCGTCGTTGCACCGCACCGGCCGTGCTGCGCGTCGAGTTGTGGAGGAGTCGCGAGAGCGCATCGCGCGGGCGGTCGGGGCCCGGCCGTCGGAGGTCGTGTTCACCTCTGGTGGCACCGAGTCTGACAACCTCGCGCTCAAGGGCACCTTCTGGGCGCGGCGCGACGCCGATCCGGCTCGTAGCCGGCTGCTCGTCGGCACGGCCGAGCACCATGCGGTGCTTGACTGCGTGGAGTTCCTCGTCGAGCACGAGGGCGCGACGGTCACCTGGCTCGACTGCGATGCCGACGGGGTGATCGACCCCGCGACCGTGCGGGCCGCCATCGACGAAGACCCCGGTTCGGTCGCGCTCGTGTCGGCGATGTGGGCCAACAACGAAGTGGGAACCGTTCAGCACGTCGAGGCGATCGCCGCGGTGACCCGCGAGCACGGCATCCCGTTCCACACCGACGCCGTGCAGGCGGCGGGGCACGTGCCCGTCGACTTCGCTGCGAGCGGCGCTGACCTGATGGCGATCACGGCCCACAAGCTCGGCGGGCCCGTGGGGGTGGGGGCGCTGATAGCTCGGCGAGAGGCCAAGATGGTGCCGCTCGTGCACGGCGGGGGGCAGGAGCGGCAGGTGCGTTCGGGAACGCTCGACACCGCCGGAATCGCAGCCTTCTCGGTGGCTCTCGATCAATGCGTCGCCGGCCTCGACGACGAGATGGGCCGTCTGGTGGCACTGCGCGACGATCTCATCGACCGGGCGATGACACTCTCTCCCGACATCCGCCCGAGCGGCTTCTGGCAGCGCGGCGACGGAACCCGTCGCCTACCGGGTAACGCGCATCTCATCGTGCCGGGGTGCGACGGTGACTCGCTGCTGTACCTGCTCGACGCGGCCGGCATCTCGTGCTCGACCGGGTCGGCGTGCCAGGCGGGAGTGCCGCGCCCGAGTCACGTGCTGCTCGCCCTCGGGGTGTCGGAGAGCGATGCCCGCGGGGCCCTGCGCCTGACCCTCGGTCACACCTCAACGGCATTCGATGTCGACGCGGTGATCACGGCTCTGCCGGCCGCGATCGACCGCGCCCGCCGCGCGCGGGAGATCGCATGAGGGTGGTAGCCGCGATGAGCGGCGGTGTCGACTCGGCCGTGGCGGCCGCCCGGATGCTCGATGCCGGCCACGAGGTGGTGGGGGTGCACCTCGCCCTGAGCCAGAGCGCTGCCACTCTTCGCGAGTCGGCGCGCGGCTGCTGCACGATCGAGGATGCCGGTGACGCCCGACGCGTGGCCGACCGGCTCGGGATCCCTTTCTACGTGTGGGACATGGCCGCACGCTTCAAGCGCGACGTCGTCGACGACTTCACCCGCGAGTACGCCGCGGGTCGCACCCCCAACCCGTGCCTGCGGTGCAACGAGAAGATCAAATTCGCGGCGCTGCTCGACAAGGCGCTGGCTCTGGGCTTCGATGCTGTGGCCACCGGGCACTACGCTCAGATCGTCGAGGGCGCCGACGGTCGCCGCGAGCTGCATCGTGCGGTCGACATGGACAAGGACCAGAGCTATGTGTTGGGTGTGCTCGATGAGGACCAGCTCGCGCGTTCGTTCTTCCCTCTCGGCGACACGGTCAAGCCGCGCATCCGCGAGGAGGCCGCTGCGCGCGGCTTCTACGTCGCCAGCAAGCCGGACAGCCACGACATCTGCTTCATCGCCGACGGCGACACCAAGGGCTGGCTGACTCGTCAGCTCGGCGCCGCCCCGGGCGAGATCGTCGACAGCGACGGGGCGGTGCTCGGGCAGCACGACGGAGCCTTCGCCTATACCGTCGGCCAGCGACGAGGGCTCGCGCTCTCGCGCCCCGCGTCCGACGGCCAGCCGCGGTACGTCGTCGAGGTGCGTCCCGAGAGCAACCAGGTCGTCGTCGGCACTGCCGAGCTGCTCGGCGTCAACGCGATCACCGGAGACCACGCACGGTGGTGCGGGCCGGCCCCCACGGGGTCGGTTCGGGTCGGCGTTCAGGTTCGCGCGCACGGTGAGGAGTTTGCGGCCACCGCCTGGTCGGTCGACGACCGCCTCGAGGTGCGCCTCGACGAGCGCATTCGAGGGGTTGCGCCCGGACAGTCGGTGGTGCTCTATGACGGATCCCGGGTCATGGGCTCGGCGACCATCAGTGCGTCACGTCTCGAACGCACCGCCACCACCAAGACCACCATCAACAACACCACCACGGCTGCCGTCTCATCCGCGGACTGACTCCGGTCGGCGATCTGTCTGCGGATCAGTCGGCGGTTGGTGCTGTCACAACAGCCCCAGGTGCAGTCTGATCCGCCGCTTGATCGCAGGGGTCCTCTGACGGCGGATCAGTCGGCGGTCGATGTCGGTGCCCGGTTCGTCAGGCGAGCGACCGGGTCCAGGTGACGGTGCGAGCGGTCGGGCGGAAGCCCAGTGACTGGTAGAGCCGCCGCGGCGCCGGGTAGGCCGCATCGCCGCGTGGGGTGACCTGGGCCCAGCCTGCCCCGAGCTCGCGCAGGTGCGTCAACGCCGCCACGGTCACGGCGGCGGCCAGGCCCCGCCCGCGGTGCTCGGGTACACAGCCGACCGGCTCGACCAGCCCGACACCGGTGCCCGGGTCGAGCCACACGAGGCACGACGCCACCATCGACCCACCACGGTCGACGGCCACCCAGTCCAGGTCGGCACGGTAGGGCCACGCCGCCATCAGCGCACCATAGGCCGCGGCAGAGACCGGTGACGGACCGAACTGCGACCAGGCCGCGCGGTGGCACGCCGACCTCGGCGCGGCCTCGGAGGGCTCCACGTGACGCAGGGTGTAGTCCGTCCCGGGTGGTACGGCATCGAGAAGGTCGAGGTCGAGCAGGTGGTGCCGGAAGAAGGGCTGGTCGACCTCAGGTGCGAAACCGGCTGCCGCCAGAGCCGGTTCGGCGACGTCACCCTCCATCACCAAAGCCGACTGCGTGTCGGCATCGCTCCACCCCTCGAACCACTCGATGACCTCGTCCGCGACGTGTGGATGGTCGGGGTCGACCTGCAGCTCCAGCCAGTCGGGGGCCTCGGCCCAGCCGAACCCGACGACGCGGGAGGCGTCAGACCAGAGCGAGATGGCGTCGCCGTGGCCCGGCTGGTCGGCGCGCACCTCGCGGTGGTGGCGGTTCCAGGCGAGCTGCCCGGGATGGAACCGGCTCGAAGGTGTCCAGAGGCGGGTGGCTAGCGACTGCATGGCCTGCAGATCGGCTGGGCCGTTGAAGGAATGTGGCTGCACCGGACTCACCGTAGTGCGCTCCCACGCGCGCATAGGCTGAGCGGGTGACTCTCGCCAGCGGTATCGGATCGTGGCCCGGAACATCGGTGCGATCGGCGGTCCACGTCGTGCGGGATCTGCTCGGCGACCACCTGCCCTATCTGCCCGAGCTGCCCGACCGGGGGCCGGGCGGCGACATGATCGGGCGGACGGCCGGGATGCTCGTCGACCTGCACGTCGACCTCCAGCCCGTCGGCTGGCGTTTCGTCGACCGGCCGGGCAAGGATGCCGGCCGCACGGGAGCGCTGCTGCGCGAGGATCTCGACGAGCTAGCCGAGGCCTTCGACGGCTACACCGGTCGGCTGAAGGTACAGGTCGTCGGGCCGTGGAGCCTCGCGGCCAGCGTCTGGCTGAACCGGGGCGAGCGGGCCATCGTCGACGAAGGCGCGTGTCGCGACCTGGTCGAGTCGCTGGCGGAGGGGGTGCGCACCCACATCGGCACGGTGCGCTCGCTGGTTCCCGGAGCCGAGATCGTGCTCCAGGTCGACGAGCCATCGCTACCCACCGTGCTCGCCGGCCGGCTGCCGACGGCATCGGGCTTCGGGCGGCTGCCCTCCCTCGACCCTCAGGTTGCAGCGGCCGGGCTGGCGACGGTGCTGGGGGCCCACGACGGTGAGACGGTCGTGCACTGCTGCGTCGCCGACCCGCCCCTGCCCCTGCTGAGAGCGGCCGGCCCGACCGCTCTCTCGGTCGACACCACGCTGCTTCGCCCTCGCGCGTGGGAAGGCGTGGCCGTGGCGGTCGAGGACGGCATCCGCCTCTATGCGGGTGCCGTGCCGACCGACGGTTCGCTCACCCGGGCGCAGGACGTCGCGGAGCGGCTCGTGGAGCAATGGCGACGCATCGGGATGCCGCTGTCGCGCCTGGCCGACGTCGTGCTGACCCCCGCCTGCGGTCTGTCGGGTGCGAGCCCGGATCTGGCGACCGCGATCCAGCAATCGGCGAGAGACACTGCGGCCGAACTCGACGAGCGCAGTGTGGACTGATCTCGCTGCACGAGCTCAGCGACTCCTTCAGGTCAGAGCGCCGAGCCCTTCTGCCAGGCGGCCCAGCTGAGGTTCCAGTCGGCGATGCCGTTGCCCATGGTCATCTCGCGGTTGGTGCCGGTGGTGTCGACGATGTCGCCGACCTTGAAGTTCTGGTACACCCAGGCGCCGTTGGCGTTGCTGATACCGGTGCAGCCGTGGCTCACGTTGCGCCGGCCCTGGTCGCCCACCGACCACG
Organism: Terracoccus sp.; assembly: GCA_040007275.1. Taxonomy (GTDB): domain Bacteria; phylum Actinomycetota; class Actinomycetes; order Actinomycetales; family Dermatophilaceae; genus DSM-29435. The sequence continues at coordinate 7,948 of JBDTVJ010000049.1, forward strand.
GAGCGGAGTGCAGGAATTCTCCCGAGTTGGTCAGGCGTAGGGCCCATTTGACGGGCGTGTCGGGGTAGTAGCCCTTCTCGCCCTTCTTGAGGCCGATCGTCTCGGCCCTCATCGTGATGTTCGTGACCTTGTCGGTCACGACCTTGACCCCCGAGCGGGTCGTGAAGCCGGGCATGCCACCCGTGACCGGAATGGTCTTGACGGTCTTGCCGTCGATGGCGACGTTCATCTCATGCGTCTTCAGGTTCACCTTGGCGATGACCGAACGACCGATGGTGAAGCTGCTCGTGCGGCTCATCTCGCCATAGAGCTTGCCCGACTGCACGCCGTTCAACTCGGCCTTGACGTTGACCTTGGTGCCCGGCTTCCAGTACGACTGCGGTCGCCAGTGGGCCTCGCGGGAGCTGAGCCAGTACCACGATCCGGCCTGGGTCGGGCTGGTGGTGACCGCCATGTGCTTCTCGAAGGCGGCCTTGTCGGTGACCGGAAGGTCGAAGCGGACGATCACGGGCATGCCGATACCGACTTCGGCGCCGTCACCGGGGGAGACCGCGACATAGATCTGGTCGTCGAGAGAGAGGTTCGCGGTGCTGAACGTGCGGGTGACCTTCTCCGCCTCACCGCTCGAGTTCTTCGCCGACAGAACCAACGAGTACTTCACTCCCGGCTCGAGCAGGTCGCCGGCGGTCCAGGTGCCTACGGCCAGGGTGCCCGGCACCTGGACCGTGTTGCCCTTCTTGCTGACGTAGGACAGTGCTGCCTGGGTCAGCTCACCCTTGTCGGCGGCCGCGGTGACCCGCGTGTTGACGGCGACACCGGTCGCATCCCCGGAGACGTTCGACTTCCACGCCACAGCGTCGACGGTGGGGGAGGCCGAGGCGGACGCGGCGGACGAGGCCGTCTGTGACGCACCCGCAGTGGGCTTGCCGTTCTCGGCGGTGGCCTGCGAGGTGCAGGCGGAAGCAGCCAGCACGGACATGGAAGCTAGTCCTGCGACAACGGCTTTACGACTGCTGAACTTCACGCGCAATCCCCTCGACACCTGGTAGCGCCTGGTCCCGGGTCGGGACAAAGCGCGCACGGACCATTGCGGCGACCCGTGTTTCCAGTGTCACCGATGAGGACTCATAGTCCAAAACGGCGCGCGAGAGCACGGCCGACCGAAGTTCGACCTGGTCGGTGGGTCGGTGGGTCGGCTCCGTCTGCGCCCCTGGAGTCTTACGCCTGCGAACGCACCTCGCGCCGCAGAATCTTGCCGGTCGGGCCCTTGGGAAGCTCGTTCACCTGCCAGATGTGACGTGGGTACTTGTAGGCGGCGATGCGGTCCTTGACGAACTGCTGAACCTCCTCGAGGGTCGCCGTCGAGCCGGGCCGCAGGGCCACGGCGGCCGCGACCTCCTCACCCAGCAGGTCGTCGGGTACGCCCACGACCGCAGCCTCCAGCACGTCGGGGTGGGTGTAGAGCACCTCCTCGACCTCACGGGGGTACACGTTGAGGCCACCCCGAAGAATCATGTCCTTCTTGCGGTCGACGATCGTGTAGTAACCGTCGTCGTCGACGGTGGCGAGGTCGCCCGAGCGGAACCAGCCGTCGGGGATCGCCTCGGCGGTCGCCTCCGGCCGGTGCCAGTAACCCTTCATGATGTTCTCGCCGCGGATCGCGATCTCGCCGATCTCACCGGCCGGCGTGTCGTTGCCTTCGAGGTCGACGAGCTTCATCTCACAGCCCGGGATGGCCCGGCCGATGGTGCCTGGCTTCGTCGGGGCGTCCGGCATGTTGAACGAGGCGACCGGCGAGGTCTCCGACAGGCCGTAGCCCTCAAGGATCTGGCAGCCGAACTTCTTCTCGAACTCGGTCATCACCTGGGCGGGCATGGCCGAGCCGCCGGAGGCACACGTGCGCAGGGTGCTTGTGTCGGCCTCCTCGGCGTTCGGGTGGTGCAGGATCGCTGCGTACATCGTCGGGACGCCCTGGAAGATCGTCACGCCATCGCGGCCGAACACCTCGATGGCCTTGGCGGGGTCGAAGCGAGGGATGAGGGTCAGGGTGGAGCCGCGCATCACCGACGTGCTGAGGCCGCAGGTGAGGCCGAAGACGTGGAACAACGGCAGGCAGCCCATGATCACGTCGCTCTCGGAGATCTCCATGATGTCGGTGGCCGAGCGTTCGGCGTTGCGGCGCAGGTTGAAGTGGGTCAGCTCGGCGCCCTTCGGCTTGCCGGTCGTGCCACTCGTGTAGAGGATCACCGCGGTGTCGTCGTCGGCGCGCTCGACGGGCTCGGTGACAGGAACGACAGGCTCGCCACCGTCGTGCGCGTCAGGCAGCTGGCCCTCGGCGGGACCCATCGGCCCGCAGAGCACGATCCGCGTGCCGGTCTCCTCCGCCCCCTTGCGCGCCTCGTCGGCGAAGTCGGGCCACACGAAGCTGAAGGTGGCGCCGGAGTCGCTGAAGAAGTAGGAGATCTCGCCCGACTTGAGCAGCGGGTTCATCGGCACCACGATGCCCCCGGCCAGCAGCACCCCGTAGAAGACCGTCGGGTAGGCCGGCACGTTCGGCAGGATGAGCGAGACCCGGTCGCCCGTCTGGAGTCCGGCGGCCTTCAGCTGGCCGGCCACCCGGGCGGCTGCTCGGTGCAGCGCCGACCACGACACCTCGGCCTGGTCGAGCTTGATCCCGACCTTGTCGGGCACCCGGGTTGCGGTGTCGACGAGGGTGGCGGCGAGGTTGGTCATCTCTGCTCCTTTGCAGCGGCGGCGTGGCGCCTCATTGTTACCCGTCGATCGGCCCCTGCGCCGGTTTTCGGTCACGCTGACCGTACGACGCAGCGTTGCGGCTCGCGACGTCGGGGGTGGCTGGCAGGATGAACCGGTGAGCAAGCAGACCGCGAGCAGCCCCAAGACGCCGGATGTCGCAGCCTCCTCCGGCGTTACCCCTCTCGTTACCCCTCTCGTTGCCCCTTTCGTCGACGAGGTGCCACCCGCGGTGCACCACGAGTGGGACGACCTGGCCGAGCAGGCAGGCGCCGCCCAGTTCGCCTACCACGTCAAGGACGCCCCGACGATCAGTGACGGCGTGTACGACGCCCTGATCCGGTCGCTCAACGAGATCGAGGGCGAGTACCCGTCGCTCCGCACGCCCCAGAGCCCCACCCAGAACGTCGGAGGCGCCGCCTTCGCGACCGGGTTCGAGACGGTCGACCACCTCGAACGCATGCTGAGTCTCGACAACTGCTTCTCGTTCGAGGAGCTGGCGGTCTGGGCGGCCCGGGTCGATCGTGAGGTCGGCGCCGACATCCACTTCCTCACCGAGCTGAAGATCGACGGACTGGCCATCAACCTGGTGTACGAGAAGGGCCGCCTCGTGCGCGCTCTGACGCGGGGTGACGGCCGCACCGGTGAAGACGTCACTCACAACGTGCGCACGATCAGCGGCATCCCGTCCCGGCTGGTCGGGCAGGCAGTGCCCGAGCTGATCGAGGTTCGCGGTGAGATCTTCTTTCCCACGGCGGCCTTCGCCGACCTCAACGCCGGCCTCGTCGCGGCGGGCAAGGCGCCCTTCGCGAACCCCCGCAACGCCGCGGCGGGGTCCCTGCGCCAGAAGGACCCCCGCGTCACGGCATCCCGGCCCCTGCGGATGCTCGTGCACGGAATCGGCGCGCGCCGCGGGTTCGAGATGGCGAGGCAGAGCGAGGCGTATGCCGCCCTGCACGCCTGGGGCCTGCCCACTTCCGATGAGTTCCGGGTGCTGGGCGACATCGCGGCGGTGGAGGCGTTCGTCGAGCACCACGGCCGGCACCGCCACGACCGGGCCCACGACATCGACGGGATCGTCGTGAAGGTCGACGAGGTGCCCGCCCAGCGCCAGCTCGGCAACACCTCACGCGCGCCGCGGTGGGCCATTGCCTTCAAGTACCCGCCCGAGGAGGTCAACACCAAGCTGCTCGACATCCGCGTCAACGTCGGGCGCACCGGGCGGGTCACCCCGTACGGCGTGATGGAACCGGTCGTGGTGGCCGGCTCGACCGTTGAGCAGGCGACCCTGCACAACGCCACCGAGGTCGAGCGCAAGGGCGTGCTCATCGGCGACACGGTCGTGCTGCGCAAGGCCGGCGACGTCATCCCCGAGATCGTCGGGCCGGTCGTCGAGCTGCGTGACGGCAGCGAGGTCGCGTTCGTCATGCCGACCGAGTGCCCGGCCTGCGGCACGACCCTTGCCCCCGAGAAGGAGGGCGACAAGGACATCCGCTGCCCCAACGCCCGTACCTGTCCCAGCCAGCTGCGCGAGCGGGTCTTCGCCCTGGCCTCTCGCAGCGGTCTCGATATCGAGGCTCTCGGCTGGGAGGGCTCCATCGCGCTGCTCGAGTCGGGTGTCATCACCGACGAGGGCGACCTGTTCGACACCACCCGTGAGGCGCTCGCGAGGGTGCCGCTCTACACCCGAACCGCCAAGAAGAGTGATGCCGCCTCCGACGTCGTCGACGGACGCGTGCTGTCGGCGGGTGGCGAGAAGCTCGTGGCCGAGCTGGAGAAGGCCAAGACCCAGCCGTTGTGGCGCGTGCTGGTCGCGCTCTCGATCCGGCACGTCGGGCCCACGGCCGCCCGGGCCCTCGCGGGCCACTTCCGGTCGATGGACGCGATCCGCGCGGCCACGACCGAGCAGCTCGCCGAGGCCGGGGGAGTCGGCGGCATCATCGCAGAGGCCGTCACGGCCTGGTTCGAGGTCGACTGGCACCAGGACATCGTGGCCAAGTGGACCGCGGCGGGCGTGGGCATGGCGGACGAGGTCGACACCTCGGTCACCCGCACGCTCGAGGGGCTGACGGTGGTGGTCACCGGTTCCCTGGAGGGCTTCTCCCGCGACGAAGCCAAGGAGGCGATCCTGCGCCGCGGAGGCAAGGCGTCAGGCTCGGTGTCGAAGAAGACCGACTACGTCATCGTCGGCGAGAACGCCGGCACGAAGGCCGCCAAGGCCGAGGAGCTCGGCCTGACCATCCTCGACGAGGACGGCTTCCGCCGACTGCTCGAGACGGGGCCCGAACCGGATGAGACGGAGCCTGACGAGGAACCCGCCGAAACGGCCGGCGGGGGCTCGAACGAGTGAAGCGGCCCCAGTTCGGTGCCGGTCGGTCAGGAGCGGGAGGGCGGGAGGGCTTCGCCGCCGGTCACCCGCTCCCACCCTGCTCGGCCCACCCGCTCAGCCTTGGCGACCAGGTGAGCCCTGCACCATCCACACGGCCAGCTCGGTTCGGCTCGTTCGCCCCGCCTTGGCCAGCGCTCCGCGCACGTGCGACTCGACGGTGCGCACGGAGAGGAAGAGCCGCGTCGCGATCTGCCGGTTGGTGAGCCCCTGCGCGACGAGCCCGGCCACCTCGGACTCCCGCGCTGTCAGGGTCGACTCAGACGCCGGCCCCGGGAGCAGACCGAGCAGGTCGGCCGCGCGACGGTGCGGGCCCGGCATCCGCAACCGCTTCAGCTCAGTGGCCGCCGACTCGGCCAGTGGACGCGCCGCCCCGAACGTCTGCGATGCGCCGGCCAGGCATTCGGCCAGGCCCAGACGAGAGAGCGCCACGTAGGGCCTGGCTCCGATGAGTGCGTTCGCCACGACCGCGCGCTCGAAGTGCCCGGCCGCCGTCTGAAGGTCGCCCGTGCACTGCGCCAACAAGCCGAGCAGGTGCTCGTTCGACCCGGTGCTGAACGGCGAGCCGCCGCCGTCGGCGCCGTACCACCGGGCCGTCGGCAGCAGCAGCCGGTGGCAGGCTGCCGCGACCCCGGCGTCACCCAGCTGCACCGCTACCTGCCCGACCTGCGACACGGTGGCCGACCACCGGGGGCCGAGCGGCATGCGGTCGGGTAGCTCGCGAAGGTGGGCAAAGGCGTCGACGGCCGCCTCGTGGTCGCCGCGCAGGGCGAGCAGGCCCGGCCAGGCAACCCGCACCAACGGAATCTTCGGGGCCCTCGCCAGCACCTGGTCGGCGCCGTCGGGCACATCTCGTGGATCGCCACGCACGTAGGCCACCTGCAGGCGGAAAGCGAAGTACATCCCCAGCATGGACACGTCGCCGACCCGTTCGGCGATGTCGCGGCCCTGTTCAGCGTGACCGCGGGCCGCGTCGTAGTTCCCGAGCAGTGCGTCGCGCAGTGCGAGCAGCCGCAGCCGATGCCACCGAGCCACGGTCGACGACCGCTCCCGCTCCACGCCCTCGATGTCGTCGACCACCCGCTGGAGACGGTCGAGGTCACCGACCTGCAACGCGATATCGGCCCACCAGAGCAGTCCCCAGAGGTGGCCCATCGGCGTGCGGGCCTGCCGGGTGAGCTCGACCGCTCGTTTCGTCAGGGTGGTGCGTTCCTCGATGGCCTGCGGGTAGGAGATCACGAAGTGCCGGGCCGCCACCGCCTCCAGCTCGGCATCGACGTCGCCGGAACCCACGGCCAGCGCGAGCGCCTCGGACGAGAGCCGGTCGGCCAAGGAGTCGACACCCTCGTCGGAAGCGGCGATCGCCCGCAGGCCGAGCAGCCGGGCGCGTAGCGCTGTCGAGTCGGGCGGCAGGCGGCGTAAGGCCCTGCTGCAGAGCCCGTCGACGATCGTCGTCACGTCGACCGAGCCGACACCCTGTGGCACGAGCGCGGCCAGCGCCATCAGGTCAGGTCGGCCGTTGGCCTCGGCGAGGTCGACGGCCTCGGCACACAACCGCAGGGTCTCGGGCAGCTCACCGGCCGCCCACTCGTGGCGGGCGACCTCGATGAGCAGCTCGGCGAGGTCGGCGCTCGGCCCGTTCAGCTCGCGATCTCGGCGCAGGGCCAGCCGCGCGAACGCTGCCGCGAGCTCGGGCGCCAACGACCGCGATGCCAACGCCGCGGCGCGACGGGCCTGGTCCCGACAGTGCCGGGCTGCCTCCGGCCCGCTCGCGTGCTCCCAGTGCACGGCACTCGGCCCGACGAGCAGGTCGTCCCCCGATCGCTCCATGGCCAGGGCGATGTCGGTGTGGAGCGTGATTCGCTCGGCGTCGTCGAGGTCGGCCACCACGGCGTCGCGCACGAGGGCGTGGGTGAAGGCCAGGCCGGTCGGTCCGAAGCGCAGCACGCCCGCCGACACGGCGCTGGCCAGGTGGTCGCTCACCACCGAGGTCGGGAGGGTGGCGGCGTCGGCGATGAGGCTCGGGGTGAGCCGCTCCGCCAGCAGGGCCGCGACGGCGACGGTGCGGCGGGTCGCGTCGGGCAGACGGTGAAACGGAGCGATCAGTACCGCCCTGAGGTCGGCCCGCTCAGCCAACACGTCGTCGAGCACCTCGGTGTGGCGGTTGGCCGTCATGGCAGCCATGGCAGCCATGGCGGCGGGCGGTGGACCACTGGTGAGAGTCTCGATGTAGAGCGGGTTGCCGTTCGTACGCCGCACCAGTTCGTCGGCGAACGGCGCCCACGCCTCGGTCTCGGCATCGGCCTCCAACCAACGGGCGACCGTCGGGGCGCCCAGGCCGGCGAGGGGCAGCTGGTGGGTGACAGGACTGCGCACCAGGTCAGGGGTGGCCCGGCCGTAGGGGGAGCCCGGCACCTCCCTCGCGGTGACGACGACGAGCAGCTGGGTCGCGGCGAGGTCGTGAACGAGGTGTCGGAGCACCGCGACGGAGAGGGCGTCGGCCCAGTGAAAGTCCTCGAGCAGCACGACCAGGCCGTCCGGAGCGGCGCTGCCGGCCAACGCCACGCAGGCGGCGTCGCACAGGGCGAAGCGCGCGGCGGCATCGCCGGCGTCTCCCATGCTCTCGCCCGAGCCCGAGCCCGAGCCCGCGGCCGAGGCGGCTTCGGCGAGCGTCGCCGCGAGGGCGGGCACGTCGCGGCCCAGCCGCCGCCACGGCCACAGGGCCGGCGCTCCGGGCTCGTCGACGGCGTAGCCACGCGCGGTCGCGAGGCCAGCAGCGTCGGCGCGGTCGAGGGCGGCCTGGGCGACCATGCTCTTGCCGATCCCGGCCTCGCCGCTGACGAGGAGTAGCTGGCCTCGGCCGGCCGCCACCTCGCCGAGGGCTCTCTCGACGGCGGCGAGCTGCCTCTGCCGGCCGTGCACGGTGACCATCGTCACAGTATGGCCGGGCCGGCGTCAGTGGTCGGTCCAGTAGAAGCACTGAGGCGGGGGAGCCTCGTGCGATGGACCGTTGCGACAACGGTCGCGAACGTCGAGGCCGCTGCACGACACCGACCAGGAGGTAGGCCATGTACGCCCAGCTCACCGTGTTCTCCGGGCCTCGTTCGCCTGAGCTCGTCGCCGCCGGCGAACGAGCAGGATCTGAGCGGATCGACCCGTTGATGATGTCGCACCCTGTGATCAAGGACGACCTCGTCGCCCGCTATGTGCTCCGTCAGCCCGACGGTGGTGAGGCGGTGCTCGTCGTGGTGGGCCACGAGGCCACTCTGGATCTCGCCTCCGAGCTCGTCATGACGTCCGAGCCGCTGCCGGGTGAGGATCCCCAGCTGCTGCCGGGGCCGACCCGGGTCGAGCGGTACACCGTGTTCGACGTGTGGGGGCCGGGGGTGTCGTCATGACGCCCTTCCAGGTGGCCGGAGCGGCGTCCCAAGCCATCGCCGCGGGGGAGTGGCGGCTGGTCGCGTCCGACTGCACGGCGCGCTTCAGCGTGCGCGACAAGCTCGTCACCACCGTGCACGGCAGCCTCCCGGTCGTGGGCGGCTCGGTGCACACCTCGGCCGACGGGGGCCTCGAGAGCGCCAGGATCGAGCTCGATGCAGCCGGGGTCGCCACGGGTAACCGCCGACGGGACCACAGCCTTCTCGGCACGCCGTTCCTCGACGCGGCCGCGCACCCCCGCGTGGTCGTCGAGGCCCGCCCTGCCCCGCGCTCGAACGCCGGCTGGTCGCTCGAGGCAACCCTGTCGGCCCGCGGCAGGAGCGCGGCGGTGACCCTGCTCGCCCTGCCCACCGAGGTGACCGCCACCCGGGTGCGCGCCACGGTCACGGGCACCCTCGACCGGTCGGGGCTGGGGATGCGCGCACCGTCGTTTATCGTCGGGCGGAATCTCGAGATCGAGGTCGACCTGCGGTTCGAGCGAACCGTGGAACCGGACGACCCCACCGGGATCTGAGCCGACACGGCCGGGGAGGAGGGCGGCGGGGCCACGAGAGGGCGGCGTCGGCCTCCTGCGTCTTTCCGGGGTAGCCCGGTGGGCGGGACCGAGCCGTGCCCGACCCGTGCCCGACCCGTGCCCGACCGGGTCGGCAGCCCCGATGGAGCCCCCATGACCCCGGTCCGAGGGCCCAATAGACTGGCCGCCATGTCCTCTCTCACTCGCGCCGACGTGGCCCACCTCGCGGGCCTCGCGCGCATCGAGCTGTCCGACGCTGAGCTCGACCGGATGGTCGGCGAGCTCGGCGTGATCATCGAGTCGGTGGCCAAGGTGCAGCAAGCGCCTATCGAGGGGGTGGCGCCGATGTCGCACCCGCTGCCCCTGACCAACGTCACCCGGCCCGACGTGGTGCGTCCGAGCCTCACCCCGGCCGAGGCACTCTCGGGCGCCCCCGAAAGTGACCAGCAGCGGTTCTCCGTGCCGCGCATCCTCGACGAGGAATAGGGCGACGCGGCACCGGCCACCGGTAGACGTGACCGGATGCCGCTCAGCCGGCCCAGCGGCATCCGCCAGTAGTTGACGACCCCACTCTCAGCATCATCCAACCGAAGGCACCTAGGTGACAGACCTCCCCACCGACCTGACCCGCGCGACTGCAGCCGTGCTCGGCGAGGCGCTCGCCGACAAGACGATCAGCTCGGTCGAGCTGACCCAGGCCCACCTCGACCGCATCGCGGCTGTCGACGGCCTGGTGCACTCGTACCTGCACGTCGACCATGAGGGCGCCCTCGCGGCGGCCCGCGACGTCGACGCCCGTCGGTCCAACGGGGAGGCGCTCAGCGCGCTGGCCGGGGTGCCCATCGCCGTCAAGGACGTCATGGCTACTCGCGGCCTACCGACGACGTGCGGTAGCCGGATCCTCGAGGGCTGGATCCCGCCGTACGACGCGACGGTGGTCACCAAGCTGCGCGAGGCGGGTCTGCCGATCCTCGGCAAGACCAACATGGACGAGTTCGCGATGGGCAGCTCCACCGAGCACTCGGCCTACGGCCCGTCGCACAACCCGTGGGACCTGGGGCGCATCCCCGGCGGTTCCGGCGGAGGCTCGAGCTCGGTGCTCGCCTCGTTCCAGGCCCCGCTCGCCACTGGCACCGACACCGGCGGCTCGATCCGTCAGCCGGCCGCCGTCACGGCGACCGTCGGCACCAAGCCGACCTATGGCGGAGTGTCGCGCTACGGCCTCGTGGCTCTGGCGAGCTCGCTCGACCAGGCCGGGCCCTGCGGCCGAACCGTGCTCGACACGGCCCTGCTGCACGCCGTGATGGGCGGGCACGACCCGATGGACTCCACCTCGATCGACGCGCCCGTGCCGGCGGTCGTCGAGGCCGCCCGGCGTGCCGACGTCAAGGGTCTGCGCATCGGCGTCGTCAAGGAGCTGGGCGGCGAGGGCTACCAGGCCGGCGTTCGCTCACGGTTCGAGGAGTCGGTGCAGCTGCTCGTCGACCTCGGCGCCGAGGTCGTCGAGGTGAGCTGCCCGAACTTCGAGTACGCCCTGGCGGCGTACTACCTGATCCTGCCCAGCGAGGCGAGCAGCAACCTCGCCAAGTTCGACGCGATGCGCTACGGCCTGCGGGTGCTTCCTGAGGGCGTCGACGCACCCTCGGCGGAGCAGGTCATGGCCGCCACCCGTGACGCCGGATTCGGCCCCGAGGTCAAGCGTCGCATCATCCTGGGCACCTACGCCCTCAGCTCGGGCTACTACGACGCCTACTACGGCTCGGCCCAGAAGGTGCGGACCCTCATCGCCTCGGACTTCGCCGCCGCCTTCGGTCAGGTCGACGTGCTCGTCAGCCCCACGGCGCCGACCACGGCGTTCAAGCTCGGCGACAAGCTGGACGACCCGATGGCCATGTACCTCAATGACATCGCGACGATCCCGGCCAACCTCGCCGGACTTCCGGGCATGTCGCTGCCCTCCGGTCTGGCGGAGGAGGACGGGCTGCCCGTGGGCTTCCAGATCCTCGCTCCAGCCATGCAGGACGACCGCTTGTATGCCGTAGGCGCCGCCCTCGAGGGCGCCCTCACCGACCGGTGGGGCGGCCCGATCCTCAACGGGGTCCCCGACCTGCCGACGGCCGGCGCCTCCGGTTCCACCAACGCCAAGGGAGCGTGACATGACCACCACCCACCATGCGGACGCCGTTGTGGACTACGACGAGGCCCTCTCGCGGTTCGACCCGGTCATGGGGCTCGAGGTGCACGTCGAGCTGCATACGAACACCAAGATGTTCTGCGGCTGCCCCACCGAGTTCGGAACCGAACCCAACTCGCAGGTGTGCCCGGTCTGTCTCGGGCTGCCGGGCGCCCTGCCGGTCGTCAACGAGCAAGCGGTCGAGTCGGCCATCCGCATCGGGCTGGCCCTGGGCTGCGAGATCGCCGCGTGGTGCCGGTTCGCGCGGAAGAACTACTTCTACCCCGACATGCCCAAGAACTTCCAGACCTCTCAGTACGACGAGCCCATCGCCTTCGAGGGCCACCTCGACGTCGACCTCGATGACGGGTCGGTCTACCGCGTGGAGATCGAGCGGGCCCACATGGAGGAGGACACCGGCAAGTCCCTGCACATCGGCGGCGCCACCGGCCGCATCCACGGAGCCGACCACTCGCTCGTCGACTACAACCGGGCCGGCATCCCGCTCATCGAGATCGTCACCAAGCCGCTGGTCGGCGCGGGGGAGCGGGCGCCCGAGGTGGCCAAGGCCTACGTCGCGGCCCTGCGTGAGCTGCTGCGCGCACTGGATGTCAGCGACGTCAAGATGGAGCAGGGCTCGATGCGCTGCGACGCGAACGTCTCGCTGCGCGCCAAGGTCGGGGAGCCGACCAGCGCCGAACAGCTCGCGGTGCCGCTCGGCACCCGCACCGAGACGAAGAACGTCAACTCGCTGCGCTCGGTCGAGCGGGCCATTCGCTACGAGATCTCGCGGCACGCCGCCGTGCTCGACGCCGGCGGCTCGATCCTGCAGGAGACGCGGCACTGGCACGAGGACACCGGGGTCACCACGTCGGGCCGCGTCAAGTCGGACGCCGACGACTACCGCTACTTCCCCGAGCCCGACCTCGTGCCGGTCGCCCCGTCGCGAGAGCTGGTCGAGGCCCTGGGTGCCACCCTGCCCGAGCCGCCGGCCGAGCGCCGCAGGCGTCTCCAGCGCGACTGGGGCTACAGCGATCTCGAGATGCGCGACGTCTACAACGCCGGTGCTGCTGAGCTCATCGAGCAAACGGTGGCAGCGGGCGCGAGCCCGGCTGCCGCGCGCAAGTGGTGGCTCGGCGAGCCCTCTCGGCGCGCGAACGAGCAGGCCGCTGACCTCGTGTCGTACGCGGCCGGTATCGGCTTCACGCCGGCGACCGTCGCCGAGCTCGACTCGCTCGTCAGCAGTGGTCGGCTCAACGACTCGATGGCACGTGAGGTGCTGGGTGGCGTACTGAACGGCGAGGGTGGGCCCACCGCCGTCGCCGACGCCAAGGGGCTGGTGCTGAAGCAGGACGACGGCGCCCTCGAGCACGCCGTAGACGCCGTGATCGCCGCCAACCCCGACGTTGCAGCGAAGATTCGCGACGGCAAGGTGGCGGCCGTCGGCGCCCTCATCGGTCAGGTCATGAAGGCACTGAGGGGCCAGGCCGACGCCGGCAAGGCTCGAGAGCTCATCCTCGCCAAGCTGCAGTAGCTCTTTCGACGTTCTGATCGACAGGGTCAGCGCTTGCCGCCACCGAGCAGGCCGCCCAGCAGCCCGCCGAGGATGTCGCTGGCGCCTCCTGACGAGGCCCCGCCTCCGAGCACGGAGCCGAGGATGTCCTGCAACGAGCCGCCGCTGCCGCTGTCGGTCGGTGCGGCTCCCGCCGGTTGCTGGGTCGGGGCGCTCGCGCTGCCCACGCCGCCAGGGAAGAGGACGCCGGCGTCGGTCGGGGCGTCGGGGGTCGCCTGCGTGCTCCCTCCCCCGCCCAGCACGCCGCCGAGCAGGCCGCCGAGGCCACCCGCGCCGCCCATCTTGCGAGCCAGCCACGACATGACGATGGGCGCCAGTATCGGCATGAGCTTGGAGATGATCGACCCCGACGAGCCGCTGAGCCCACCGAGCTGGCTCACGACCTGGTCCTGGTTGCCACCGAAGATGTTGCCGACGATCTTCTGGCCGTCGCGCTCGTCGATGTCGTCGAGGCCGCGCACCGAGCTGGTGTGGTTCGACAGCGCCGACACGATCGAGTCGGCCGCGTCCGGGTCCTGGGCGTTCGCCTGGAGGCCGCCGAGCAACGCGGGAAGCGCGTTCTGAGCGGCGGTGGTGACCTCGCGCTCGTCGACCCCCCACTGGCTCGCGAGCTGGCTGATCGGCACCTGGCTCAGGATCTCGTCGATCTCGGACATGCTGGCCTCCTCGTCGGGTGGCCGCTCCGCGACCTCGTCCTACCCTAGTGGCGGCCTTCAGGCGAGAAGGGTGAGGCCTGACCACTGCGATCTCGAACCGGGCACCCGCAGCCGAGACCAGAAGCACTCAGCTGGCTCCCACCGAAGCGGCGGGCAGCGACAGGAGCCGGTCGTCGGTACCGTTGTTCGTCAAGATCCACACCCGGTCGGCGCTGACGAAGTGCACGTCGCGGATACGGCCGTAGGTGCCCTCGAGGTGACGGCTGGGGGTTCCGGCCGTTCCGTCGTCGTTGATCGGCACCCGCCACACCGACTGCCCCCGGAGCGCGGCGAGGTAGACCGCACCGTCAGGCCCGATCGTGATGCCGCTCGGTGACATCTCTGATGGTGACCACTGCGCGACGGGGTCGACAAAGTTCCGGTCGGCCGCCCGGCCCTCGACCTCGGGCCAGCCGTAGTTCCGGCCGGGCTGGATGAGGTTGAGCTCGTCGTGGGTGTCGGCGCCGAACTCGCTGGCCCAGAGCCGCTTCCGGCTGTCCCAGGCCAGCCCCTGCACGTTTCGGTGCCCGTACGACCAGATCGGCGATCCGCCGAACGGGTTGCCGGGTGCGGGGTCGCCGGCGGGGGTGATGCGCAGGATCTTGCCACCGAGCGAGCCGAGGTTCTGCGCCAGGGAGGTGTCGCCCGCCTCGCCGGTGCCGACGTAGAGGTACCCATCCGGCCCGAACGCGATGCGGCCGCCGTTGTGGTAGGTGCCACGGGGGATGCCGCTGAAGATGACCTTCGGTGCTCCGAGCCGTCCGTCGGCCCAGGGCAGGGCGGCGATGCGGTTGTCGTTCTCGGTGGAGAAGTACGCGTAGACGACCGGGTCGGTCGCGAAGTCGGCCCGCACGGCGAGCCCGAGCAAGCCGCCTTCCCCAGAGGTGCGACTGATGGGCAGCCGGCCGGCCACCACCGTGGGGCTGGACTTCCCGGGGGCTGCAACGTGGTGGACCTCGCCGGTGTTGCGCACGCTGATCAGGCCCGAGCCGTCGGGGAGCATGGCGATCGACCACGGACGGTCGAGTCCGCCGAGGAGTGCGGTCACGGCTGGTGCCGACGTCGTGGCGGTGGCGCTCGACGGCGCTGACGACGTGCTCGAGGTTGCCCCAGCAGCGCCCGTCGCCTTCGGCTGACCGGAGGCGGACGTGTTGAAGGTCGGGGCCATGGACGCTTCCGAGGGTGGCCCGGTCGGTGGGGAGGAGGTGCAGGCGGCGACCAGTACGACGGGAAGAGCGATAAGCGCGGCGATGGCTCGGCGCGGACGGCGACGGGCGTTCGGCATGCCCCATTGTCGCCCATGGCACTGTGGTGGCCCGCCCGCGCCCGGTCGGGTGAGCTGCCCGAAGGAGTGCGCGCCAGAAATCCTGGCCCTTCCCAGCCCCTTCCCAGCCCGTTCCCAGCCCGTTCCCAGCCCACTGAACGC
>JBDTVJ010000050.1:0-21672 GCA_040007275.1 Terracoccus sp.
GCACCACGACCCCGATGAGCAGGGTTCGCGGCTCGAGCCAGGCCGCCCGCATGCCCGATCTCTCACTCACCGTCTCGTCGTCGGTCTCGACCGTGCGCGGCAGGAAGGCCCGCGGCAGCCACGGCACTACCAGTGCCATCACCACGACGACCCCGACGAGGTGAACGACGATGGGCACGTGCAGGAAGGACAGACCGGCCCCGATCAGCGCGCTGACCACCGTGCCCCCGCTGAAGGCGGCGTGGAAGTGGGGCATGATCGCCCGGCCGAGCAGCCGCTCGACCGTAGCTCCTTCGAAGTTCATCGCGACGTCGAAGGTGCCGTTGCCGGCGCCGACGAGAAAGAGCGCCACCGCCACGACCGTGCGGTCCTGCACGACGTCGATGCCGATCCCGACCCCGACGAGACCGACCGCCTGGATCGTTGCTGCCCCGACCATCGTTCGAGCGGCACCGAAGCGCCCGACGAACCATCCCGACAACGGCAGACCGATAACCGCTCCGAGCGAGGCCGCGAGCAGCATGAGACCGAGCTCGCCGGCACTGAGCCCGAGCTGGAACTTCAGGTCGGGCACCCGCGAGGCGAACGCCGCGAACGCCGCGCCGTTGAGCGCGAAGGCGGTGAACACCGCGGCGCGGGCCGTCTTCACGACCGGGGTCGGCGGAGGGCTGACGGGGGTGGACATGCGCGGACCTTCAGTTCGGGGCTGCTCCCGGGCTGAGCGGCATCCGGGCGTGACGTCGGGATGCCGCTGGGCACCGGACGTGCGGGAAGTGAGGACACCCCACGTACCTGGAAGAGCTCTCCTACCCTTGCTGCATTCCTGCCCTGGGGGAGTTCGGAAAGGTACCACCACGCGGGGTGCCGACAGCGAGTGTATGCCGTAAGGCCCGCGCCGATGAAACCGCAACCGGTGGCTGCTCGTCGCCGACCCCTCGCCCGCCTCACGCCCGCCTCACGCCCGCCTCACTGCTCGGACGGATTTCATCTGACCTGCCCGCCTCCGGTAGCGTGCCCGACGGAGGATTCGCATAGTGGCCTAGTGCGCACGCTTGGAAAGCGTGTTGAGTGAAAGCTCTCAGGGGTTCGAATCCCCTATCCTCCGCCAGCGCCGAAGACACGAGGCTCCGACCCTGACCGGTCGGGGCCGATCGTGTCTTCGGGGCGTGCTTTACCCGCCGCCGTGCGACCTGACAGCATTGGCGCATGACGATCGCCTCGCTGCACCGACGGAACGTGCTCAAGGAGACCGACCTCTCGCCCGAGGAGTTCCGCGACCTGCTCGACCTCTCGGCGCAGCTCAAGGCGGCCAAGCGCGAGGGGCGTGAGGAGCGCCGGCTGGTCGGCAAGAACATCGCTCTGATCTTCGAGAAGACCTCGACGCGCACCCGCTGCGCGTTCGAGGTCGCCGCCGCCGACCAGGGCGCCAGCACCACCTACCTGGACCCGGTCGGTTCACAGATCGGCCACAAGGAGTCGATCAAGGACACCGCGCGCGTGCTCGGCCGCTTCTACGACGGCATCGAGTTCCGCGGTTTCGCCCACCACACGATCGAGACGCTGGGCGCGTGGGCCGGGGTGCCGGTGTGGAACGGGCTGACCGACGAGTGGCACCCGACCCAGTCGTTGTGCGACGCCCTGACGATGCGAGAGCACGCCGGCAAACCGGATGCCGAGATCACCTACGCCTACATCGGCGACGCGCGTTTCAACATGGGCAACTCACTGCTTGTCACGGGCGCCATGCTCGGCATGGACGTGCGCATCATCGCGCCGAAGAGCCTGTGGCCCGCGGGCGAGATCGTGACACAGGCGAACCGGTACGCCGCTGAGACCGGCGCCCGGGTCACGCTGACCGACGACGTCGCCGACGGCATGCGTGGGGTCGACTTCGTGCACACCGACGTGTGGGTGTCGATGGGTGAGAGCAAGGACGTGTGGGCCGACCGCATCGACCTGCTCGGGCCTTACCAGGTCAACATCGAGCTGCTCGCCCTGTCGGGCAACCCCGCCGTGAAGTTCATGCACTGCCTTCCGGCCTTCCACGACCTCGACACCGCGGTCGGGCAGGAGGTGCACGAGCGGTTCGGCCTCAAGGAGCTCGAGGTCACCGACGACGTCTTCGAGTCGGCGGCCTCGATCGTGTTCGACCAGGCCGAAAACCGCATGCACACCATCAAGGCCGTCCTCGTCGCGACGATGGCCGAGCCCGAGACGGCGGGTTCGACTGCCGCCGGCTGAGATCGCCGTCTCCAGGTGCCGGATGCCGTTGGGAACCGACGGGTGGCTGGAGTTCGTCGCGTTCGCCGACCACGTCAACGCCACCCAGCGTGAGATGGAGGGCGAGCACGCCCTGAGACGCGAGCTGGGTCGTCACCTGGACGCGGCTGACGGCCCCGCTCACGAGCCGGTGACAGTCACCGTCGGGCACTGCGGCGCCCCTTGGGTGACGACCGGAGCGGGCGGCTCGGCGCCGAGCTTCTTCCAGGCGTCACCGAGCACCAGGTCGACGCTGTCGTCGGTGCGCTTGTCGTTCACCAGCACCGACCCCGGCACCCGGGTCTGCACGACCTTGGCCGAGTCGGCGCCGCTCGGCCCGAAGCGGATCTGGGCCGTCTGCTTGATCGACGCCTTCTTCGGGTCGTTGGCCACCTTCTTGACCTTGAAGCCACGCTGACCCACCACCTTCGCGGTGGTGCCCGCCAGCCCGCTGCGGTTCGTCGCGTTGTAGACATTGAGCGAGACGTCACCGGGCTTGAGCGGCACGACGACAGGCACGGTGGTGCACGGGACCGGCACTGGAGCGGTCTGGCTGAAGTAGGACGAGGCGTAGTAGAACGCCGCGGCGAGTCCGAGCAGCACCACGATGACCACCACGGTCGAGCGACGCTGACGACGCACCCTGAACGCGCTCGGGGCGCGGTCCTGGGTCTGGGTCATCGGGGCTCCTTCAGGGGTCTCGGGAGGTGGTCAGGACAGCACGAGCACGCGGGCGTGCAGCACGGGGCGTTGCTGCAGGGCGGCTCGCAGCGCGCGGTGCAGGCCGTCCTCGAGATAGAGCTGGCCCTCCCACTCGACGCAGTGCGGGAACAGGTCACCGTAGAAGGTCGAGTCGTCGGCGAGCAGGTCGCGCAGGTCAAGGGTGGTCTTGGTCGTGATGAGCTCACCGAGCTGAACCACCCGGGGAGCCACGTTCGACCAGTCCATGGTGCTCTCCAGACCGTGGTCTGGATACGGACGGGTGTCGCCAACGGCCTTGAAAATCACTGGCACAGCATAGACAGCGATGCCTGCGCGGTGGCCGATAGAGTCGAGGCGTGACCGAGACACCAGGCTCGAAGCCCGCCAGCGCCCAGCTTGACGAGATCCGGGAGGGCTACGCCAGCGCGGAACCGGTACTGAAGCTCGGGGCCGTCGTCATCGACGGCCAGGCGCACGCCGACGCGCCCGTGCAGATTCCCCTCAGCGTGCTCAACCGGCACGGTCTGGTCGCCGGCGCCACCGGTACCGGCAAGACCAAGACGTTGCAGCTGATGGCCGAGCAGCTGTCAGAGCAGGGTGTGCCGGTCTTCCTCGCCGACCTGAAGGGTGACCTGTCGGGGGTGGCCACCCCGGGCGAGGGCGGCGACAAGATCACCGCGCGAGCCACCGACGTCGGGATGCCGTGGACGGCGGCCGGTTACCCCACCGAGTTCTTCACCCTCGGCGGCATGGGCAGCGGCATCGCGATCCGCTCGACGATCACCAGCTTCGGCCCGACGCTGCTCTCGAAGGTGCTGGGGCTGAACTCCACGCAGGAGAGCAGCCTCGGGCTGATCTTCCACTACGCCGACAAGAACGGCCTGGCGCTGCTCGACCTGAAAGACTTGCGCGCTGTGATCAGCCACCTCACCTCCGACGAGGGCAAGGCCGACCTCAAGGACCTCGGCGGCCTGTCGAGCTCCACCGCCGGCGTCATCCTGCGCAACCTGATCACCTTCGAGGACCAGGGCGCCGCGGCGTTCTTCGGCGAGCCCGAGTTCGACACGGCCGACCTGCTCCGTACCGCGCCCGACGGCCGCGGCATCATCTCGTGCCTCGAGCTGCCCGGGGTGCAGGACCGGCCCCAGCTGTTCTCCACCTTCTTGATGTGGCTGCTCGCCGACTTGTTCCACGACCTGCCCGAGGAAGGCGACGTCGACAAGCCGAAGCTGGTGTTCTTCTTCGACGAGGCGCACCTGCTGTTCAACGGCGCCAGCAAGCCCTTCCTCGACGCGATCGAGCAGACGGTGCGCCTGATCCGCTCCAAGGGCGTGGGAGTCTTCTTCGTCACCCAGTCACCCAAGGACGTTCCGTCGGGCGTGCTCGCCCAGCTCGGCAACCGGGTGCAGCACGCCCTGCGCGCCTTCACCCCCGACGACGCCAAGGCGCTCAAGGCCGCCATCGCCACCTACCCGCACACGGCCTACGACATGCAGAAGCTGCTGACCAGCCTCGGCACCGGCGAGGCGGTCGTCACCGTTCTGTCGGCCAAGGGGGTGCCGACCCCCGTGGCCTGGACGCGGATGAAGGCGCCGAACTCGCTCATGGACCCCTCGTCGCAGGCGACCATCGACGGCATCGTGGCCGCCTCACAGATCAAGGCCAAGTACGCTGACGTCGTCGACCGCGAGTCGGCCTACGAGCTGCTCGCTCGGCGTCTCGAGGCCCAGACCCCACCGGTGGATGCCGCCCCGCCCGCGCCGCCGGCGGCTCCGGCATCCGCGCCGGCGGCGAAAACCCCCCGAGCACCGAAGGCAGAGCCCAACCTGATCGAGCAGGTGGCCGGCAGCTCGGCGTTCAAGTCGATGCTGCGATCGGCCGGTACCGTGCTCGGACGCGAGATCACCCGCAGCCTCTTCGGTACCCGCAAGCGCTGACCGACACCGTCTAACACCCCGTCTAACGCCCTGCCGTCCACCCTGCCGTCCACCCTGCCGTCCACCCTGCCGTGACCTCCTGAGACGGCGGGGGCGATCACGACTCGCAGCCGGAGTCGGGGTAGGCGGCCTTCTCCTGCGGACTCAGGGGGCGGACCACCGATGCGACCGTGGCGACATCGGTGACCTCTGGCCGTGGGCTGTCGACGGTCACGTTGTTGAACGCCCACACCGTGTTCTTCACGTCGATTACGTACGTGCCGGTGTAGCGCCAGACCGGGATCACCGAGGTGAACCAGCCGGCCTGGCCCTTCCTGAGCGTCATGGTCTTCACCTGCTTGAACGAGGATGACACCTCGTACTTTCCGGCGTACGTGGCCGACAGCGACGTCTTCCAGACGCCTTCGACGCCGCCTTCCGCGGACGCGGTGATCGACCAGCTGTTCTCCAGTGACCGGGTGCCCGACTTCTCCACGGTGAACAGCTCCGGGTCGCAGGTGCTGTTGTGTTGGAGCTCGCCGACCACCTTCGCCCGGCTCGTGGTCGGCTGCCTGTTCTTGGTCAGGGTGAACCGGCAGATAGCCTCGTCCACTTCGCACAGGTTGCTGACCAGCGCGGACTGCTGCTCGTTGTCGAGCTTCGTGCCGTCGACCCGCGTGTTCGCAGGATCGAAAACGCGAACGTCCGGAGCCGTTGCGTCGACGACCACACCCTGGTTCAGGAGGCCGAACTGCCGGGCATACCGGATCCCCGTCCAGTCGAGGCTGACCTGTAGGTCGAAGCCACCCACCTTCTGGTCGTCGATGCTCAGCGCGTCGAAGGTCAAATTGACGTCGTTCTGGGTGGTGAGGTTGTCGAGCTGGAGCTCCAGGGTCGTCCCAGGCTCGAAGCTGGTCCCGATGCCGGGCACTTGGCGGTTCTTCTGCCCGGTCCTGTTCTGGAGGTTGACGAGCTTCAACGTCTTACTCGTGTAGTTGTGTACCCAGAAGCCGCGAGTTCCACTTGCGGGCATGATCGCTGGAACAGTCAGACCAGCAGCAGCCACGCGGCTGGGGGGCGGTGCCGCTTGGGCCATGACGGGGGAGGCCGACGCCGCGACGGCCAGGGCGACGATGGCGCTCAGCACGGTGAGCCTGCGCGTTCTACTCATGATGTCGTGCTCGTTCCCAGAGCGGCTTTGACCTCGGCGAAGATGCGGGCCACAGGGGCCCCGCCGGTCGGGGTCCACATCAGGTTGGTCAGCACCACAATGGTGTTCTTCATGGTGGGGTCGTAGGCGACGAGCGCGTGGTAGCCGGGAACGGCGCCGCTGTACATCAGGTAGGTGCCGTACCTGGCGATGCCGTAGCCGTAGTGGACCCCGCCGGGGTCAGCTGCCCCCAGCGCCTCCATCCGAGAGATGCGCTCGGCCCGCGTGGCCGCACTGAGCAACGGCCCGTCGACCATGGCCTGGAAGAAGTCGGCCAGGTCGCTGGCGTCGCCGTAGGCGGCCCCGGCGGTCCACGCGAACGAGGGGCTCTCCATGGTGCGGTCGACCGGCTTGAGCGTGCCGGCCACCGCAGCGGATCGTTGCGCCGCCGTCAAGGTCTCCCCACCCGCCGTGTCGGGGGCGAAGACATACCCGCGCGGATGCGGGCCGGGCAAGGAGGCGGAGGCA
Source organism: Terracoccus sp. (assembly GCA_040007275.1). GTDB lineage: Bacteria > Actinomycetota > Actinomycetes > Actinomycetales > Dermatophilaceae > DSM-29435. The sequence goes on from JBDTVJ010000050.1 coordinate 6,556, forward strand.
CCAGAGAGCCCGATCCGCGCCAGGTTGAGCGGATCCAGCAGCAGGGTGCGGAACGCCGTGGCGGCGTCGGTGCCGGTCACCTTCTCGATCACCAGACCCAGCAGGATGTAGTTGGTGTTGGTATAGGCGTCGTCCTCCGAGGGTGGCGCCGCCGGGTGGGCAAAGGCGACCTGAAGCAGCTCCTGCGGAGTCCACGTCCGCTGCGGATCGGCCAGGTACCGGGCCCGGAGCGAGGCGTCCTGGTCGTAGCTGAACAGGCCACTGCTGTAGTCGCCCAGCTGCTGGAGCGTGATCGTGGACCCGTTCGGCACCCCGTCGACGTACTTCGAGATCGGGTCACTGAGGTGCAGCTTTCCCTGGTCCTGGAGGCGAAGAACGGCGGTCGCCGTCATCGTCTCGGTGATGTCTCCCAGTCGAAAGACGTCGAGGGGGGTGATCGGGTCGTTCTGGCCGACCTGGCGAGTGCCGAAGGCGGCCGTCCAGTTGCCCTGTTCGTTGCTGCGAACGAGAACCACGGCGCCGGGTACCGCATCGCGCCTCAGGGCCGTCTCGATCTTGACCGACAGCGCCTTCGCGTAGGTGGGCGCCCCCACGGCGACAGGGATCGCGGTGGGCACCGAGGACGAGGATGCCGCGCTGGGGGTCGCCGGAGTGGACCGGGGTGCTGCTGGCGCGGGGGCCGAACAGCCGGCCAGCACCAGACCTGCGGCCACCGCCGCACTGGCACCCGCCCAGCGCGCAGGCGCGCCGCCTGATCGTCGAAACCGTACATGCACGGGAACCTCCCAAATCTCCGTGGCCCCGTGCGCTCAAGCGACCGGGCTGGACGTCGGACACCCCCCTCCCCGAAGCGGTGCAGGAAGGTGCTGTCCCCAGCGTGACGGGAACCTGCTCTGCCGGCGATAGACCTGGATCCCCCACTCGCAGAGGAGGTATGCCCATTCCGGAGGGGTCCGTGGCCAGCGGGCAGGACCTCTCACGGGAAGGAGTCACACTCTTGAGGGAGAGACGACCGAGGTCTATGGCAGGGCCGGTCGCAGCCCTCCACTCTGGTCTGATGAACACCCTGCACCGAGTCCTCGCCACTGCCATGGTCGCCGTGACGGCGGTCGCCTGCTCCGCTGAGAGTGAGCGAACCGGCGGCTCCTCAGCGCCCCCGCCCCTGGCGGGTCCGTCCACGGGTTCAGCCACGGGTTCAGCAGCCTCGTCGTACGTGGGGACCGTTCCAGCGGCAGCGCAGCTGATCATGGCCAGGCCGGCGTACCAGGCGGCTCGCTGGATCTATCAGGTGAGCGACCTGAAGACGGGCCAGGTGCTCCTCGCCGGCCGGCCGGCCGAGATGGCGTTCACGGCCTCGACGGCCAAGCAGTTCACGGTCGGTGCGGCCTACCGGACCATGGGCACCGACAGCCGGCTCACGACGCCCGTCTACGCCACCGGCCCGGTCGCCGACGGCGTCGTGCGGGGCCACCTGGTGGTGGTCGCCTCCGGTGACCTGACGATGGGCGGCCGCAACGCCGCGAAGGGCCGAGCCGACGACTCGTTCAGTGTCACCGCCATCGACCACGTCTACGGCGACCTGGCGCCCAACGCAGTGAAACCGCAGGGCGATCCGCTTGCCGGCCTGAACGACCTCGCCAGGCAGGTCACGGCCAAAGGCATCCGTCAGATCAGTGGCGATGTGCTCATCGACGACCGGCTGTGGCAAGCCTTCGCCGGCGGAGAAGGCGTCGTCCGGCCGATGTTCGTCAACGACAACCTGCTGGACATCACGGTCACGCCCGGCGCAGCGGCCAGCCCGGCAACCGTCGCGGCCAGCCCGGCCACCGGCGCCTACCAGGTGGTGTCGCAGGTGCAGACGGAGTCAGGCTCGAACGTGTCGCTGCACGTAGCACCCGACCCGCGCCGGCCGCGGCGCCTGGTGGTCACGGGCCGCATCGGTGCGGATGCCGGGCCGCGACTGACCATCTACCGCATTCCCGACCCGGCGTCGTGGGCCCGCACCCTGTTCATCGAGGCCCTCCGGCGCGCCGGGGTCACTGTCACCGCCGACCCGCTGGCCACCAACCACGCTAATCGGTTGCCGGGCAAGGGCAGCTATACCCCCGACCAGCAGGTCGCCAAGCTCACCTCGCCGCCGCTCTCGGCGTTCGGTTCCCTGGTGCTGAAGAGCAGCTACAACACCGGCGCCAACACGCTGCTGTGCCTCCTCGCCGTCACCGTGGGCTCCACCGACTGCCTGGACGGGCTCAAACCCATCCGAGCCATGATCGACGACGCCGGGCTGGTGGCCGCAGACGTCGTCCTCGTCGACGGGCAGGGCGCGGACCCGGCATCCGCCCCACCCGGCCAGCTGGTGAGCTACCTGCGCTGGACCCAGACCCAACCGTGGGGCGCGGCGCTCAAGGCAGGGCAACCGGTGCTCGGCCAGAGCGGCACGCTGGCCGGCAACGATGTCACCAGCCCGGCCAAGGGCCACGTCCGGGCCAAGACCGGCACCAGCGCCTACGGCGACACGGCCACCGGGCGAGTGATGGTCAACGTGCAGCGCCTGGCCGGGTTCATGACCGCCCCCGACGGTCGCGAGCTCGTCTTCGACGTGGCCATGAGCAGCGGCACCTACCGAGACGTACCGACGGGTGTCGGGCAGGCCGGCAAGGACGTCTCCGGAGTGGTCGCCGCTTTCCAGCAAGCACTGTCGTAGAAGCTCGCCGGGCTGGCAACCGCTAAGCGGCTGATCACGCGAATGTCGGTCGTGTCTGACACGAGCAGCACCAGCTGGTTGAGCTTGACCAGCTCACCCCACGACGGGGTCGTCCGGATGCCGGGCGTACGCCTCACGAAAGAGCGCGAGCTGGTCCGCGGCCCCATGCTCCCAGTCGCTGAACAGCTGGCGGGCCGTGTGGTTCGAGCCGAGCACATCCCACCGGGCGCCCACGACGTGGGCCGGGTTCGGTCGAGGGAGTCGAGCAGCTCCGCCAGCTCGTCGGTCAGCTCAGCGGGCTCGGCCCGGCGGCGCGGTTTCGCTCCGGTGGCCAGCTCGCGCAGGTGCGTGCGCTCGTCAGCGGTCAGGCCCGGGCCCCTGGCGAGGCCGTCGATGGCCGAGCCGCTCGAGTGCAGGTCGCGGCCACGTTCGATGAGGTCGTGGTAGGCGACCGAGATGCGCACGCTGAGCGGCACGTCGGCGTTCATGAGGCTCATCCTGCCGGCACTGCCATCTGACCTTAGTCTCTTGGCGTAGGGCGTTTGCTCGGTTGACCCGAATCAGCCGGATCAGCCACGACCCCGACCCGTGAGCTGCCGAAAGGCGCAGATCACGGGTTGTCGGCTGACGCCTCGTCGGAGGTCAGCGAAGCGGCACGAGCTTGGTGGTCTCGCCCTGCAGGCACGTCTTCTCCTGCATGTTGAAGTCGGTCCACTTGCACCCGTGGATCTCCAGCATTCCGCCCGTCTCCACCGGCGCGCTCAGAGAGACGTTGGGGATTGAGTAGCGCTGGTCGCCGTTGACCACCCAGGTGCCCACCGCGGTCTGCATCAGAGCGGCATGCGTGTACCAGGCGACCCCTTGGCCTTCCACCTGCGTCGACAGTTCCTGACCGAACTTGTGGGACGTCTCCCACTTGTGGCCGTACTTCACCGAGAGTGAGATCTTCCAGATCTTCCAGATCTCGATCTCGGTGCCCAGCTCGACCGCGATGCTGTTCTCTTCCGACCTCTCGTCCTCCCACGTGACCTTGAACTCTCCTTGCTCATCCTTCGTGTTGTGCGCGATGTCGCTGGCCAACACCATCGGACCCAAGGTGGTGGAGTAGCCGGTCGGGATGAACGTACAGTCGCGAGAACCGGTCTCGACACCGCAGTACTTGCTCAACAGCTGCTTCGCCTTCGTCTTGTTCGTGATCACGGTGGCCTTCCCGACGGTCAGCCCCGGGTGCGGGTTCCACCCGTGCGGGTTGCCCCACGTGCACGTGTACGGGGAGAGGGTCGTGGGGCTCCCGTCGGTGCGCGGGTCTCCGTCGATGTAGATCTTGCAGTCCCATTCGGCCGCGCGGACCGTCGGTTCGTAGAACTTCGCCCCCACCCAGTAGTTGGTGGGCGCTCCGGCTGAGTCGACGATCTGGTAGGTCATGAGCATGCCCGGCCGAACGCCGCTCACCTCGGCCCGCTTGGCGCTCCCGGTCTCGATGGTCGACGGCGGCCGCGTCGCGGTGCTCCACCGGTTCGTGGGGGCGAACCAGCCACCGCGCAGGGAAAGCCCGTCCACCGCGATGACGTTTCCGTATACGTGCTGGTCGCTCGAGTAGGACCTCTCGGCCTCGGTCAGGTCAGCTTCGTCCAGGAACGGCTCGTCCTGCTCGCCGCCCAGCTGCTGTGCCGCCGCCCCGACACCCACGGCCGGGTCTGCGGACGGGCGGACAGAGGTCGGTGCCGCACCTCCGATCGCGGCCGGATGCAGCGTGCCGTTGCAGGCAGGCAGGCCCAGCAGCGCGGTGGCCGCGACGGTCACCGAGACGAAGACAGTGCGGCTGGAACGGCGAAACGGCTTGTGCATGAGAACCTCCCAGTTCGCCGGGTCTGCTTCAGCAGACGTCCGGGGCAACCGGCCACCCGTCTCGATGAGGTCGTACACGGTGCTGATGCCGGCGTTCCCAGCCTGACTCCGCAGACCCGCGCTGGCCATAGACCTGGGTCGTCCGTCGGCGGGCGGGAGTAGACACCACGACGTCGCGACGCCCGGTCCTCAACGGGAGGGCGGGTGTCGGCGAAGGATCCTGACGACGGCGCCGAGCAGCGCGAGGCCGAGGGCCGTGAGCAGAACGTAGGCGGTGGTGCCGCCGGGGCTGTCCCACAGGGTGTGCAGAACGACAACCAGCCCGAAGGTTCCGAGGCAGAGCAGCGTCGGGACAAGGCGCCGCCAGCGGGATGCGGCGTACCCGAGGGCGCACCCGGTCAGCCCGGCCCACGCGACGTGGGTCGCGGGGGTGACCACGCTTCGAAACAGCAGGTCCGTCTCCATCATCACCATGCCGCCACCGCTCTGGGTGTAGTCGGCGAACGCGTAGCCCAGGGTCTCGAGAACCGCGAACCCCGTTCCGGTCGCGATCCCGACGAGCAACCCGTTCACGGCAGTCCGGGGAACGACGATCAGCAGTACGACCACCGTCACGGTCAGCTTGGCGCCCTCCTCGAGCACCCCGACGGCCACCAGCGGAAGCTCGCCACGAGCGCCGAAGGTGTCGCCTCTCAGGGCAGCGTTCTCCAGCACGGCTGCCGTGGCCACTGAGAGGCAGCCCCCTACCGTGGCCACGCTCAGGGCGGTCATGGCCGTGACGTCGTGCCTGATGTGCTGGCCCCACACGAAACACAGAAACGACGCCGGCACGACCAGGGCTCCGAACAGCACCATGGCCGGCAACAGCCGGGGGTTGTCGGTGGCCAGTGCGGCGCGCCTGGTCACCTCGAAGAGCCCGAGGCCGACCACGAGCACAGTGAGCCAGAGAGAGCTGCGTGACGCGCTCGACCCCTGGTGCGCGGTGGCGCGTCTCACCGGTGCGGCCTCGTCGTTCATGTGCCCCCCCTGCTCGTCAGGCTGCGCGGTGGGGCGGCCCCCGGTGGCTAACGCGACAGGTAGCGAATGACGGCCAGCACGCGGCGGTGATCGTCGTTACTGGGCGGCAGCGTCAGCTGGTCATAGATGTGCGACACGTGCTGGACGACCGCCTTGTCCGTGATCGACAGCCGGTGTCCGATGGCGGCGTTGGTGCGTCCCTCGGCCATCAGGGCAAGAACCTGCTGCTGGCGTGGGGTGAGCCGTCGTACGGAGGCGTGGTCGCGGTCGGCCCGGGCGATCATCAGCGCGATCACCTCCGGATCGAGCACTGTGCCGCCGGCCCGGACGCGTTCCAGGTCGGCGCAGAAGGTGGGGATGTCGGCGATGCGCTGCTTGAGCAGGTAGCCCACCCGCCCGGTGTTGCCGGCGACCAGCTCCACCGCGTAGCTGCGCTGAACGTGTTGGGAGAGCACCACGACGGCGATGTCCGGGTGATCGGCACGAAGGCGCAGTGCGGCGCGCAGTCCCTCGTCCGTGTAGCTGGGGGGCATTCGGATGTCGGTGATGACCAGGTCCGGGTGGCGTTCGTCGACCTTCTGGAGCAGCTCGACGGCGTCACCAGCAGACACCACGTCATGTCCGGCGTGTTCCAGGATATGCGTCAGCCCGTGCCGCAGCAGGGCTTCGTCCTCACCGATCAGAATCTGCACGAGGGGCCTCCCACCATCGGCGTGCCGTCCGCGCTGACGTGGTGCCCGTGAAGCGGCCGTGACGTGGTGGCGAGCATGGGAGCAGTGTGCCCGTATCTGCACGGTTGAGCGAAGCCTGCCGCAGATCGGCCGTCCTCTGCCCCGACGGTTCGACCCACCGGTCGGTGAGACTCATGGGCACCCCCTCCTACCTTCGAATGAAGGTACCCAGCTTCTGGGCGTTCCACGCGTTGACCGACAGCGACGCGATCCGCCCTGATGAGGCCGCGAACCTCGCCCCGGACAGCCCGGAGTCGCCCTCGCCGGTGGTCCGGAAGAAGAAGTCGTCGCCGCTGTAGTGGCGCAGCCGGAAGGACTCGCCGGCTGGGCCGACCGTGAATCTCAGGCCACCCTGGCTCACGGACACCGTCATCGGTCCGTAGAGGCTGTTCAGGTAGGTACCCGCGTAGGCGGTCAGGGGCCGGGCTGGTGCCGGCTTCGTCGCCGGCTTCGAGTACTTCTTCTGGTCCTCGGTTACCTTCTCTGCCACGAACGGGGCGATGACGGACAGCCAGTCGTCCTCTTTCGACTTTCCGTAGCGAACGATGTCGGTGAACTCGACGGTGATCGCCTCGGGCATGCCCAGCGGGCTGGAGTTGGACAGCACCGCGATGGCGAGCTTCTTCGAAGGATAGAGCGTGATGGCGGTAGCGGCCCCGCGGCCGAAGCCCCCCGAATGTCCGAGACGCAGCTCGCCCGTGGGTTCGTAGTTCACGTTCCACCCGTGGCCGTAGAACGAGGCGGGATCACCGATCTTGGGCAGGCCGGGCTTGACCTGGTGGGGCAGCCAGACCCTCTGCAGCTGCTCAGGGCCCGTGACCGGCGTCCCCTCAGCGAGCATCATGGTCAACCACGTGGCCAGATCTCGGACCGAGGAGATGCCACCGCCCGCCGGGGCCTGACCGTCGTAGTTCCCCGACAGCACGGGCGTCCACGAGCCCTTCTCCTTCCGATGCAGTGCCGCCCAGTTGGGCCCCTTCTGCAGGTCGGTGAAGGTGAAGCTGCTGCTGTTCATGCCCAGCGGGTCAAAGAGCACGCGCTTGGCCAACGCCGGCCACGAACGACCGGTTGAAGCGGCCACTGCCTCGGCGGCCGCCGTCAGGCCGTAGTTCGTGTACTCGTAGTTGTCACGGAAGCGACTCAGCGGAAACTGAGCCAGCTTGGCGATGACCTCCTCACCGGTGTACCCGAGGTCCTCGAGCAGGTCGCCGGCGTGGTCAGGCAGGCCGCTTCGGTGCGAGAACAAGTCGGCGACGGTGACGTGTTCGCCGACCCAGGGGTCAGCGAGGGTGAAGCCCGGCAGGAAGGAAGCCACCGGGTCGTCCCAGCCCGCCTTGCTGAGCTTCTTGCTCAGGGTGGCCGCGACCACGGTCGAGCTGAGCGGCTTGGAGACCGAAGCCAACGCGAACACGGTGTCGGCGGTGACAGCGCCGACTCTGCCGACCTGTCGGGTACCGAAACCTTTGAGGTAGCGAACCTTCCCGTCGTACACCACCGCGATCGCCATGCCAGGCACACCGGTCTTCTTCATGTTCTTGGCGATGATCGCCGGTAGCGCGGCCAGCGCGCGCTGCACCCCGGCCGCGGTGATCTCTCCCGATCCTGCGGCAGCGGCCGGCGGGGGCGCCGAGGTACCGGCCGGAGTCGTCGACCCGCTGCCCGCGGCATCCGACGACGAACACGAGGTCAAGCCGGTGACACCGACCACGGCGCCCACCAGCCCGAGACCCTTCAGTAACGGACGACGGCCAATCGCCGACGATGACGAAAGAGGCGAGGAGGTTTCCATGACCTGAGCGTGACCCCCAGCCCTGCCGGCGCCCATAGACCCAGGTCGCCTCATCGGCAGGGACCTGGGTCCATCGGGTCGGCGGACCAGACAGGGGCCTTCGTCGGATGCCGTCAAGCGGCCGGCGTCGTCGGCCCAGCCTCCGGGCGGGAGTCCGGCCCTCATGGAGTACGCGGAGCGGTCAAAGACTAGACCTAGGCCCACAGCCCAACGGCCTCCGAGTCCCTAGCGTGGAAACACCAGCTAGCAGTAGCAGAGGGGATGACGTCATGACGGATCGACCGACAGGGAGGCCGTCGCTGCGGTGCCTCGCCTCGCTCGTGGTGCCGGCGACTGCGCTGACCGGTGTGAGCGCCGGCTCCTCGGGCACCCCCTCTGCCTCGAGCGCGGGCACCGCTGTGACGGGCTCCAACACGACTCCGACCAGCAAGGTTCGGAAGCGGACGATGACCGTGGACCTGGCGTCATGGCAACCCGCAGACTGCGGTTGACCATCGACGTCGTCGTCGATGACGACGGTGTGCCGCGAGGACGGATCGGCTGCGCCACGCACCCGTCCTTCGACTTCACCGGCTGGCTCGGTCTCCTCTCCGGTCTGGACCGTCACCTCACCGGCCCTGGCCCCGAAAGCGACCTTTCGGCAACAGTCGAACGGACGGACGCCGACGCGGGGTCGACGCCGGCCCGGGGTAGAAGAGCCAGGGGTATCGAGGCCGGCGGCAGCGACGCGAACACCCCACCGTGACCGATGCGCCCGATTCCACCCACGATGACCACCCCGTGTGCGCAACAATGAACCCGTGGCGCAGTCGACATCTGACGGGGTGCCGATCGCCGGTGCGGTCGGCAGCGTTGGGCTGTGGGAGCGCGAACGCGAGATCGCCGCGCTGACAGGGTTGATCGCTGACGCATCAGCGGGGGCGGGCCGGCTGGCGTTGGTCGAGGGCGTGGCTGGAATCGGCAAGAGCCGACTGATGGGCGAGGCCCAGACGTTGGCCAGCGCGGCAGGTTTTCAGGTGCTGACGGCCCGGGGTGGTGAGCTGGAGCAGCAGTTCCCGTTCGGCATCGCTCGGCAGCTGTTCGAGCGGACACTGGCGGATCCGCAGATTCGTGGGCGATGGCTGTCCGGCGCAGCAGGCGCAGCGGCAAGCGTCTTCGGATCCGTGGACGAGACTCCAGACGACTCACGGGTTTCGTTCGCCGCTCTGCACGGCCTCTACTGGTTGGCCGTCAACGCCTCCCTCGAGACACCGCTCCTGCTCGTGGTAGACGACCTGCAGTGGTGTGACGGCTCGTCACTGCGATTCCTGGACTACCTGGCACGGCGCCTGGACCAGCTGCCGGTATTGGTCATTGCCGCAGCGAGGGTGGGGAGCGATACACCCCAAGGCAGCAACGCTGCCCTGTCGTGGCATCTTGTTTCCGAGTCAGCCAGCACGACGATCCGTCCGGCTGCCCTGAGCGACGAGGCGGTCTTCGGGCTCATACAGGAGCAGCTGGGCAGGTCACCTGACCCAGCCTTCGCGAGCGAATGCCAACGTGCGACGACCGGCAACCCCTTGCTGCTGAGCGAGCTGTTGCGGGCGCTGGGCGTCGAGGGTGTGTCGCCGGTCGACGCGAACACCAGACAGATCCGCAAGATCGGCCCCACGGCGGTCAGGCGCACGGTGCTGCTGCGGCTGGCCAGGCTGTCGGCCGACGCCCTCGCCGTGGCCCGGACTGTCGCCGTGGCCGACCGTCAGGCCGACCGAGTGGTCGTTGCTGCGCTGGCGGGTCTCGACGAGGACCAGGTGACGGCCGCCATCCGTGCGCTGGTCGCGGCCGAGATCCTGCGCCCAGACCAACCGACCGGTTTCGTGCATCCGCTGGTTCGCGACGCCGTCTACCACGACCTGAGCCTTGCCGAGCGGGACAAGCAGCACGCACGGGCCGCGAGGCTGCTGTGGGATGCCGGTCTGTCCAGCGAACAGGTGGCCGGGCACCTGCTCTTCGTCTCACCTCGCGGCGACGAGTGGGTCGCGGACGCGTTGATCAGGGCGGGCCGCGCAGCGGTGCGCCGTGGGGCCGAGGACAGCGCAGTGGCCTTCTTGACGCGAGCGCTGCTGGAGCCGCTTCCGGGACAGCAGCGTGCGGAGGTGCTGTTCGAGCTGGGCACTGCCGAGTCGCTGGTCAACGAACGCACCCGTTCGGTCGATCACCTGCGCGCCGCGGTCGTCAGCCTGGCCGACCCTGTGCGGCGAGGAGCCGCGCGTCAGGTTCTGGCCAGGATTCTTCTGATCACCGGTCCGCTCGACGAGGCGGTGGGCGCGGCCCAGGCCGGCGTGGCCGAGCTTCCACCGGAGCAGGCCGACCTGCGCCAGGCGCTCGAGTCAGTGGAACTGTTTCCGGTGGCCTACGGTGCGCCGGGCCCCGCAGCTGTGCGTCGGCTCGTCCAGGCCCGTGCCGGCGTGTCGGGGGACGGGCCCGGTGCGCGGATGCTGACCGCCGTCGTGGCCATGCACTGGGCGCTGACCGGCGGGAGCGCGGCTGAGTGCGTCGCCCTGGCTCGGTCGGCGCTGCGCGATGGGCAGCTGATTGCCACCGACCCAGCCCTCATGACCGGTGTGGCGGTGACCGTGCTCGGCTTGGCCGACTGCGACGACGCCGTGAGCGTTCTCGAGCGTGCCGGTGCCCAGGCGCACCGCAGCGGATCAATGTTTGCCCTGAGCGGGCAGCACGTGCTGCTCGGTTGGATCTGGATGATGCGTGGGGAGCTCGTCGAAGCAGAGCAGACCCTTTGGTTGGCTGATCAGGAGGACCCGCCCTCCAGTGAGCACTCTCCCGCGAACACCGGCTACGCGAGGGCCGTCCTGTGTCATGTACTGGTCGAGCGCGGTGACCTCGGGGGGGCGCGGTCGGTGCTGAGCAACCGGGGCCTGCCCAGCCCCGCCGTCGAGAGCCTGTGGCTGCGTGGTGAGGTCGAGCTGCTGTTGGCCGAGGGCAGGTTCGAGGCGGCCAACCAGGGGGCCGACACCTACGCCGCAATGCAGGCTGTCACGATGGTGAACCCCATGTGGGCTCCCTGGCGTTCGCTCAAGGCTCGGGCCCTGCACGGACTGGGCCGACCCGACGAGGCCATCGCGTTGCTCGAACAGGAACTGGTTCACGCTCGTCACTGGGGCGTGCCCGGTGCGCTCGCGCAGACGCTGCGGGTGCTGGGCACCGTCGTGGGCACCGGCGGGCTGGACCTGCTCTGTGAGGCGGTCGAGGTCACCGAGGGTTCCGCGTCGCGGCTCGAACACGCCAAGGCCCTCGCCGCCCTCGGGGTCGCACTCCGTCGAGCGCGCCGACCTGCCGACGCTCGTGAACCGTTGCGCCGCGCCCTGGAGCTGGCGACGTTGTGTGGGGCAGCCGGCCTGTCTACCCGGGTCCTGGCCGAGCTGGCCACCTGCGGCGGCCGTCCCCGTCGCACCAAGCTGACCGGGGTCGCGTCGTTGACACCGAGCGAACGCAGGGTTGCGGATCTCGCCGCGGCCGGGGGAAGCAACCACGACATCGCGCAGGCGTTGTTCGTGACCCCCAAGACGGTCGAGGTGCATCTGTCCAGCACCTACCGCAAGCTGCAGATCCCCGGTCGCGCGGGCCTGCCCGGGCTCCTCACCGCTGCCCACGAGCAAGGCCTGTTCCGAAAAGGCTAGGGAAGGGTTTGGGGTTCTCCCCAATGTGCTCGGGCGAACCGGGGGGCACGCTGCTGAGCATGGGAAGCCTGTCTCTCGTGAGGCGGTTCGAGCACTCCGAGCTTTCGTCGACCTTGCCGGTCGTCGCGACGCTGTCGGCCGTGCTGCTGTCGGTCGGCATCTCGTTGGTGCCCACCATGTCGAACACTCCTGCCGTGGCGGCGCTGGTCTTGTTCGGCGTCGCCGGGCTCTATTTCGTCGCGGGCCTCGTCGCGTGGCGACTTCGCCCCCACAACCACACCGGTGTGCTGCTGCTCCTGACGGGCCTGTCCATCTGGCTGTCCGGCCTGGCCGATGTGCCGGTGCCGGCCTTGTCGACGCTGGCGGTCGTCACTGCCACCGTTCCGCTCGCGATGACCGTGCACCTGCTGCTCGCGTTTCCCTCTGGACGAGTGGGCGGCCGGGTGTCGCGTGCGGTGGTGGGCACGGCCTACTTCGCGTGCACCGTGATGGAGGCTCCGCTGTACCTGGTCGGCGACGGTCCGCTGGCCGTGATCGACCAAGGGCCGGGCCCGTTCCTGACGGTAGCCGCGTTGGGGCAGTCGACGGTCGGCCTTCTCACCATGGCCGCGTCGGCGGTGATCGTCGCGGCTCAGGCCGTGCGGGCCGACCCGGTCGCACGCCGCCGGCTCGGCCCCTTGGTCTGGTACCGGGTACTGGCTCCGATCCTCATCGTCGGTGCCGTGCTCTTCGAGCTCGGTGACACCGATCCTGCAGCCGAGATCGTGCTGGTGACGGTGGAACTGGTGGCCATCGCCGGACTGCCAGTGGCCTTTCTCGTCGGTCTGCTGTCCGGGTCGTTCGGTCGAGACGGCGATGTCACGGAGATGGTGGAGCTCTTCACCCGGGTTCCGCCCACGGCATCCCAGCTCAGTGCGGCGGTGGCCCACACGCTGGGTGACCCGCGCGCCTCCGTGCTCTACCGGCGTCACGACGCCAGCGGGTACGTTGACGAGCACGGGCGACCCGTGGTGGCTCCCGGGCCCCCAGGCGCGCGACGGACCCGGCCGGTGACGTACAACGGTTCCGTCGTGGGTGCGATCGTCTACGACGAGGCTCTGCTGGCCGACGACTCGGCGCTCGATGTGCTCGCCGGAGTCGTGGCGATGGCGATGGACCAGCAGCGTCTTGACGCCGAGCAGCGGGCCACGCTGCTTGATCTGCGGCTCACCGCTGATGAGCTGCACCAGTCTGGTCTGCGGCTGCTGCAGGCGGCCGACAGTGAGCGCCGCCGCATCGCACGAGACCTGCACGACGGGGCGCAGCAGCACATCGTGGTGCTGGGGATGTCAGCGCGCGAGCTCAGCCTGCAGGCCACCAACCCCGACGTGGCCGAGGCGGCCGGTCGAATCGCAGATGGTCTTATCGGGCTGCTCACTGAGTTCCGCGAGCTGGTGACGGGCATCATGCCGTCACCGCTCATCGAACGAGGGCTGGCCGCCGCCGTTCGCGACCTGGCCGACCGGATGCCGATCTGCACTGAAACGACCACGTTGGGCCGGCTCGAACTACTGGCGCCGGAGGTTGAGTCCACGGCGTACTTCTTTGTGTCCGAGGCGTTGACGAACGCCATCAAACACTCTGACGCAAACCGCGTGGACGTGACGATCCAGCATCTTGACAGGCGTTTGGCGGTGAGTGTCTGCGACAACGGGTGCGGCGGTGCGACAGTCTCGAGCCAGGGCGGGCTCGGTGGCCTCGCCGATCGGGTCTTCACCCTGGGTGGCAGCTTCGACGTCGCGTCGGCTCCTGGCAATGGAACGACCGTGAGCGCGATGATTCCCTGCGCCTGATCACCCCGTCTGGTCACTCCTCGTCGTCGAAGTTCACGTCGTCGAGGTCGCCGTCGGCATCCGCGAAGTAGCTGATGACGCGGATGTCGGGCGTGTCCGACACAAGCAGCACCAGCTGGTTGAGCTTGACCACCTCACCCGACGCGAGCCGGATCCGTTTGGTACGACCACGGGTCGGGTCGTTGTCGTGACGCTCCCACCAGTCGACGGCGGCCGGGTTGCTCTTGAAGATCTCGTCCAGGATTCGTTTGAACGACGGGTCGTCCGGATGCCGGGCGTACGCCTCACGGAAGAGCGCGAGCTGGTCGGCGGCCTCCTGCTCCCAGTCGACGAAGAGGCTGCGCGCGGCCGGGTCGCAGCAGTAGAACCAGAGCAGGTTGCGCTCGCGCTTGGTGCGCTTGGCCTCCCAGTCGCTGAACAGCTGGCGGGCCGTGTGGTTCGAGCCGAGCACATCCCACCGGGCGCCCACGACGTGGGCCGGGTTCGGTCGAGGGAGTCGAGCAGCTCCGCCAGCTCGTCGGTCAGCTCAGCGGGCTCGGCCCGGCGGCGCGGTTTCGCTCCGGTGGCCAGCTCGCGCAGGTGCGTGCGCTCGTCAGCGGTCAGGCCCAGGCCCCTGGCGAGGCCGTCGATGACCGAGCCGCTCGGGTGCAGGTCGCGGCCCTGCTCGATGAGGTCGTAGTAGGCGACCGAGATGTTCGCCAGATCGGCGACCTCGGATCGGCTCAGGCCCACCCGGTTCCGGCCCTTCGCCCGCTGGATACCGACCGCCTCGGGCGCGATCTCGAGACGCCGGGCCCGCAGGTACTCGCCGAGCAGGGAGGGCGTGCGCACGCTGAGCGGCACTTCGGAGTTCATGAGGCTCATCTTGCCAGCGCCCCGCCTAGCCCACGGCGCGCTTGCGCAGCTCGCGACGAAGGATCTTGCCGTTCGGGTTCTTCGGGATCTCCTCGACCACCGTGACCTCGGCGGGGCACTTGTAGGCCGCCAGCCGCTCGCGGCAGAAGTCGACGAGAACCGCTGAGGTCACCGTCGCCTCGGCGCGCAGGCTGACGAACGCGGCCACGGTCTCGCCGCGGTAGGCGTCGGGAACGCCCACGACGCCGACCTCACGCACCTCCGGGTGCGCGTAGAGCACGTCTTCGACCTCTCGCGGCCAGATCTTGAACCCGGAGGCGATGATGAGGTCCTTCTTGCGGTCGACGATGTAGAACCAGCCCTGCTCGTCCATGAACCCGACGTCTCCCGTGAGCAGGCGCCCGTGGGGAATCGCGGCCGTGGTCTCGTCGGGCTTGTTCCAGTAGCCGGGAACGACGCTCGCACTCTCCATGGCGATCTCACCGGTCTCACCGACGGGCACGTCGCGCCCGTCCTCGTCGACGACGCTCACCGAGAAGCCGCTCACCGGCGGTCCGACCGACAACGCGCCGCTCGTCGGGTCGACGGGAGCCCGCCGGCTCGCGGGGACGGCGTGCGACTCGGACGTCACCTCGGTCAGGCCGTAGAGGTTGTGCACGTAGGC